>JBBQBL010000227.1:0-4161 GCA_038317805.1 Micropepsales bacterium
TCATTATTGTCTCCCCGAACGGCGCAGAGGGTATCCCAGATTTGCCGTCCGCAAAGGGGCGGTGCGGCAGCTTTGCAGTGTTAATGCGTTGCTGCAGGGTGTGGCAATAATCCACTGATATTGCAGAAGAATATCAGCTGGTTTTTGACCGTATGCGGACAATCGGGTTTGACCCATTCGTTTCCGTCCGACACACTGGCGCAAACAGGGGTAGTCACCAGACACATGACCATCGGAGCCCATCGAATCGCCATCGATGTGGGCGGCACATTCACGGATTTGGTCGTGTCCGCATCGGACGGTTCGGCCCGTACCCTGAAGCTGTTATCCACCCCGGACGACTATTCCCGCGCCATCGCCGACGGGCTGGCCCGCCTGTTCGAGGACGGCGCCATCGACCCGGCCGCCGTGGGCAGTCTGGTCCATGCCTTCACCGTGGCGACCAACGCGCTTCTGACCGGCAAGGGCGCCAAGGTGGCGCTGCTGACCACGGCGGGCTTCCGCGACGTGCTGGAGATCGCCCGCCTGCGTATGCCTCAGCTCTACAACATGGACTGGGACAAGCCCCGGCCGCTGGTGCCGCGCCGCCTGCGCTTCGAAATTGAAGAGCGCATAGGCGCGGATGGCGCGGTGATGACGCCGCTGAACCCGGATTCGGTGATCGCCGCGCTGGAGAAGATGCGCGGCCAGGATGTGGACTCGGTGGCGATCTGCCTGCTGCACTCCTATCTCAATCCCGCCCATGAGCGCGCCGTCATGGCGCTGGTGCGCCAGCATGCGCCCGGCCTTTCCATTTCCGCCTCCCACCAGGTGATGCCGGAGATCCGCGAATATGAACGCACCAGCACCACGGTGGTGAACGCCTTCGTCAAGCCGGTGGTCGATACCTATCTGGCCTCGGTCGAAGAGGGCATCGCCGGCATCGGCATCCGCGCCCCGCTGATGGTGATGCAGTCTTCCGGCGGTATCGCCAAGGCCGACATCGCGCGCGCCTTTCCCGCGCGCTGCGTGGAATCGGGACCCGCCGCTGGCGCCATCGGCGCAGCGGCACTGGGCGAGATATTGGGCGAAGCCAACATCATTGCCTTTGATATGGGCGGCACCACCGCCAAGGCCTGTCTTATCGAAGGCGGTGAGCCGCGCCTGACCGATGAGATGGAAGTGGGCGCCGGCATCAATGCCGGCCAGCGATTGCTGGGCGGCGGCGGCTATCTGGTGCGCTCACCCACCATCGACCTGGCCGAAATCGGCGCGGGCGGCGGCAGTCTCGCCTGGATCGACAAGGGCGGCGCGCTGCGCGTCGGTCCCGACAGCGCCGGCGCTGCGCCGGGCCCGGCCTGTTACGCGCTGGGCGGTACCCGCCCCACCGTGACCGATGCCAATGTGGTGCTGGGTTTCCTGAACCCCGCGCATCTGCTGGACGGCGACATGCCCATCAGCATCGATGCGGCCAAGGCGGCGATCCACGAACATGTTGCCGGGCCTTTGGGTCTGGACCTGCACGAAGCGGCCTGGGGCATTCATGCCGTGGCCGATGCCGCCATGACCCGCGCCATCCAGTCGGTGTCCAGCGAGATCGGCCGTTCGCCGGGGGACTTCGCTATGGTGGCGTTCGGCGGCAATGGCGCGGTGCATGGCGCCACCCTGGCCGCCCATGCCGGCATTTCGGAGATCATCATCCCGCCGGCGTCTGGCGTGTTCAGTGCGCTGGGCCTGTTGTTCGCGCGCATCCAGCACCGGCTGGTTGCGGTGTGCTGGTACGACATCGACAAGGCCGATTGCGCCGTCTTGAATGCGCGCGCGGAAAAACTGTTCGAGGAGGCTGCCGCCATGATGGCGGGCGAGGGCGTGGCGCTGGACAAGAGCGAACTGCAATTCACTCTGGACCTGCGTTATGCCGGCCAGAGTTCGGAACTGGGCATCGCCGTCAAGGAACGGGTTCTCACCCCCGCCGTGCTGGCCGCTGCCGCGGCGCAATTCCATATCGAGCATGACCGCACCTATGGCTATTGCAACCCCACCGAGCGGGTGCAGATCGTCAATCTGCGCCTGCGTGCTCGCAGCCTGGAGCGCTGGGATCATGTGCCATCGCCGTCGGCATTGAAGCGCAAGCCTGTTGCCGCATCGGTGGAGCGGCCGGTCTATTTCGGCCCGCAGGCGGGATGGGTGACCACCAAAGTGATCCGCCGCAACGATCTAACTCAGACTCCGCAACCCGGCCCGCTGATCGTGGAAGAGTATGACACCACCATCATCGTGCCGCCGGACGCCCAGGTTCACGCAATTGCCGGAACGGTGCGCATCCGTCTGAATGGAAAAGCCTGATGGCAATGGACGCGATCCGCCTGGAATTGATGAAGAACGCCTTCGCGGCCATTGCGGACGAAATGGCGGCCACCGTCATCCGCACCGCCCGGTCCTCGGTCATCAAGGAGGCGATGGATTTTTCCACCGGCCTGCTCGACCCGCAGGGCAACCTGGTGGCCCAGGGCCTGTGCCTGCCGGTGCATATGGGATCTTTCCCGCCGACCCTGAGCACGGTGCTGGAGAAGTTCGCCGGACAGATTCATCCCGGCGACGTTTTCGCGCTGAACGATCCCTATCTCGGCAATGGCTTGCACCTGCCGGACATCTTTGTTTTCAAGCCGATTTTCTTCGAAGGCCGCTTGCTCGCCTATGCCGCCGCCATCGGTCACCAGACCGATATCGGCGGGCGCGTCGCCGGCGGCAATGCCTGCGACAATACCGAGATCTACCAGGAAGGCCTGCGCATTACGCCCTTTCCCATCATCGCCCAGGGCAAGCCGGACGACACCTTCATCGATATCCTTCGCCTGAATGTGCGCGTACCCGACACCGTGATCGGCGACGTGCAGGCGACCATCGCCGCCTGTACACGGGGCGAACGTGCCCTGATCGCGCTGGCCGCCAAGCATGGCGCCGACGCCATTGTCGCGGACATGGCGAACCTGCTGGATTATTCCGAAACCCTGACCCGCGCCGAGCTGGCGGCTTTCCCCGACGGCACCTGGGAGTTCGAGGATTTCCTGGATGATGACGGTTTCAGCGAAGATGCCATCCGCATCTTCGCCAAAGTCATCAAGAAGGGCAGCGACATCACGGTGGACTTCACCGGCACCTCGCCCCAGGTGAAGGGTTCGATCAACCTGCCCATCGCCATGACCCAGTCCTGCGTCTATGCCTGCTTGCGCTCGGTGATGGACCCGGGCCTTCCCACCAATTCGGGCTTCATGCGGCCGATCACGGTGATCGCGCAAGCCGGCTCCATCGCCAATCCGACATCGCCGGCGCCGGTCGCGGCGCGCGGGCTCACCTCGATGCGCGTGACCGAAGCCATCTGGGGCGCCTTGGCTCGCATGTTGCCGGATAAAGTGTTCGCTTGCGGCGCGCAGGGCGATTTCGGCGTCACCATCGCTGGCTATCGCGCGGAGGGACGGCCGTTTGTGCTGCTGGAATTCCTGTTCGGCACCTGGGGCGGGCGGCCCAACAAGGACGCCATCGATGCCCTGTCGTCGCTGGCGGTGAATTATTCCAACACCCCGGTGGAGATCGTGGAGCGCGAACAGCCCATCCGCATCGAGGAATATGGCTTCCGCCAGGATAGCTGCGGCGCCGGCAAATATCGCGGCGGCCTTGGCATGGTGCGCGAATACCGCCTGACGGGTGTGGACGAGGCGGTGCTGCAGGTTCGCAGCGACCGCCAGAAATTCCAGCCCTATGGCCTGAAGGGCGGCAACCCCGGTGCCAATGCCGGCAATGTCTTCCACGACGCGGACGGCAAGCGCAGCGCCCTGCCGGGCAAGTTCATGCGCACCTTCAAGCGCGGCGAGACCTATCGCGCCGAGCTGGCCGGCGGCGGGGGCTGGGGCGATGCCTATGCCCGAAGCCCCGAGCTGGTGTGGCAGGACGTGCTGGACGAGAAAGTCTCGCGCGAAAGTGCCGCCCGCGATTACGGCGTGTCGATCACTGCCGATGGAGCACTGGATATGGCGGGCACCGAACGCTTGCGCCTGGCGCGGAGAGCCGCCGAGTGAACCTGGACAGCATCGATACCCCGGCGCTGCTGCTGGATCTGGACAAGATGGAGGCCAATATTGCCTTTGTCGCGGGGCGCTGCCGCGACCATGGCGTGAACTGGCG
>JBBQBL010000228.1:0-4148 GCA_038317805.1 Micropepsales bacterium
TGATGGAAGAAATGCTTTCGCCCTCACCCACCTGCGTCTTCACGCGGATGCGCTGGTTCTTGGTCAGCGACAGAAGATGGTAGACGACATCGAACCGCTTGGCGCGCTGCGGCCAGTCACTGCCGCACAGGTCCACCAGGATCTTGAAGTCACCCGCATTATGCAGATGCACCATCACCTTGAGAATGTCGGCGGCCGCCACATCAACCGTCAGTTCGCCGCGCGCAAGCGTGACGCTTGTAACGGCGGCGCCCAGGGCCGATTTGATGCTTTCGCTTAAGACAGCCAGGTCGCTCATGGATCAGCGCTCGATCGTGCCGGTGCGGCGGATTTTTCGCTGCAGCAGCAGGATGCCGTAAACCAGCGCTTCGGCGGTGGGCGGGCAGCCCGGCACGTAAATGTCCACCGGCACGATGCGGTCGCAGCCGCGCACCACGGCATAGGAATAATGATAATAGCCGCCGCCATTGGCGCAGCTTCCCATCGAGATGACATAGCGCGGCTCGGGCATCTGGTCATAGACCTTGCGTAGAGCCGGGGCCATCTTGTTGGTCAGGGTGCCGGCCACGATCATCACGTCGCTCTGGCGCGGTGAAGCGCGCGGCGCGATGCCAAAACGCTCGAGATCGTAACGCGGCATCGAAGCCTGCATCATCTCGACCGCGCAGCAGGCCAGGCCGAACGTCATCCACATCAAGGAGCCGGTGCGGGCCCAGTTCACCAGCGCTTCGGAGCTGGTGAGCAGAAAGCCCTTGTCGGCCATTTCGGCCTGCAGCGCCTTGAAATAGGGATCATTGTCGGTGATGGACGCCGCGGCGCCTTCAACACCGGCGCGGGCTGCCGTGCCATTGGGGTTCAGGATCACTCCCATTCGAGCGCCCCTTTCTTCCATTCATAGATGAAGCCGACCGTCAGCACGCCCAGGAACACCATCATGGACCAGAAGGCGAAGGCGCCGGTTGCTGTCAAGGTAACCGCCCAGGGAAACAGGAACGCCACTTCCAGATCGAAGATGATGAACAGGATGGCGACCAGATAGAACCGCACATCGAACTTCATGCGCGCATCGCCAAAGGCGGGGAAGCCGCATTCATAAGCCGACAATTTCTCAGGATCCGGTTTGCTGGGCGCGATCACCAGCGGCACCACGATCAGAACGCCGCCCAGAACAGCCGCCAGCCCGATGAAAATCAGGATCGGCAGATACTCGAGCAGCAGATCTTCCATACGCCAAGCCCCGTGGTCCTTGGCCTTGCGCTTTGGGCGCCCAACAGCCGGACCGGTGTTATTTCGCGGGTGCAGTATAGGCAGGCACTGACCCGGCGCAACGCGGGTTTAAAGGAAGATTCGCCGCAGAAAAACAGGAAAATTCCGTTGGTTGCGCGACACAAGGCGCATGGCGGAAAAGCCGTGGGATACACGTCCGCTATCTGCGAACGGTTCTTAAAAACTGGGCCATTTCTGAGAAGAAATGGCGGGAGCGACGGGGCTCGAACCCGCGACCTTCGGCGTGACAGGCCGACACTCTAACCAACTGAGCTACGCCCCCGCAGCGGTTCCCTTGCGGGCGACGCGCGAAGGGGGCCGATGTACGGGCGTACCCCTGCCCTGTCAAGCAGTTGGCTTGCTTTACGGTGTGCCGCCGCCGGGTCCGCCCGGCGGGCCGCCTTCACCACCGCCGCGGCGTCCAGGGCGACGCTCGCCGCCGTCGCCGTCCGGAGGCGGTGCCGTGTCAGGCTCGGCATCGGGGTCCTTGGGCTTGGCGGCGCCGCCGCGCTGCAATTCCTTGGGTTCCAGCTTGCCATCGTGATTGGCGTCCAGCTGGTCGAACAGCGAATAAGGCGCGGCGGAAAATTCGGTGTAATCGATGCAGCCGTCCTGGTTCCAGTCCATCACCGGTGTGGCGGTGGACTGGTCGGCATCCACACGGCCCTGATTGATGTCGCCGGCCTGCTCGGGATCCAGGCAGCCATTGTGCTTGGTATCGTGAACGGCAAACTCGGCCTTCAGCCCCTTGATCAGCTCGTCGCGGGTCAGGGCGCCGTCATGATTGGCATCGTATTTCAGGATCATCCCGGCATTGCCGCCGTGATAATTCTCGTCACGCGGCTTTTCGGCAGCGCGCATCCAGGGCGGCGGCGGCGCCCGCCCGCTGCAGGCGGCAAGCCCCAGGACGCAAAGCAGGATCACGGGCAAAAAGCGCAAAGGCATTTCCTTATCGTTGGCGGGAGCCTAGTCCCGCGCAACGGCTTTGGCGAATGACGGGAAAGTCAGGGAATTGAGCGGGACTGCCGCCACCTGCGCCGCGCTACGCTGACGCTAGCGCCGCTCGGGCACCATCATAAGCCGCGCCTTCGCGCGGCTTATAATGGTGGGCGGTGACGGGCTCGAACCGCCGACCCTATCGGTGTAAACGATATGCTCTACCAACTGAGCTAACCGCCCGGATGCGGCCTCATACCATGCCGGGCGGCGGGGGCAAGGCAAGGCGTGGCTTGCGCCCCAGCATGAGCCACAGCAAACCGCCCGCCATCGCCATCAGCAGCACGGCCTTGGCGGTCAGGAATTTGAGGCTGAGGATCAGGACCAGCAGGGCCGCATGTGCCGCCAGCCAGATCAAGGCCAGCGGCAACACCGTGGATTTCAGGCGAGGATTCAGTTCAGGGAGTCCTTGAGCTGCTTGCCGGCGCGGAAGCGCGGCTGCTTGGACGGCTTGATGGTGATTTCTTCGCCGGTCTGGGGATTGCGTCCCTTGCCGCCGGCGCGGGTCGCCACCACGAACACGCCAAAACCGGTCAGGCGAACCTCGTCACCGGCCTTCAGCGAAGCGGCGATGAGATCGAACACCCCATCCACGGCCTTGGCGGCGTCGTTCTTGGGCAGGCCCGTGGTATCCGAAAGCTTCTGGATGAGATCGTTCTTGTTCATGGCGTAGGTTCCTTTTCTCTGGTCGCTACCGGCCCGGGGGCCGGGGGCGCCGTGACGCGATTCTTCTCCCGCTGTCACAGACTCTATGGGTCAGGCCTTGGCCGCGTAAAGGCGAAAACCTGCGGAATCGGGCGATTTTTGGCTTGGAACCCCCGATTATTGGTCAAAAGAAAGGGCCCGGACTGGATAGTCCGGGCCCCTGTTCTTC
Source organism: Micropepsales bacterium (assembly GCA_038317805.1). Classification (GTDB taxonomy): domain Bacteria; phylum Pseudomonadota; class Alphaproteobacteria; order Micropepsales; family Micropepsaceae; genus Rhizomicrobium. The sequence continues at coordinate 3,137 of JBBQBL010000228.1, forward strand.
GCGGGAAGGCCGTCAGTGGGTGACGACCGGGTCCTCGCCCTCGGTGATCGGCAAGGCTGCCGGCACTTCGGGTTCCACCCAATCGATGGCTTCGGGCTGGCGCGTGAGCGCCACCGCCAGCACTTCGCCCATGGTGGCGACGGGCACGATCTTCAGCCCCGTCTTCACATTGTCGGGGACTTCGGCGAGGTCCTTCTCATTGTCCTTGGGGATGATCACGGTGGTGATCCCCGCCCGCAGGGCAGCAAGCAGTTTCTCCTTCAGTCCGCCGATCGGCAGCGCACGGCCGCGCAAGGTCACTTCGCCGGTCATCGCCACATCGCGGCGGATCGGGATCCCGGTGATCGCCGAGATGATCGACGTGGCCATCGCAAGACCCGCCGAAGGGCCATCCTTGGGGGTGGCGCCTTCGGGGACGTGGACGTGAATGTCGATCTTGTCGAACAGCGGCGGCTTGATGCCGAAGCTGGTCGCCTTGGAGCGGACATAGGACCGCGCCGCGTCGATCGATTCCTTCATCACATCGCCGAGCTTGCCGGTGGCCTGGAAGCGGCCCTTGCCGGGCAGCATCACGGATTCGATGGTCAGCGTTTCGCCGCCCACTTCCGTCCAGGCCAGACCGGTGACAACGCCGACCTGGTCTTCCAGCTCGGCCTCGCCGAAGCGATGACGGCGCACGCCGGCATAGGTGCCCAGATTTTCGGACGTCACCTCGACCGACTTGGCCTTCTTGGACAAGATCTCCTTCACCGCCTTGCGGGCCAGGTTGGCGATCTCGCGTTCCAGGTTACGCACGCCGGCTTCGCGGCTGTAATAGCGGATCAGGTCGCGCGCACCCTCGTCGGTCAGCTTCCACTCTTCTTCCTTCAGTCCATGCTGCTTGCGCTGCTTGGGGATCAGGTGGCGCTTGGCGATCTCGATCTTCTCATCCTCGGTGTAGCCGGGGATGCGGATGATCTCCATGCGGTCCATCAGCGGCTGCGGCATGTGCAGGCTGTTGGCGGTGGTGACG
>JBBQBL010000229.1:0-4145 GCA_038317805.1 Micropepsales bacterium
CATTGTCACCACTGGCGTCGGCCAGCATCAGGTCTGGGTGCCGCGCCATTTCGATTTCGATGCGCCGCACCGCTCGCTGCTGACCTCTTCAGGTCATGGCACCATGGGTTTTGATCTTCCGGCCGCCATTGGCGCCAAGATTGCCAATCCGGATGCCACGGTGATCTGCTTTGTCGGCGATGGCAGCCTGCAGATGAACATCCAGGAGTTGGCGACCATCGTGGAGCGCAAGCTCGATATCAAGATCGTGGTGCTGGACAACCATGCCCTGTCCATCGTGGCCCAGTTCCAGCGCCAGAACTGGAAGTCGCATCCCACCACCGGCGAAAAATTCAATCCCGATTTTGCCGCCGTCGCCAAGGCCTATGGCATCGACAGTGTTTCCATCGCCTCTGCCGACGGCATGGCAGGCACGATCGCTGAGGCCCTGTCGCGCAAGGGTGCGGTTCTGATCCACTGCCATGTCGACCCTACCGAAGACCTGCTGCCCATGCTGCTGGGCGGCCACACATTGGACGATATGTCCAATGAATGGTCGTTCTGAATGGCGACCAAGCCCAAACTGGCGCTGGTAACGGGAGCAGGCAGCGGTATCGGCCGCGCCGCGGCGCTGGCGTTGCTGGATGCGGGCTATCGCGTCGCCTGCGGGTATAATTCCAACCGCACCGGCGCCCAGATGCTGCAGGCCGCTTTCTCCGGCGCTTTGGCCGTCAAGATCGATATTTCCAGCCGCACTTCGGTCAAGCGCGCAATGGCTACCGCCCGCAAGCACTTCAAGGCGGACATCGCCATCGTTGTGAACAATGCCGCGCTGGTGCAGGAAAAGCCGTTCGAGTCGATCACCGATGCCGACTGGGACCGCATGCTGGCGGTCAACTTGCGCGGTGCCTTCATCGTCGCGCAAGAAGCTTTGCCGGGCATGCTGGCCAGGAAATGGGGGCGCATTATCAACATCACCTCCATCGGCGGGCAGTGGGGCGGCATGCGCCAAGTTCACTACGCCGCCGCCAAGGCCGGGCTGATCAACTTGACCCATTCGCTGGCGCGGCTGTATTCGCCCTCCGGCATTACCGCCAACGCGATCGCGCCGGGGCTGGTGGCCACCGACATGATCCGCAAAGAGTTGAAATCCAAAGCCGGCAAGCAGAAAGCCGCGCAGATCCCGGTGGGCCGCATCGCCGAACCGGAAGAGATCGCCGCGGGTGTTCTGTACCTGGCGTCCGACGGCGCCGCCTATGTCACCGGCCACACGCTCAATATCAATGGCGGGATGCTGATGTCATGAAGACATTGTTGATCCTGGGCGCCGGCAAGGAGCAGGTTCCGGCCATCGCCGCCGCGAAGTCCAAGGGCATCCGCACGGTGGTGCTGGACATGAATCCCAAGGCCGATGGCCGGGTCATGGCCGACGAGTTTCATCTGGTCAGCACGCGCGACAAGTACGCCATCCTCGATTTCGTGCGGGAATATCCCTCCAGGATCGACGGTGTGATGACCATCGCCAGCGACATTCCCCACATGGTGGCATCGGCCGCTGAAATCCTGGGCGTGCGTCATATTCCCGTCGATGTGGCGGAGTTGTGCGTCCACAAGCTGCGCATGAAGGAAAAGCTGCAAAAGGCGGGGGTGAATGTGCCGCTGTTCGCGCGCATTACCAGCCTGGCCGATCTCAAGGCCTTCATCGCAAAAGCCGGTTTCCCCATCGTCATTAAGCCGGTGGACAATTCCGGCGCCCGGGGCGTGCAACGCCTGACCGCCGACATGGATCTGGCGGCGGCGTTCGATTATTCGTGCGGCTTTTCCTATTCCGGTGAAGTGATCGCGGAGAAGTTCGTCACCGGCCTGCAGATCAGCACCGAAGGCTTGATTCATGCGGGCAAATTTTATTGCACCGGCTTCGCCGATCGCAATTATGCTCGTCTCGACGATGCGGTGCCCTTCATGGTCGAGGATGGCGGCGATATACCCACCGTTCTGAACGATGCCGACAAGCGCGCGGTCGAAGCTGAATTCGAGAAAGCCTCCCGCGCCCTGGGAATCGACTGGGGTCCGGCCAAGGGCGACATGATCTTCGGCGATGACGGCAAGCCTTATGTGATCGAGATCGCGGCGCGGCTGTCGGGCGGCAATTTCTGTTACGACAAGGTGCCGTGGTCTACCGGTGTCGATATCGTCGATATCCTGGTGGATATGGCGGTGGGCAACACGGTCGATCCGGCGCGTTTCACGCCCACCCGCAACCTGGCCACCTCGCAGCGCTATTTCTTTCCCACGCCCGGCACCATCCGCGAAATCCGTGGCCTGAAAGCCGCGCAGGACGCCAATCATATCCGCAAGGTGGATGTCTGGGCGCGCCCCGGCGATGCGGTGGCGACCCTGGAAAACCATCCTTCCCGCGTCGGCTATGTCATTTCCTGCGCGCCGACCCGCGAAGAAGCGGTGTCCGCCGCGCAGGCAGCCGTCGCCGGCGTCGAATTCCTGGTAGAGGCCTGACATGGTCAAGTTCATTGCCGAAGTCTCCAGCAACCATGCCCAGGACCTGGACCGCTCCATCGCCTTTGTGGACGCCGCGGCCGAAGCCGGTTTCGACGCCGTGAAATTCCAGTTGTTCCGCGTGGCGCAGCTGTTTGCCCCAGAAATCCTGGCCAGGAGCCCGCAGCATCGCAAACGCGTCGCCTGGGAATTGCCGCTGGAGCATCTGGCGCCGCTGGCCAAACGTTGCCAGGAAAAGGGCGTGGAGTTTTCCTGCACGCCCTTCTATCTGGACGCGGTGAAGGAGCTTGAGCCCTATGTCGCCTTCTACAAGGTGGCGTCCTATGAGCTGCTCTGGACCGATCTTCTGAAGGCTTGCGCCGCCACCCACAAGCCCGTCATCATCTCGACCGGCATGGCGATCATGCCGGAAATCAAAGCCGCGGTCGCCACGTTGGAAAACGCAGGCGCCACGGACGTCACCGTCCTGCACTGCGTCTCCGCCTATCCCTCGCCGCCGGAGCAATCCAACCTGTCGGCCATCGACACGATCCGCCGCGCCACCGGCGCCAAGACCGGCTGGTCGGACCATTCGCGCTCACCCGCCGTCATCGAACGCGCCGTGCATCACTGGAACGCCGAAACCATCGAGCTGCATCTTGATCTCGACGGCACTGGCGAGGAATACCATACCGGCCATTGCTGGCTGCCGGACGAAATCGCGCCTGTGATCGCCCGCATCCGCCTGGGCCTGACGGCTGACGGCAAGGGATTCAAGGAACCGGTGCCGGCCGAACTGCCTGATCGGGAATGGCGCGCCGATCCGGCCGACGGCCTGCGGCCCTTCAAGCATGTGCGCGAAAGCTGGACGCCAGCCTAGATGACAGGTCCCGTCGTCGCCGTCATACAGGCACGCATGGGCTCCTCGCGCCTGCCGGGCAAGGTGTTGATCCCGGTCGCTGGGCAGCCCCTTTTGTGGCACATCATTCACCGGCTGGGGCAATGTCGAACGGTGGACAAGATCGCAGTCGCCACCTCCATCGACCCTGACGACGACGCCATTGAACAATTCTGCGCGCGGCAGGGCGTGGTTTGTGTGCGGGGTCCTTTGCAGAATGTGCTGGAGCGTTACCGCCTGGCGGCGGAAGCGACGGATGCGCACACCTTGCTGCGCATCACCGGTGACGCACCACTGATCGATCCGGGCCTGATCGACTATCTGGTGGATGGCTTGGGAGATGGCGATTTCGTCCAGCTGGAAGAGGGCGCGCTGTGCGCCCATGAAGGCGCCGATGTGTTTTCCCGCCGCGCCCTGGACTGGCTGGCCACACATGCGGGCGAGGACGAGATCGCCCGCGAGCATGTCACCAGCTATTTCAAGCGTCATCCCGATGCGGTCAAGACGGTTCATGTTCCGGCCTGGGCGCCGCTGGCGCGCCCGCTGCCCTACCATATCAGCGTGGACGAGCCGGCCGACCTGGACATGCTGCGCGCCGTCTATGCCCGTTTGAACGTGTCGGCGGGCGAAGCGAAACTGCCCGATGTACTGCGGCTGCTGGACAGCGGTCCGTCACTGCGTGCCATCAACGCCCATGTCCGCCAAAAGCCGATCACCGAGGTGGAACGGCTGGGCGCGGCGCGCCGGCTGGGCATCGGCACGGTGCAGTTCGGTC
>JBBQBL010000230.1:0-4087 GCA_038317805.1 Micropepsales bacterium
ACTTCCTTTTCCTTGATCAGCTTGTGGATGTCGGCTGCAGTCGTCTTCTTGTCGGCCATAGTTCAGTCTTCCCTTCAACGTTGAACTTGATTGATGGTCGCTCCGGCTCTCGCCGACGCTCCCGGTGTTCGTGCTAGATGGCGTCCGCGCCGGTCTCGCCGGTACGGATACGGATGGCTTCCTCGACATTGAGGACGAAAATCTTGCCGTCGCCGATGCGGCCCGTTCGCGCAGCCTTCTGAATGGCTTCCACGGCGGCTTCCTGGCGGTCCTCGTTGATGACGATCTCGATCTTCACCTTGGGCAGGAAATCCACCACATATTCGGCGCCCCGGTAAAGTTCGGTATGGCCCTTCTGGCGGCCAAAGCCCTTGGCTTCGGTCACGGTGATGCCCTGGACTCCGACTTCCTGCAGCGCTTCTTTCACTTCATCCAGCTTGAACGGCTTGATGATGGCTTCAATCTTCTTCATGTGCTCCTCCGCGCGCCCGGATGGGCACGGCTCCGTTAACGCTTTAGCAGGAGTTGTGCCGGTTTTTGCCGAAAAAAAGCGCAGCCTGTTCAATGGCTTGGGGATGAGCCGTCTATAGGTCTCCAATAAAAGTCTATTAAATAGGCATATTGCACAATAAAGCGCCATAGTCGTCTGGGCGCAAATGCCTTGGGGAGGGCAGCAACCGGAGGGCTCGCCCGGACACGAAAGCTCCCCTAAACATTGCCACCATGCCCAATCCTGTCTTTTCCAGCCTGCCCACCAGCATCTTCCAGCACATGACCGTGCTGGCGTTGAAACACGACGCCATCAACCTGGGGCAGGGGTTCCCGGACCAGGACGGCCCGATCTCGCTGCGCGAGGTCGCGGCCAGGCAATTGCTCGATGGCCCCAACCAGTATCCGCCCTCCAAGGGGCTCGCGGTACTGCGCCAGGCGGTGGCGGCGCATGGCGCCAAATTCTATGGCCTGACTTACGACCCCGAAGACGAAGTGCTGATCACCTCCGGCGGCACTGAGGCGATCACCGGCGCGCTGATGGCGATGGCGGGCGTCGGCGATGAAGTGGTGATGATCGAACCCACTTATGATTCCTACCGCCCGATGGCGGAAGCCGCCGGCGCGGTTGTGAAAGCAATCCAGCTGGGACCGCCGCACTGGCGGCTGACCGAAGCGGCGCTGCGCGCCGTCATCACGCCCAAGACGAAAGCCATCCTGATCAACTCGCCGCACAATCCGGCGGGCCGGGTGTTCAGCCGCGAAGAACTCGACGTGCTGGCCAAGGTGGTGACCGGCACGAACATCGTTGTGATCTGCGACGAGGTTTACGAGCATCTGGTGTTCGACGGCCGCGCCCATATCCCGCTGGCGTCATTGCCCGGCATGCGCGAACGCGTTTTGCGCATCGGTTCGGCGGGCAAGATTTTCTCGCTGACCGGCTGGAAGGTGGGCTGGGTGACCGGCCCGCGCGAACTGGTCAGTGTGGTGACCAAGGCGCACCAGTTCCTCACCTTCACCACCTCGCCGGCGCTGCAGCTTGGCGTGGCGCATGGCCTGACCCATGAGATGGATTTCCCGCTGGCGCTGACGGCGCGGCTGCAGAAGAACCGGGACGTGCTGGCGGCCGGCCTGACCGGGCTGGGCTTTGAAGTGCAGCCCTGCGAAGGCACTTACTTCCTCACCGCCGGAATCACCAAGCTGACCAACGAGAAGGACTTTGCCTTCTGCGAGCGTCTGATCCGCGAGGCGGGCGTGGCGCTGATCCCGCTGTCGGCTTTCTTCAAGAGCGGCACGCCCGACACCTTTGTGCGCTTTGCCTTCTGCAAGCAGCAGTCCCTGATCGAACAGTCGCTGGACCGGCTGAACACATACTTCGCCAAAGCATGAGCGGCGAGATCCTCACCACCGCGCAGATGGCAAAAGCCGACAGCTTTGCGGTGGATCATGGTGCGCCGTCGCTGACGTTGATGGAAAATGCCGGCCGCGCGGTGGCCGAAGAAATCACCGCGCGCTTCAAGCCGTGCCCCGTCACCGTGCTGTGCGGCCCCGGCAACAATGGCGGCGACGGCTTTGTCGTGGCCCGTCATCTGGACGAGCAGGGTTTCACCGTGCGGGTGGCGCATGATGCCGACCACAAGGGCGATGCGGGCGAGATGTCAGCGCGCTGGAAAGGCGCGCGCGTCGCCCTGACCCCGGCGGCGCTGGACGGTGCGCGGCTGGTGGTGGACGGATTGTTCGGCGCCGGACTGTCGCGGCCGCTGGAAGGCGCGCCGGCCCAGATGGTCGAAGCCTTGAACGGCCTGCCGGTGGTGGCGATCGATATTCCCAGCGGCGTCTCCGGCGATACCGGCCAGCCGCTCGGCGCGGGGTATGTCACCGCCGTGCTGACCGTCACCTTCTTCCGCAAAAAGCCTGGGCACCTGCTGCTCCCCGGCCGCGCCTTGTGCGGCGAGGTGGTAGTCGCCGATATCGGCATTCCGGGCGCCGCCGCCGATACCACGCTGTACGAAAACACCCCATCGCTCTGGCAATTTCCCTGGCCCCGCGCCCAGGCGCATAAATATGACCGCGGCCACGCCGTGGTGGTCAGCGGCCCGGCCTATGCCACGGGTGCGGCGCGGCTGGCGGCGCGCGCGGCGCTGCGCGTAGGGGCTGGTCTGGTCAGTGTTGCTTCGCCGCCTGATGCGGTGGCGGTGAATGCCGCCCATCTCACCGCCATCATGCTCAAGCCATTCCAGGGCCCGGAAGGCCTCACCGAAATCCTCGCCGACCAGCGCATGAATGCGCTGGTGATCGGTCCCGGTCTGGGCGTGGGCGGAGAAACCCGCGCGCTGGTGGATGTGGCGCTGAAAAGCGGCGCCGCCGTCGTGCTGGATGCCGATGCACTGACCTCTTTCAAGGATGATCCGGAAGCGCTGTTCAATCGCCTGCATGACGCTTGCGTGCTCACGCCCCATGCCGGGGAATTCGAGCGGTTGTTTCCGGCCCTGCTGGATGCCAGCGCCTCGAAGGTCGATGCAGTGCGCCAGGCCAGTGTGCGTGCGGGCTGCGTGATCCTGCTCAAGGGCGGCGACACGGTGATCGCCGATCCATCCGGCAGGTGCGCGATCAACGCGAATGCGCCGCCCAGCCTGGCGACGGCGGGGGCCGGGGATGTGCTGGCCGGACTGATCGCGGGTCTTCTGGCCCGGCGCATGAATGCCTTCGACGCCGCGGCCTGCGGCGCCTGGTTGCACGGCGATGCCGCCGACCGTTTCGGGCCCGGCTTGATCGCCGAGGACCTGCCGGAAATGATGCCCGAGGTGCTGACGGGTCTAAGCTTATGAGCGAAGTGATCATCCGGCGGGTGGAAGAGTGCGATCTGCCGGCTCTGCTCGCCATCTACAATTATTATGTGCGCGAGACGCCGGTCACCTTCGACATCGAGCCGCGCACCCTGCAACAGCGCCGGGCCTGGTTCGACGGCTTTGCCCAGACCGGCCGCTATCAGTGTTTCGTCGCGGTGAAGGACGGCGAAGCGGTGGGTTGGGCCAGTTCGCATCCCTACAAGGACCGCGCCGCCTACGACACCACCATTTCCGGCGGCATCTATCTGTCGCCGGAAGTCTGCGGCCTGGGACTGGGCCGGCGGCTTTACGCCACCCTGTTCGACGCTCTCAAGGATGAGGACATCCACCGGGTGTTCGGCGGCATCAGCCTGCCCAACGCGGCCTCGGTCGGGCTGCACCTGGCCTTCGGCTTCGAGGAGGTGGGTATCTACCGGGAAGTGGGCCGGAAATTCGGCCGGTTCTGGGACGTCGGGAGCTATATGAAGCCGTTCGGGCAGGCCTGATCCGAACGGGTGCCTTGGCCTGCCGCGCCGGCCCTTTACCCGCTGTCGCGCGGGCCGGCTTGGCATTTGCTGCCGATCGAGGCGATCGGCAGCAAATGGTGCGGCCGGAGGGACTTGAACCCCCACGGTTGCCCGGCAGAACCTAAATCTGCTGCGTCTACCAGTTTCGCCACGGCCGCCCAAAGGCCTGTATAGGCAAAGCCCGCTGTTTGCGCAGCATTATTCCCAGTGTTGCGAGGGCTGGGGGAAACAGGTAAAGCGGCG
>JBBQBL010000231.1:0-4087 GCA_038317805.1 Micropepsales bacterium
AATGGGATAGCGCGTTCGACCAGTTTCGCAGCTCGATAAATGATTCTTCGAGACTATCCATTGTCCAATCGATCGGACGGCGGTAATGCGTTTTCAACATGGTCAACCGCAAGACAGGACCGGGCCAAGACCTATTTCCAAAATCTTTTTTGCGCAAAAGGGAATCGATGGTGAAGAAGTTGCCCAGGCTCTTGGACATTTTCTCGCCTTCCACCTGCAGGAAGCCGTTGTGCATCCAGACCTTGGCCAGCGGCGCGCCGTGATGCGCGCCTTCGCTCTGGGCGATCTCGTTTTCATGATGGGGAAATTGCAGGTCGATGCCGCCACCATGGATGTCGAAGGTGTCGCCCAGATATTCGCCGGCCATCGCACTGCATTCGATATGCCAGCCGGGACGCCCGCGGCCCCAGGGCGAATCCCATCCGGGCACATTCGCGTCGGATGGCTTCCACAGCACGAAATCCATGGCGTTCTGCTTGTAGGGCGCTACTTCCACACGCGCACCGGCCAGCATCTCGTCCACGCTGCGGCGCGACAGCTTGCCGTAATCGGCCTTGGACGAGACGTTGAACAGCACATGGCCTTGCGCGGCATAAGCATGCCCGGCCGCGATCAGTTCCTCGATGATCGCGATCATTTGGGCAATATGCTCGGTGGCGCGCGGCGTCACGGACGGCGGCAAGTTGCCCAGCGCCGCCACGTCTTCTTCATAGATGCGCGCGGTCTCCTCGGTCAGCTCGCGGATCGAGATGCCGCGCTGGGCGGCCCGTTCGTTGATCTTGTCGTCCACGTCGGTGATGTTGCGGACATAGGTGACATGGGCGTCGCCATAGGTGTGGCGTAGCAGCCGAAACAGAATATCGAACACGATGACCGGGCGCGCATTGCCGATATGGGCGAAGTCATAGACCGTGGGGCCGCAGACATACATGCGGACATTCTTCGCATCGATGGGCGAAAAATCGTCCTTGGTCTTGGTCAGGGTGTTGAAGAGGCGCAGGGACATTGGCAAGGCTCGAAAAAGGGATGGACAGGTCAGGCAAACGGAAGCGGCGGCAGATTTAGCCGCTAATTCGAATTCCGGTCTGACACCAAACGATCACGCCGTTTGCCCTTTGAGCCGCGCCACGGACTTGTCGCGCCCGATCAGGGGTAACAGTTTTTTGAGTTCGGGTCCATGCTCCAGACCCGTCAGCGCCAGCCGGAGCGGATGAAACAGCCCCCTGCCCTTGGCCCCGGTTTCCGTGGAAACCGCCTTGGTCCAGGCGCCCCAGGTGGCTTCGTCCCACGGTTCGGGCGGCAGCAGCGCAGCAGCTTTTTCCGCCAGGCCCGCATCCTCAATCACCGGGGTCACCGGGCCGGTCACCAGCCTGGCCATGCCGGCAGCATCGGACAGCTTGGTCAGGTTCGGCTTGATGGCATCCCAGAACGCTTCGCCGCTTATTCCATTTATTGGGGGGACACGCGCCGCCACCGCGCTGTACGGCATGGCATGCAGGGTCCTGGCGTTCAATGCTTCCAATTCTTCGGTCACAAAATGCGCCGGCGCGCGGCCGATCTTGGCAAAATCGAATTCACTGGCCAGCTCACCCAGCGACTGGCGCGGCTCCACCGGATCGGACGTGCCGATCTTCGCCAGATACGCCGCCACAGCCAGCGGCTCTATCCCCGCCTCGCGCAGACTTTCCAATGACAGCGAACCTAGCCGCTTGCTCAGCGCTTCGCCGCCCGCGCCGACAAGCAGCGGGAAATGCGCGAACTTCGGAACGGGACCGCCCAGCGCCTGGAAGATTTCAATCTGGGCGGCTGTGTTGGTGACATGATCCTCGCCGCGCACCACATGGGTGATGGCCATGTCGATATCGTCGGCCACCGACGGCAGGGTATAAAGAAAGGCGCCATCCTCGCGCACCAGCACCGGATCGGACATGGTGGCGGTGTCGATCTCCACGGGGCCGCGCACAAGGTCGGTCCAGCTGACTTTGCTGCGCGACAGCTTGAAGCGCCAATGCGGTTTGCGCCCCTCGGCTTCCCATTTGGCCTTGTTGGCCGGCTCCAGCGAGGCGCGGTTGTAGATCGGTGGCAGCTTGCGCGCTGCCAGACGCGAACGCTGGCGATCCAGCTCCGCTTCGGTCTCGAAACAGGGATAGACCAGACCCGCCGCCTGCAGCCTGTAAAAAGCGGCGCTGTATTTGGTCAGCCGGTTGATCTGGCGATCGGTGCCGTCATGGCTCAGGCCCAGCCAGGCCAGGTCGCGATAGATCGCCTCTTCAAACGCCTTGGTCGAACGCGCCGCATCGGTATCGTCGATCCGCAGCAGGAAGCGGCCGCCCGCCTTTTTGGCGAACAGCCAATTTAGCAGCGCGGTGCGCGCATTGCCGGCATGCAGCAATCCGGTCGGCGACGGTGCGAAGCGGACGGTAACCATCAGCGCGCGTCCCGGAAGGCGTTGGTGATGGGATAGCGGCGGTCGCGGCCGAAATTGCGGCTGCTGATCTTCACCCCCGGCGGCGCCTGGCGGCGCTTGTACTCGGACACATAGAGCAGATGCTCGATGCGCTTGACCGTGGCGGGGTCAAAACCCTTGGCCACCGTCTGCTCAAAGCTGCATTCCTGCTCCACCAGGCATTCCAGAATACCGTCCAGGATATCGTAAGGCGGCAGAGAATCCTGGTCGGTCTGGTCGGGCCGAAGCTCGGCGCTGGGCGGCTTGTCGATGATGCGTTCCGGGATCACGCGGCCCCGCGGTCCCAGCGCGCCCGCCGGCGAGTTCTGGTTGCGCCAGTGGGAAAGCCGGAACACCTCGGTCTTGTAAATGTCCTTCAGCACATTGTAGCCGCCGCACATATCACCATAGAGAGTGGCATAACCCACGCTCATCTCGCTCTTGTTGCCGGTGGTCAGCACCATGGGGCCAAACTTGTTGGACAGCGCCATCAGGGTCACCCCGCGCAGGCGGGACTGGATATTCTCCTCAGCTGTGTCTGTCTTGGTGCCGGCGAATGGCGCCGCCAATGTTTCGCCCATCGCCTTGACGGCGCGTTCGATCTCGATCGTCTCATAGGTCACACCCAGCATCCGGGCGCAGGCGTCAGCATCTTCCAGGCTCTCGCGGCTGGTATAGCGCGACGGCAGCATCACGCAGCGCACGCGGGTCGCGCCCAGCGCATCCACCGCCACCGCCGCCGACAACGCCGAATCGATGCCGCCGGACAGTCCCAGCACCACGCCGGGAAAGCGGTTCTTGTTCACATAGTCGCGCAGCGCCAACACCATGGCGTGGTAAACTTGGCTGGAGCGATCCTGCGCCACAAACGTGTCGCCCGGCGCACAGACCCATTTGCCGCTGCCATCGCGCTGCCATTCGGTGATCGTGACCTGCTCGTTCCAGGACGGCAGCGCCACCGCGATCTTCCCGTCGGCATTCAGCACAAAACTGGCGCCATCATAGACCACCTCGTCCTGGCCGCCGAGCTGGTTGAGATAGATCAGCGGCACGCCGGTCTCGTGAATGCGGCTGGCCGCCAGCTTCAACCGCACATCTTCCTTGCCGGCTTCGAAGGGCGAGCCGTTGGGCACGCAGAATATCTCGGCGCCCGCATCGGCCAGCCAGATGGTGACATCCTGCTTCCAGATATCCTCGCAGATCGGAATGCCCAGCTTCACGCCGCGCACCGTCACCGGTTCCGGCGTCGGCCCGCGATGGAAAACGCGCTTCTCGTCGAACACGCCGTAATTGGGCAGCTCATACTTGAAGGTGACGCCCTGGATTTTGCCGCCGTCCAGCACCGCCACCGCATTGAAGAGTTCGCCGTGCAGGGCCCAGGGGGCGCCCATCAGGATGGCGGGGCCGCCATCTTCGGTATCGCGCGCCAGTTCTTCCACTGCGGCGCGGGCGTCTTCCTGCAACGCCGGCTTCAGCACCAGGTCTTCGGGGGAATAGCCCACAATGAACAGTTCGGAGAACAGGATGACGTCGGCATCCATCGCCCTGGCCCGGGCAGCGCGGGCGCGCGCCAGGTTGCCGGCGATGTCGCCCACCACCGGGTTCAGCTGCGCCAATGCGATGCGGTAACGGTCCACCATC
>JBBQBL010000232.1:0-4075 GCA_038317805.1 Micropepsales bacterium
CACGCTCGGCTTGGCCTGGGATTCCAGGTCAGCGGCGCTGATCACCGTGGTGGGCGTGGGGGCATCGAAGCCCGCGCTCTGAAGGCGGGTCGAGGATACGACGACTTGCTCGACACCTTCCTGCGCCATCGCGGCGCCGGCGGTGAGCGCCAGAATGGCAGCGCCACCAGCAAGGCGAACGCGAGTCTTCGTCAATCCATAGTTCATAGGCATAGTCCCCCTGGACGGTTGTTCTACCGGCATGATGCCGACTTCTTGGGCGGTGGATTAGCAGACGTGCACAACGCCAAGCGAGAGAATATTCGACGGAACAGAGCATTAGGCGCACGGAAAGATCTGAACGTCACATAATTGCAACGCCGTGAAACTCCTCATATTGTGCGACGCATCAATGACTTTGAGGACCGATGCCGGTTCGGCGCAAAAATTCCCGTTTCCCGCATTTTTTGAGACACTTTGACAAAGTGTCGGCGCCGGCTGCTGCTGTTACTGCCATTATATAAGTCACGCCCACAAATTGTCCGCCCGTCGCTGCGCGATGACCGGTTGCCGCTTCACAGAGACCGCCGCCCGGGTGATTCATTTGTCCTAATGCGCGTTAAGGAAGATGAACGCTGCGCAGCACGGTCTGCATTTGCGCAAAAACGCTTTTCCAGTCGCCGGGCGCTGGCTGACGAAACAACCGCATTTGCGGATACCAGGGCGTTGCGGAGGATTCCAGAAACCATCGCCAATCCGGCGCGAATTTGAGCGCAACCCACACCTCGCATCCCAGCGCGCCGGCCAGATGCGCCAGCGATGTGTCCGGGGTGATCACCAGATCCAACACTTGCATCACTGCAGCACTGTCGAGAAAGGCTTTGTTTTCCGCGTCGAAATCATCACCCAGAGTTTCCACCCGCAGGCCGGGGTGCTGCCCGGTGACAACGCCCTTCTGCAGGCTTATCAGGCGCACATCCTTCATGTCGGAGATCGGCGCCAGCAGCGAAGGCGGAAACGAGCGGTTCGCAATACTGGCGGCGCCCTGCCAGCAGATGCCGATCTTGAATCCGCGCGCGCCAAGGCGCGCGCGCCAGTGTTCGACGCGCCCTGCTTGCGCTTTCAGGTACGGAATCGGCGCGGGAATGGTCTGGCGCGTTGTGCCGAATGCCAGCGGCAGGCTCATCAGGGGGCAGTGATAATCGAAGGCCGGCGGCACGCCGGCACTGCCCAGGATTTCGATATCGCCGCCGGCATCGCGCATCAGTGGCGCAATCGGATCCTGCACCGCCAGGATCACGCGTGCGCCCCGCGCGCGCGCCATCAGGGCATAACGGAAGAAAAGGATGGTGTCGCCCAGGCCCTGTTCGATGTAGCAAAACAGGGTCTTCCCGGAGATATCTTCGACGCCGGTCCAAAGCGGCTGCGAATAATTGCGCGCTTCGATCGGTACGGCCAATCGCTTGCGCCATTCATAAAGAGCAAGGCCATCCGACAGATCGCCGGTCATCAGCTTGATGATGCCTTTGGACCAGTGCGCCAGCGCATGGCCGCCATCGCGGGATAAAACCTGGTCGAAATCAGCCAGCGCGTCCGCGAAGCGCAGCAGATCCCGGTGCGCGGTGCCGCGATTGATCAGCGCGTCCAGATAACCCGGACGCAGGACGAGCGCGCGGTCATACGCCGGGATGGCGTGCTGGTGCCGGTTCATGTCCTGCAGGATATTGCCGCGGTCGTTCCAGCCCTGTGCGTTTTCGCCGTCCAGCGCCAGCGCCCGATCGCTCGCGGCCAGGGCCTCCTCCAGCCGGCCCAGCCGGCGCAGCACATGCGCGCAGGCATTGTGGCTCTGCACATGCGCCGGGTTCAGCGCCAGCGCGTGGTCATAGCTGGCCAGCGCGTCATCCAGCCGGTCCAGCCCCTGCAGCGCATTGCCCCGATTGTGCCAGGCCTGCGCAAATTCGGGATTGATCGCGATGGCCGCGTCCAGGTCGGCCAGCGCTTCCTGGAAATGCCGCAGGCTGACCAGCAGCAACCCGCGCGCATTGCGCAGATCGGCATGGCGCGGATGTGCTGCGATGGCACGGTCATAACTGGCCAGCGCTTCGCTGGCGCGCTCCATCGCCGCCAGCACATTGCCGTGGTTGAGCAGCGCAAGGTCCGAATCGGGATGGATGGCCAGGGCGGCGGTCAGAAGTTCCAGGGCCTGGGCGTTGCGTCCCTGCTGGCTGCACAGGATTCCCAGCAGCAACTGCGCGGTGAATTCACCCGGCGCGGCGCGCAGGACGTCCAGATACAGCGGCTCGGCCTCCGCCAGACGGCCGCTTTGATGCAGCGCAAAAGCCCGCTCCAGCACGGCTTGCATATCCATGACGGGAATATCCGGCATAGGCGCAGGGCGCGCAACTTTGCTAGCCAATGCGGGGGCTTGCCGCTATCGTAAGCCGTTCCCGAAGCCCGCCCAAAGGACCTGCCATGCATCGCCCGCTTCTGCTCGTTTCCGCCGTCCTGTGCGTCGCCGCGGCGCCGCTGGCCACTGCCGTTGCCCAGGCGGCCAAGCCCGCACTTTATACCGACGCCCAGGCCTCGGCCGGTGCTCAAGTCTATGTCTCCTCCTGCGCCGCCTGCCACGGCACGGCGCTGGAAGGCGTCTCCGCTCCCGCGTTGAAGGGCGCGCCCTTCGGCGAAATGGCCACGGCGCAAAGCCTGACGGCCGCGACCTTGCTGGACGTGATCGCCAACACCATGCCGCAGTCCGAACCCGGCTCCTTGAATCCGGAAGAGTTTGCCGCCGTCACCGCCTATATCCTGCAGCAGAACGGCTATCCTGCCGGCGCCACTGCGCTGGCTGCCGGTTCGGCCGAGGCCAAAGACGCCAAGATCACGCCGTAACCCGCGTTCGGAGTTCGCCATGAGAAAATCCGCAATCGCTTTGCTGGCGGTGGCGT
Organism: Micropepsales bacterium; assembly: GCA_038317805.1. Classification (GTDB taxonomy): domain Bacteria; phylum Pseudomonadota; class Alphaproteobacteria; order Micropepsales; family Micropepsaceae; genus Rhizomicrobium. Next base: position 2,925 of record JBBQBL010000232.1, read on the forward strand.
GCCTGGGCCTTTGCGGCAGCGCGCTGGGCCAGCCGCCGCAGCCGGTGCCCACGCCCGGGGTGAAAGGCAGCGCCGGTGAAGCCGCAGCTGCTGTGGGCACTTCCACAGCCAAGCCGGAAAGTTTCCTGAACCAGGCCGCAACCCAGAATGTCGATATCAGCGACGCGATGATGCTGGATGCGGACAAGCAGGATGGCTGGATCCTGCACGGACGCACCTATGACAACCAGCGCTTCTCGCCCCTCACCGACATCAACCTGTCGAATGTCGGCAAGCTGCGGCCCACCGCGATCCTGCAGACCGGGGTGACCAAGAATTTCGAGAACACCGCCATCGCGGTGGACGGCGTGCTTTACTTGAGCACCGCCGACAACAAGGTGATGGCCTATGACGCCGTCACCGGCAAACAGCTCTGGTCCTACATCCCCACCCTCGCCTATTCCAACCTGTGCTGCGGCCAGATCTCGCGCGGCGTGGCGGTGGCGTACGGCAAGGTGTTCTCCGCCCAGCTGGACGGTCATGTCGTGGCGCTGGACGCGCGCACCGGCAAGCTGCTCTGGAAAACCGATCATGCCGAAGTCCTGCCCCAGCCGGCCGTCTTCTATTCCTTCACCATGGCGCCCATCGCCCATAATGGCCTGATCCTGGTGGGCAATGCCGGCGCCGAATGGCCGACGCGCGGCTTCCTGCAGGCGCTGGATTCCAATACCGGCAAGCTGGTGTGGCGCTTCAACACCACCGCGGCGCCGGATCAGCCCGGCGGAAATACCTGGAGCGGCGACAGCTGGAAATATGGCGGCGGCTCGGTGTGGAATACCCCGGCCATCGATGTGAAGAACAACCTGATCCTGTTCGCGGTGGGCAATCCCAACCCCGACCTGGATGGCACCAGCCGCAAGGGCGACAACGCCTATACCGACTCCATCGTCGCCATCGACAGCCGCACCGGCAAGCTGCGCTGGTGGTACCAGGAAGTCGCGCACGACATCTGGGACCTGGATGCCTGCGCGCCCGTGGTGCTGATCGACACGGTGGATGAAAAGGGCCGCACCGTTCAGGCCGCCGTGCATGCCGGCAAGACCGGCATCGTCTATATCGTCAACCGGCTGACCGGAAAGCTGATCCGCAAGTCGGCGCCGTTTGTCGATATC
>JBBQBL010000233.1:0-4074 GCA_038317805.1 Micropepsales bacterium
GGCAGGCGGAGATTCTTTCTTGGTCCACACGCCCCACAGCAAGGTCAGCAGGCCCGCCGCGTCGGGACGCAGAAGCTTGGGCAGGTACACAGTGCGCCGCCCGAACCACACGCCGAAGGGGCGCAGGGCGCGGATCTGTGGCCCGATCTTCTCGGGCAAGGGCAAGGTCTTACGATCCAGGCTGCCAAAATTCTCGGCCAGTTGGTGAGCGATGCCGCGCGCTTCGCCGGGCAGGGCGCTTTGTGTGCCGGTGCGGGCATCGGCGGCATCCCGCAGCGCCAGCAGCGGTCCCAACCGCGCGGCGATGCGTGCTGTCATCCAGGCGTCCAGCCGTGCCTGCAAGCCTTCGGTTTTCACATGCTCGTCGGCCAGCATCTGCACCACGGGCGCAAGCGGCGAGGGGCCCGGTGCAAGCTTGGCGACAATGGCGCCGTCCCACCAAAGCTTGCCGTGTTCGCTGAGAGTAATCGCGGCATCCTCGGCGGCGGCCAGCGCGATGCTGCGCGAGGCGATTTCGCTTTCCAGACCCTTGAGGGCGGCGGCGCGCAAGGTGCGGCCATGGATACCGACGGCGCGCGGATCGGGGACAAAGCGGAAGCCTTCCAGCTTGCCGATCGCTTCGCCGCCGATGGAGACGCCGCCGGCTTCGTCCAGCGCCAGGCTGGCGAACTCGTCATCGCGCAGATGCTTCATCAGGACGGAGGTGCGCCGGTCGATGAAGCGCTGGGTCAGGCGTTCATGCAGCGCGTCCGACAAGCGATCTTCCACCGCGCGCGTGATGCCTTGCCAATGCGCGCCGTCGCGGGTCCAGCCCGAGCGGTGCGCGGCATAGGTGTAGGTGCGGATCTGCGCCAGTCGCCCTGACAGGGTGGCGACATCGCCTTCCACCACATCGGCGCGGGCAATCTGGCGCGCCAGCCAGTCATCCGGGATAGCGCCGTCCTTGCTGAGGAACAGGAAGATGTTGCGCACAAGCTTGACATGCTCATCGGTGGAAAGTTTGCGGAAGTCCGGCAACTGGCAGACATCCCACAGCCGCACCACATGGTCGCGTGACGTGGCCAGCGCCGTTACCTCGTCGTCGGCCGACAGGATACGCAGCGCCACCGCGTCGCTGGCGGGGCGCGCCCGCACCAGGCCGCGTTCGGGCGGCGGCGCATCCAGGCTTTCGTTCAGCTTGGCGAGACTGCGAAAGTCCAGCGACCCGTTACGCCATTGCAGCACCCGCACCGGATCGTAGCGGTGGGTTTCCAGCCGCTGCACCAGTTCGTCCTCGAAGGGCTCGCAATCGCCGGTGACGCCGAAGGTGCCGTCATTCATGTAGCGCCCGGCGCGGCCGGCGATCTGGCCGATCTCGGCCGGCGCCAGGGGCCGCATGCGCGCGCCGTCGAACTTGTCGCGCGCCGCAAAGGCCACATGGTCCACGTCCATGTTCAGGCCCATGCCGATGGCGTCGGTCGCCACCAGGAAGTCCACGTCGCCGGATTGATAGAGCTCGACCTGCGCGTTGCGGGTGCGCGGACTGAGCGCGCCCAGCACAACCGCGGCGCCGCCGCGCTGGCGGCGGATCACTTCGGCGATGCCGTAGACATCTTCGGCCGAAAATCCCACCACCGCCGAACGCCGGGGCAGGCGGGTCAGCTTCCTGGGGCCGGTGTAAGCCAGGTCCGAGAAACGCGCCCGGCTGACGAACCATGCCTTGGGAATGAAGCGCTGGATGATGCCGCGCATCGTGTCGCTGCCCAGCAGCAAGGTCTCTTCCTGTCCGCGGGCATGCAGCAGCCGGTCGGTGAAGACATGGCCGCGCTCGGGATCGGCGCAAAGCTGGATCTCGTCGATCACCAGGCACGCCACCGGGATGTCCAGCGGCATGGCTTCCACGGTACAGACAAAGAAGCGCGGATGTTTGGGGACGATCTTTTCCTCGCCCGTGATCAGGGCGACTTCGCCCGCACCGCGCAGCTTGACGATGCGGTCATAGACCTCGCGCGCCAGCAGCCGCAGCGGCAGGCCGATCATGCCGGACTTGTGCGCCAGCATGCGTTCGATGGCGAAGAAGGTCTTGCCGGTGTTGGTGGGTCCCAGCACCGCCGTGACCTTGGGGTGCATATCCTGTTTGTGCATGGCGACTAGATTGTGGCTCGCCGCGCGTTAGGCAAGTGAAAAAGAGAGAAAATGGCCGGGGCGGGGACCAGATTCAGGGAGGATGCATGTTGGATATGGACTGCGGCGCGCACATGATCAATCATCCGCCCAACATGGCCCCCAGTGCGCACGCATAAGCACCCCTAGAGATAACGAAGCGATGGCAGATATCGAACGCTTCTGGCTCGTAAAGCCGTCCCGGCGCAAAGCAATTGCCCGCGTGGCGGGATTTATGGCGGCCTCGCCAGTGGCCTCCGCCGTTGCACAGGCTGATCCAAGGCCCCTGGGCGAGCACCGCCGCGCGCTGAGCCTGGCGGAGATGCAGACGGCCTTCGACTTCGAGCCCATATTCTTCGGTAACGTGCCTTTGCCGGTGTATGACTACACAGCGCATGGCGATGGTTCGGAGTTCACGCTTCGGCGCAATCGCCAAGCCTATGATTGGGTCGATATCATGCCGGCGCGCCCTGCCATACCGGCTTCGCAAGTCGATCTTTCGTCAGAACTGCTTGGCGTGAAGATGCAATTTCCAATCATTGTTGCGCCGACAGCGGCAATGATTCCCCTTCACCCGGAAGGGGAAGCCGGGATGTTCAAGGCGGCAACCGCTGCCTCGAATACGCCGATGATACTGAGCATCAATACCAGCACACCGGTGGCCCAGGTCGCGCCGGCCTCTCAAGGCGGCGTGTTGTGGGGACAATTTTATCCTTTGGAAAATCGAACCGCCGCCCAGCGGGTCATGGATGCCTATCAGAATGCCGGCGTCAACGGGATTGTCGTCACCGTTGACCAGCAGGCATCCTATTACGAGCGCACACAACAAGATCGAAACCTTGGCGGACGCTCGCGTACGGTTGGCTCTGGCGCCAGAGCTGGAGATACAGCGCTTACCGGGGCAGCAAGGTACCGGCTAAATGGCGGCCGCCTTTGGTATACGTGGCAATACATCGACGAGATGCGGAAAATGATCAAAGGCCCCTTGATCATCAAAGGGATTATGGAGCCAGACGACGCCAAACTGGCCATCGAACACGGCGCGGATGCGATTATCGTCTCAAATCACGGCGGTCGCTCGATGGATTACGGTCCGTCGACGCTTGAGGTATTGCCGGAGATCGTGGCCGCGGTGAACGGCCGGATTCCCATCTTGTTCGATAGCGGCATACGTCGCGGGGCAGATATCTTCAAAGCACTCGCGCTTGGAGCCAGCGCTGTCATGATAGGACGGACGACACGGTGGGGGCTGGCGGCATTCGGAACTGCCGGCGCACGACGTCTGATCGAGATTTTGCAGCAAGAGCTGCTGCAGACCGCTGCCGCTGCCGGGTGCGCAAAGCTGTCAGATATCAACAGGACGACGGTCAGGGCCCGCTTCGTTTAGGCATGCGTGTATGCATTTTCCGGGGATGGCGAGGTGAAAAACCGGGGCCGACGAGGGCGGGCAGTATGCTGGTCTGCCAAACGTCCGCTTTGCGCCAGAAGCGCCATTCACCCGACACCTGCCGGGATTTCACGTGAGCCAAGAAACATGTGCGGGGTGCCCTATCGTGGGCTCTATTCCCGCAAGCAACCCGATGCGGGCCTCCCGCAGGGATTTTCCTCGCCATGATGGCATTTTCCGCAGACGGCCAGCTCAAGGTCTTCGGCGGCAGCCAGGAATTTTTTTGTGAAATCCTCAGACTCTGTCTCAAGAGCGTTCTGGCGCAACTTTTGAGCCAACCGAAAAGCATCTTCTGGACTGGACATTCAAGGGCGCCTTCTGCACTCCCAGAATATTGCGCTCCCAAGCAGAATTTCCAAAGTATGCAAAACTACCTATCACCTTATCAGCATCCCGCATGTCCTGTGTGGATGGCTCCTGCATTGCAAGGGTTGATTTGATGGTTTGGCATGGTGGTCGGGTGCAGTCTTGTGTTCGGCCTGTTG
>JBBQBL010000234.1:0-4070 GCA_038317805.1 Micropepsales bacterium
GGGCGACTATGCCGGCTGCGTGCGCTACACCAAGACCCTTGGCGGCAGCGATACCGCGCTGGAACTGCAGGCGCGCTGCGCCTATGAAATCGGCGACGAAGCCACCCAGCATTCGGCGCTGGAAAGCCTGGTTGCCCGTTCGGGCAAGGCGGAATACTGGAAGCTGCTGCTGAAAAGCAGCGAGCGCACCCGCGGTCTGTCGGACCACAACACGCTCGACATCAACCGCATCCGCTACATGGTGGGCGCGACCGAGACCAAGGACGACTACACCCTCTTGTCGCAGCTGGCGCTTCAGCTGGGCAATGCGGCCGAAGCCCAGACCTATATCGAAAAGGGCATCGCCTCCAAGGTTCTGAACGACGACCGCTCCAACCGTCTGTTGGCATTGGCCAAGACCCAGGCTGCTGCCGCCGCCGCCAACCAGGCCAAGACCATCGCTGCCGCCCAGGCGGCTCCCATGGGCGACGACCTGGTCAAGGCCGGCGAGAACATGATCGGGCAGGGCAAGGCCAAGGAGGCCATCCCGCTGATTCAGGCTGGCCTCAAGAAGCCTCTGAAGGATGCGGCCAATGGCCAGATCCGCCTTGGCCACGCCTATCTGGCCGCGGGCCAGAAGGCTGACGCCATCGCCACCTTCAACAAGGTCAAGACCCCGGACAAGGACGCCAATGTGGCCCATCTTTGGTCGCTGGCCGCCCGCAAGTAATTCGGGTCACAGTGTTTGACGGAAAAGGGCGCCGGTTTCGGCGCCCTTTTTCTTTGCGCTAATTGGCTCGGCCTTGCTGGGCGGCCAGGAAAGCGCTGGTGTCGGTATCGGGCGCGGTGGCCACCCCGCCGCGTCCCGCTTCCAGTTCCTCCAACGAGAAATCCATCCGCGCTTCATAGGTGCGGTCGATCTGGTTGCGCAGACGCTGCTGGGCGTCATACCAGCGCTGCTTGCGCGCCCCGTCGCGGCAACTGCCCAGTTCGGCTCCCAAAGCGCCCCAACGCCGCTCCACGCATTGATAGGGATCGAAGGACAGGCGGAACAATCGCCGCCTTGCCTCCTCATAGCCGAAGCTCACCCTTGTCCCGTCGCTGCGGACATATCCGATGCTGCAGGCCTGGGCGGCGCGGGCATGGACGCGGGCCATGTCACCCGCCAGATCGCCCCCGGCATAGACCAGGCGCGGATCGCGGGCCCGCCACAATTCCAAAAAGCGCTGGGCGTTGTCGCGCACTTCCTTGAAGGCGGTCTTGAGCCGGGCATCGCGCGAGGGCGTGGAGAAAGTCTCCCAGTCGCCTTCGGTGCCATAGATGTTGGCAGGCAGCCGTTCCGGCTCGGGCTGGTTCTGCAGGCCGGCCTGCAGCGAAACCGTCACCGCATCGGCCCGGTAGCCAAGGTCGGCGCAGTTGGATGCGACCATGTCGGCGATCTCCCGCAAGGGATCGAAGCGCAACCGCCCGCCGCCCAGCCGGGCGCGGACATAGTCGTAATATTCCATTGCCTGACCGTTCAGTTCGAACAGCCCGCTCTTCCAGTCCCGGTCCTGGGGTGCCGCGCCGGTGCCAAAATACTGGGTGAGGGCGAAATCGGCGATCTGGTCGTTGGCCGCCAGCAGGATGCGCCCGCCCAGCAGCGCGCCATCGGGCGCGCGGCGTGCGCCTGCCAGCCGGCTGGGGCGCCAGTTCTTGAAGCCCGCGCCCATGCCAGGGGACGAGCGCACAAAGCGCAGGTCATAGGTGCCGCGGGTCAGGCTGTTGTCGGGATGGGCGTCGATATAGCGGATGCGGCCGTCGGTCTCGATCTTCCAGATCACCGCCAGATGTCCGTTGGGATCATAGATCACCGTGCCGGGACGAATGGCGCCCGGCGCAACAGCCGGCGAATACAGGTCGTTGCCGTCCAGTTGCGGATGGATGCGGTAGGTGGCCGAGGAGATTTCATCCCGCAGGCGGCCCATCACCGCCAGCGCATTCTCGCCGGTCAGGACATCGCGGTGCGCCTCCACCACATTGCCTTGCGGGCTGTAGCGGATGTCGCGCGACCGCACGCGGGGCGAGACATCGCTGACATAGGAAAAGGGCAGTCCGCGCTTCCAGGCATAATAGAAGCGCAGGACATAAGGCAGGTCGGCGCAGTCGGATTCAAAGCGCACGCCTTCGGGGTCGCTGGCGCGGAAGGGGTTGCCGGCGCTTCGCAGGCAGCCATCCACCGTGCGGCAATTGCTCTGGCCGATGGCGGCAATGAATTCGCCATAGCCGCGCTCATCGGCCCCCGTCCAGGCCTCGCTGCGGATGCGCACCATGGAGTCAGCCTGAGCCTGCGGCGCCAGCGCCAGACCGAACAGCAGCGCGGCCCAAAAAACTCTAGGCATGGATCGTAGGGGCGATCATGGCGTGGGCTTTCGGAACACCATCCGGCTGGACAAGGTGAAATTGAAGATCAAGCCCGCCAGCACGCCGCAGGCCTGGGCCACGAACTTGTTGTTAAAAGGTTCGGGCGCGTAATGCACCAGAAGCAGCGCGGTGGCGTAATTCACCACCGCGCCCACCGCATTGGCGCCGGTGAATTTCAGCCATTCCTGCGCCATGCCGGAAAAGCCGCGCGCACGCCGCTCCCGGAAGGTGAAATAACGGTTGCCCAGCCAGGTGAAACACATGGACAGGAAAATGGAAAAGGCATTGGCGGCGGCGAAGTCCAGCTTCAGCACGTCGCTGCAAAAGGCCAGGATTCCGGCGGCGACGAAATAGCCCAGGCCGCCAATGATGGCGAAACGCACAAAGGCATGACGCGAAAGGGCCGCGATCAGGCTGTTCACGGGGAGCGTTGGCGAGAGCCAGAGGGACCATCATCCAGGTCTTGCGGACCGGGAATGGCGAGATAGGCCATGCGCTTGGCTTCCCAGCGGCCGCGCGTCACCGTGTCCAGGATCAAGCCGCAGGTCAGGGACAGAAACGCGATCACCATCAGGCCGGTGGCCAGCACCGCGGTGGGCAGGCGCGGCACCAGCCCGGTGTGGACATAGTCGGACACCACCGGGGCGCCGATGAAGACCGCCACGGCGGCGAACAAAAAGGCGATGGTGGCGAAGAACACCAGCGGCCGCTCCTCGCGCACCAGATAGCCGATGGTCCCCAGGATGCGGAAGCCGTCGCGATAGGTGTTCAGCTTGCTCACCGAACCGACCGGGCGCTCCTTGTAGCGTGTGTCCATCTCCGACATGGGCATCATCAGCCGCACGGCATGGACGGTCAGCTCGGTCTCGATGGCGAAACCCTCGGCGGTGAAGGGAAAGCTTTTCACAAAGCGCCGCGAGAATATCCGGTAGCCGCTCAGCATGTCCGACAGATGTACGTTGAACAAAAGCGAGGTCAGGCCTGTCAGCAGCCGGTTGCCCAGGACATGGCCGGGGCGATAGGCGGCGGCGTCGGTGTGAATGCGCCGGGCGGTCAGAAGGTCGGCGCCCTCGCCGATCATCTGGGAGATCATGCGGGGCGAGGCGCCCGCGTCATAGGTGTCGTCGCCGTCCACCAGCACATAAATGTCGGCCTCGATGTCGGCAAACATGCGGCGCACCACATTGCCCTTGCCCTGGCGCGATTCGTTGCGCACCACCGCGCCGGCAGCCAGCGCCCGCGACGCGGTCTGGTCCTTGGAATTGTTGTCATAGACGTAGAGGGCTGCGCCGGGCAGGGCGGCGCGAAAATCCCGCACCACCGTGGCGATGGCGGCTTCCTCATTGTAGCAGGGCACCAGCACCGCGATCTTCACGACTTCCTCGCAAGCGGGCACCATTGATAGGTGCCGATGAGATTTGTATCGAATTGCTGGCACTCCGACCAGCGGATGGCCAGGCGATAGTCGGCCAGGGCAGTGCGAGCGCGGCCCATGTCGGCGGCTTCGGCGATCAGATAGAGGTCGCCGCCGCCCGCCATGTGCGCCGCCACCCGGCGCATCATGTCGCGGGTCATTTTGGTGCCGTCGCGGGGCTGCACCCTCCAGCCGTCAATCCTGAGCACCGGGATCTGCGGCGGCAGGGTGGTGGCGATGAAACCCATGGGCGCATCGCCCGTCATCACCACCA
>JBBQBL010000235.1:0-4021 GCA_038317805.1 Micropepsales bacterium
GTGCCCAATGTCGCCAATTTGCTATCGATTCGGGATTATCTTTGCTGATGGCCTGGTAATCGGGGGCCGGATTGCCTTCGACATACAGCACAAACAGCTGGTTCAGCGGGTCGTGGATCACCTTTTCCAGCGCCTCGGTACCGAGCTTCTTGCGGTCCACCCAGTAATAGTCGGCGCCGATCGTGTCGTAGAGATAGCGGTAGAAATGCGCCGGCGGCTTTTCGCAGCGAAGCAGCGCGCAGCGGCCGCGCGGCTGGGGCGGCGGCAGGGCGGAAGGCTTGGCGTTCATTTCCAGAAACGTCACCGTCATGGGGATGCGCCGCGCTGCCGCTTTCGCCATCAGCCCGTTACCACCAGTGCTTCATCACGCCCACCCCATTCGGTCCAGGAGCCGTCATACAGCGCGATGTCCCTGGCGCCGATCTCGTCCAGCGCCAGCATCAGGATGGCGGCCGTCATGCCCGAGCCGCAGGTGGTGACGATGGGCTTTGCCGGATCCACACCCGCCTTTTCGAACGCAGCGCGCAATTCATCCTTTGATTTGTAGGTGCCGTCCGCCGTGATCAGGGAACGGAAATGGACATTGGCCGCGCCCGGCATGTGGCCGGAACGCAAGCCCGCGCGGGGTTCCTTTTCTTCGGCAGTAAAGCGCGACGCGCTGCGCGCATCCACCATCTGGGCCGACTTGTCTTGCACGATGCCCATCACATCTTCGAAGTCGCACTTCAGGCCGGGGCGGAAATTGGCGGTGAAGGCTTTCTCTTTGGTCTGGGCCGAACCGGTTTCGACAGCGCGGCCTTCGCGCTTCCACTTGGGAAAGCCGCCATCCAGCACTTTCACATTGTCGTGGCCCATCGCCTTCAAGGTCCACCACAGGCGCGGGGCTGAAAAGATGCCGCTGCCGTCATAGGCCACGACCGTCTGGTCATTGCCAATCCCCAGCTTGCCGGCGGCAGCGGAAAATTCGCCCGGCTTCGGCAGCATGTGGGGCAGGCCGGTGGTGTGGTCGGAAATCTCGTCGATGTCGAAGAACACCGCGCCGGGAATGTGGCCCGCTTCAAACTCTTTTGCCGGCTCGCGCTTCTCGCCAGGCATGTACCAGGACGCATCCACCACGCGAACCTTGTCCAGGTTCGCCGCCAGCCATTCGGTGGAAACCAGGTTGCTCATAGATACGGAACCGCTATGGCGCTGCGTTGTTCCGCCAGCCAGGACGGAACCGGCAGACCCTTTTCGCGCAGGAAGGCGGGATTGAACAGTTTGGACTGGTAACGGTTGCCATAGTCGCACAGCACAGTGACGATGGTGTGCCCCGGGCCCATATCCTTGGCCATGCGGATGGCGGCGGCGACGTTGATGCCGGTGGAGCCGCCCATGCAGAGGCCTTCATGCTCCAGCAGGTCGAACACAATGGGCAAGGCTTCTTCGTCCGGAATTTGATAGGCGTCGTCGAACGGCGCGCCTTCCAGATTGGCGGTCACGCGGCCTTGGCCGATGCCTTCGGTGATGGAAGAGCCGTGGCTTTCCAGCTTGCCGGTCTTGATCCAGCTATAGATCGCCGCTCCAAGCGGATCGGCGGCGGCGATGCGGATAGCTTTGTTGCGCGACTTTAATGCAATGGCGACGCCGCCCAGGGTGCCGCCGCTGCCCACCGCACAGGTGAAGCCGTGAATCTTGCCGCCGGTCTGGTCCCAGATTTCCGGACCGGTGCCTTCGACATGGGCCTGGCGATTGGCGATATTGTCGAACTGGTTGGCCCAGATCGCGCCATTCGGTTCGGTCTTGGCGAGTTGTTCTGCAAGCCGCCCCGACAACTTCACGTAATTGTTGGGATCCTTGTAAGGCACGGCGGGCACTTCGATCAGCTCGGCGCCCAGCAGACGCAGCGCGTCTTTCTTTTCCTGGCTTTGGGTTTGCGGAATTACGATGACGGTCTTGAAGCCCAGCGCATTGGCGACAGTGGCAAGCCCGATGCCGGTATTGCCGGCGGTGCCTTCCACGATGGTTCCGCCGGGACGCAACGCGCCCCGCCGCACGGCATCCTGGATGATGAACAACGCGGCGCGATCCTTCACCGACTGGCCGGGATTGAGAAATTCGGCCTTGCCCAAAATCTCGCAGCCGGTTGCTTCCGAGGCCTGGCGCAGGCGTATCAGCGGTGTGTTGCCGATGGCGGCGATGACGTCTTTTTTGATCTGTTCGGGCATGAGCGGAACCTAGACGGCCGAAGTTACTGCTTCAAGGCTCGGAAGGCCTGGAGGGCGCGCGTCCGGCCTGCGGCCAAATCCACAATGGGCTTCGGGTAATTGGCGGGCGGCTGCGGCGCGTCCCAGGGATTATGGACGAACCTGTCCGGCACATCCTTCAACTCCGGGACAAAGCGCCGGACATAGGCGCCCTTGGGATCGAACTTCTTGCCCTGCAGGACCGGATTGAAGATGCGGAAGAAGGGCGCGGCATCGGCGCCGCAGCCGGCCACCCATTGCCAGTTGGCGCTGTTGCTGGCGAGGTCCGCATCCACCAGCGTGTCCCAGAACCACCGCTCGCCCTCGCGCCAGTGAATGCCCAGATGCTTGATCAGCAGGCTGGCCACGATCATCCGCACCCGGTTGTGCATCCAGCCTGTCTGCCATAGCTGGCGCATGCCGGCATCGACGATGGGAATGCCGGTCCGACCCTTCGTCCAGGCCTCGAAATCCTTTTGGCTTTTGCGCCATGGGAATTTGGCGAAGCGCTGGTCCAGCGGCTGGGTGGGAAGCTCTGGATTGTGGAATAGCAGCTGGGCGCAGAATTCGCGCCAGCCCAGTTCTTTCAGGAAGGTCTCGCTGCCATGGCTGTGACTGCGCGCGCGGACGGCATGCCAGATCTGGCGCGGCGAGATTTCACCCCAATGCAAATGCGGCGACAGCCGCGAGGTGCCGTCGCGATCGGGAAGATCGCGGGCGGTGCCATAGTCACCAACATCACCCAGGAAATCATACAGCGCGTCATGTGCCGCTTTCTCGCCCGGCGTCCAGTCAAAGCCTTTCGACCAATCGGGCCGGGTGGGCAGCAGCTTCCAGTCTTTTAGCGTGTCGCTTTCGATCTTGTGATGACGAAGTTGGCCCGGGGCAGGGAGCGGCTTGGCCACGTCCAGCGCCCGCATGCTCTTCCAGAAGGGCGTGAAAACCCGGAACGGTTTGTCGCCCGTCTTGGTCTTCAGCGCCCAGGGCTCGTGCAACAGCGCCCCATTGAAGCTTTGCACCGTCACACCGGCCTTCGCCAGTTCGGCCTTGAGCGCGGTGTCGCGTTCCACGGCGAAAGGTTCATAACAGCGGTTCCACATCACCGTGTCCGCGCCCGTGTCCTTCGCCAGTGATTTGACGATTTTTGCACTGTCGCCCCGCCGCAGCACCAGTTTGCCATCCAGCGATTTGTCCAGCGCCGTCAGCGAATGATGCAGCCACCAGCGCGAGGCGCCACCCCATGCCCAGTCGCCCGGCGCGTGATCGTCCAGCACGAACAGGCAGATCAGCGGGGCGCCGCTCGCGGCCGCCGCGCGCAGCGCCGGATTGTCGGCCAGGCGCAAATCCTGGCGGAACCAGACAATGACGGGTTTCACTTGCGCGCCAGCTTCGCGCAATCGGCATGCCGGAAACAGGTGGTGACATGGTCATTGACCATGCCGACCGCCTGGGCAAAGGCATAGACAATCACGGGCCCGCAGAAATTGAAGCCGCGCTGTTTGAGTTCCTTGGCCAGCCCTTCGCTCATCTCCGTCTGGGCCGGCACCCTGTCCCGGCTTTTGAACTGGTTGACCTGCGGCTTGCCGCCGACATGCTTCCAGATAAGGTCATGGAAGCCGCCCGCTTCCTTCTCCTCGATCTCCAGCCACAGTCTGGCGCCCTTGATGGCGGCCTCGATCTTGGCGCGGCTGCGGATGATGCCTTCGTTCTTCAGCAACCGGTCCACGTCGCGTGCGCCATAACGGGCGATCCTTTCGGGCGCGAAATCATGGAAGGCTTTGCGGAAATTCTCCCGC
>JBBQBL010000236.1:0-4021 GCA_038317805.1 Micropepsales bacterium
TCGGCGGGCGGGCCGTTCAACCTGGTGTTTCTGGACCCGCCCTATCGCAAGGAGCTGATCCCCAAGGCGCTCGCAAGCCTGAAGGATGGCGGCTGGCTGGCGGGGAATGCACTGCTGGTAGCCGAGACGAACGCGAGCGAAACGATTGACGCACCGGGTTACACATTGCTGGACGAACGCGACTATGGCGAGACCAAGCTCCGCTTTTTAACGCCGGCCGAATAACTTTTCGATATCCGACAGCTTCAGCTCGACATAGGTCGGACGGCCGTGATTGCACTGGTCGGAATGGGGCGTGGCCTCCATCTCGCGCAACAGCGCATTCATCTCTTCGGCATTCAGCCGCCGCCCGGCGCGCACGCTCATGTGACAGGCCAGGGTGCCGGAGACTTCTTCCAGCCGTTCCTTGAGCGACAGGGCATTGCCGGTTTCGGCAATCTCATCGGCCAGGTCGCGCACCAACCCCTTCACATCCAGCTTGCCCAGCATGGCGGGGACTTCGCGCACCACCACCGCATCGGGGCCGAAAGCCTCGATCACCAGGCCCAGTTCGGCCAGCTCGGCGGCACGGGCGCTGACGCGGCTGACTTCCGAGGGATCGAGATCCACCACTTCGGGGATCAGCAGCGGCTGGCGATGGATGCCGCCATTGGCCAGCGCCTTTTTCATGCGCTCATAGACCAGCCGCTCATGGGCGGCATGCTGGTCCACGATCACGATGCCATCGGCGGTCTGGGCCACGACATAGGTTTCGTGCAACTGCGCCCGCGCGACACCCAGCGGCGTATCGGCAACAGATTCCATGGGCGCGTCTTCCATCCGCACTGACATCGGGACGGAACTGGGCACGTAAGCCGCCGGCGCTTCGCGCATGCCGCCGCCGGAAAAAATGTTGGGCGAACTGAACGGTGATGGCGCCTGACGCTGGAATGCGGCCAACGCCGAAGACGCCACGGTGGTGGAGGCACGCTGGCCGCTGGCTTCAATGGCGTGTTTCAGCGCCCCCACGATCAGCCCGCGCACCAGCCCGGCATCGCGGAAGCGCACTTCGGTCTTTGCCGGATGGACATTCACGTCCACGAAGCTGGGATCGCAATCCAGGAACAGCGCCAGCGCCGGATGACGGTCGCGCGCCAGGAAATCGGCATAGGCGCCGCGCACCGCCCCCACCAAAAGCTTGTCGCGCACGGGGCGGCCATTGACGAACAGAAACTGCATCGCGGCATTGGCGCGGTTGTAGGTGGGCAGCCCGGCATAGCCGGACAGCGAAATACCTTCGCGGCCGGCTTCGACGCGGGCGGCATTGTCGCCGAAGTCGCGGCCCATGATGCGTGCCAGGCGCGGCAACCTTCCGTCCATCAAATCGGGCTCGGCGGCCAGATCCAGCGCGCGGCGCCCATCCAGAGTCAAAGTGAAGCCGATATCGGGCCGCGCCATGGCCAGCCGCTTGACCATGTCGGTGATCGCCAGGTCTTCGGAGCGGGTGGATTTGAGGAATTTCAGCCGTGCCGGGGTCGCATAGAACAGTTCGCGCACCTCGGCGCGGGTGCCGTGCTGGCCCGAGCCTAAGAAAGCGGCCGGGCGCGGACCGTCGATCTTGCCGCCATCCACCTTGATCTCGGCCGCGTCCGTGCCGGCCATGCGGCTGGTCAGGCTGAGACGCGCCACCGCCCCGATGGAGGGCAACGCCTCGCCGCGAAAGCCCATGGTGACGATGTGGGAGAGATCATCCTCGCCGCCCAGCACCGGCAGCTTGGAGGTGGCATGACGCTCAATCGCCAGGCGCAGGTCATCGGCGCTCATGCCGATGCCGTCATCTTCCACCAGCAGCAGATCGGCGCCGCCATTGGAGGCGGCGATGTCGATGCGGGTGGCGCCCGCATCCATCGCATTCTCGACCAGTTCCTTGATCGCGGCGGCGGGGCGCTCCACCACTTCGCCGGCGGCGATGCGGTTGACCGTGCCTTCGGAAAGCCGCCGGATCGCCATCAGGTTTCCGCGAGATATTGACGGGTCAGCACCTTGGCTTCTTCCACGCCAGGCTGATCAAATGGGTGAGCGGCGGCGCGCGCAGCGCGCGAGCAGGTCCGGTGGACCTGCGAGAGCCGCGAACGCCCGAAGCGAAGCGAAGGGCCGGACCGGACCATCAGCCTTCTCCCAAATATTGTCGTGTTAAGATTTTTGCCTCTTCGACTCCCGGCTGATCGAAAGGATCCACTCCCATGAGTCTCCCCATGACGATGGTTTCCAGCATGAAGTGCATCATCAAGGCGCCGACTTCGAATTCGTCCACCCGGGGCATATGGATCATCCGCACCGGGCGGCCATTCTTGAACAAGGTCTGCGCGGTGGCGCGGGCTTCGGCATCCACCAGATCGCCCAATGTCTTGCCCGCCAGATACGGCACGCCGATCTGCTTGGCGCGGGCGGCGGGCACCGAAGCGCCCTCGCCCTTGGTATCCACCGTCATGATGGTGAACAGCGCGTTGCCCGGCCCGTCGCGAAACAGCTGCAACTGGCTGTGCTGATCGACCGGACCCAGCACCGACACCGGCGTGGAGCCCTTGCCATCCTTGCCCAAGCTCTCGGCCCACAATTGCCGCCACCAGCCGCCGAAGATCGCCAGCTTGTCAGCGTAAGGCCACAGGATGGTGGTGGCGAGCTTGCCGCCTTCCGCCAGGGCATGATGCAGCGCCGCGCCGCGCGCCACGGCGGAGTCCGCGGCGGTCTTTGCATTCAAGGTCTGGTCCAGCACCGCCTGCGCGCCCTTGCGCAGGGCCTTGGCGTCCAGCTTCATCATCAACGCGGGCAGCAGGCCCACCACGGTCAGCACCGAATAGCGTCCACCCACGCCGGTGGGATGATCCAGGGTCGGCGCGCCGATGCTTTCCGCGAAATCGCGCAGCGGGCTCTTGTGCGGCTCGGTAATGATCGTGAAGTGCTTCTTGATATTCTTGACACCGGCCTTCTTCAGCGCCGCTTCCGCCGACAGCACCTGGGACAGCGTCTCGGCAGTGCCGCCGGACTTGCTGATGCAGATGAAATGGGTCTTGGTGATGTCCAGGCCCTTGTCCACCCGCTTGAGCACGCCGCGCCAGCTGAGCGGATCGGGATTGTCGTGGAATTCGACAAAGGCGCGCTTGGTGGATTTCTTGCTCAGCACGGTCAGCGCCTGGCCGCCCAGGCTGGAGCCGCCGATGCCCAGCACCGCCACGGTCTTCATGCCCTTGCCGATGGTCGCCGCCAGGGTCTGCGCCTTTTTGAGATCGTCGGTGCGCGAGGGGATCTGCAGCAGCTCCAGCGCCTTGGATTTGTGCTGGCCCCGCAGCCAGTCCAGCGCATCGTTGGCGCGTGCCAGCGAAGCGTCATAGACCGCCTTGGGCGGAGCGCCCTTGCCGGTCAGTGCAAGGTCGAGGGAAATGTTCAGCGGGGATTTTGAGTCTGACATATGGGCACTCTATCAGAGGGGTTCGCGATACCGCCCCCAGCCTGCCCGATCGTCAACAGGCTTTAGGGCTTTTTGTCGGCCTTCTTGGCGTCTTGGGGCGCCGTCACCGGGCCTGACAAAGGCTTGTCAGCGGGTTTTGACGCCGGTGTGACGGTACTACCCGCGGGCGGCGGGGGCGTTCCCGGCGGCAGTGTCGCAGGCAATGGCCGGACTGGCGGGCGCGGGACTTGCGGGGCGCTGCGCCCATCGGCCGGGCTGCCGCCGATTACCACCGTCAACCGCGCCGGGTCGAACAGCTTTTTGGACACCCGCTTCACATCGGCCAGGGTCACCGCCTGGATCATGGCATTGCGGCGGGCGACATAGCCGATGTCGAGATTCTGGCGCTGGAAAGCGCCCAGCTGAGCCGCCGTGCCGCTGTTGGAGGCAAAGGCCAGCGGGAAGCTGCCGGTTAGATAGGTCTTGGCGTCGTCCAGTTCCTGCTGGGTCGGCCCGTTCTTGGAGAACTCGCTCAACGTATCGCGCACCACCTGCTCGGTCTGGCGGTTGGCGTCGGCGCGCGTGGCCTCCGAG
>JBBQBL010000237.1:0-4006 GCA_038317805.1 Micropepsales bacterium
GTGCAACTTCGCCAGGATAACAAGCTGGGCACCCTGTGGAACATGGTGGGCTTCCAGACCAAGCTGAAGCATGCCGAGCAGGTGCGCATCTTCCGCACCATTCCGGGTATTGAGAATGCGCAGTTCGCGCGGCTGGGCGGGCTGCACCGCAACACCTTCATCAATTCACCGCGCCTGCTGGACGATCAGCTGCGATTGAAGGCGCAGCCGCACCTGCGCTTTGCCGGGCAAGTGACCGGCGTGGAAGGCTATGTCGAAAGCGCCGCAATCGGCCTTCTGGCCGGGCGTTTCGCGGCGGCCGAACTGCTGGGCGCCCCGCATCTGCCGCCGCCGCCGACCACCGCGCTGGGCGCGCTTATCTCCCATATCACCGGCGGCGCCGATGCGCGCACGTTCCAGCCCATGAACGTCAATTTCGGATTGTTCCCGGAATTTCCCAAATCCGCGAAAATCCGTGGGAAAGACCGCAAGCTGGCCATGAGTGCACGTGCGCTGACGGATCTGGCGGGCTGGCTGGGCGAGAAGCAGGCTGCCGAATAGGCTGGACGAAACCCTGCGCACTTCCGTACGTTTCCATACCTGTAACATCAGCAATGGAAACAGCATGGATATCCCCCTCGAGCTTTCCTTCCACAATGTCGAGCCGTCGGACGCGCTGAAAGCGTCGGTGCAGGCGCATGTCGACAAGCTCGAGCAGTTTCATGATCACATCATCGGCTGCCGCGTGGTGATCGAGATGCCGCACAAAAGCCAGAAGGCCAGCGGCAATCCGCCGGACGTGCATATCGTGGTGCGGGTGCCGGGCAAGGAAATCGTGGTCAGCCGCGAATATAACCATGGCGGTCACAAGAAGGCCGCGACCGATGCCTATGCGGTGCTGGACGAAGCCTTTCTGGTCGCCCAGAAGCAGCTCAAGGATTATCGCCGCGTCAGCCATGGCGACGTGAAATACAAGAGCGGCGAGCCGCGCGGCACGGCCGGCGAGAGCGGTCTATAACCGCTTCTTCATCGCCGCACTGAGCAGCGCCATTTGCCGACGGTGAATCGGCACGTCCCGGCCCATCTTGCGCAGATAGACCGGCACCAGGGCCGCGGGCAAAATGGACGCCAGCGCGGCGCGCGGTTTGGGCGCGGCGCGCGCGGCAAAGAAATGATCGCGCGCCCGCAAACCCACCTGCCGCTTGGCGGCGGTCAGTCGCGGGTCGGTCTTTTCCAGGTGGAAGAACTCGTCCGGCGTAACGTGCAACGCCGACAGGATATCCAGCGGCAGGTACAGCTTGTGACGGCTGCTGTGGAATGGCAGCGCGCGCACCAATCCGGCCAGGCCATAGGCAAGACCGGCTTCCTGAACCACGGACGGATCGCCGCCCAGAATGACCGCCGCCAGCCGCATCACCGCGCCGCTGGTGGCGTCGACGTAAGTTTCCAGCGCGGCGAAATCGGCGAACGTCTCGGCGGAGGAATCAAAGGCGCGCACGGCGATGATGGCTTCCAGATCGGCCAGCGCCACAGGGCGCTGCGCGAACAGCGCCGCCAGTCCTTTGGCCACATCATGGTTGCGCGGATTGCCCTTGGCGGCGCCTTCGGCGGTTTCGCGCCACCATTCCAGCTTGATCGAGCCCAGCATGGGTTCGCGCACCGTCTCGGCGATGCGGGCGACCTCGGCATTGAAGGCATAAAGTGCAAACAGGAAGGGGCGCTGCGGCGCCGGCGCGAACAGGGCGCTGAAATAGCGGTCGGGATCGGCGGCGCGCACCGAGGCGGCAAGGCGGTTGGCCAAAGCAGCATCCATATGAAGTGCGGCGTCCATGAAAGCCCAAAGAAAAAGGCCGCCCTCGCGGACGGCCTTTGTTTCTTAGCGCGTCAAAGCGCTCTCAGTACAGATGGCCCGCCGCCACCATGCTGAACAGCATGGGGACCGACAGCAGGGTGTTGATGCGGCTGAAGACCATCGCGGTCTTGGCCGCAGCGGCCTTCTGGTCGGCCGGAAGATCGGAGAACTTGCCACCGATGTTCAGGGCCTTTTGCTGGTTGGGCCAGATCACAAACCAGACGTTGAACCACATGATGGTGCCCAGCCACATGCCGATGCCGATGGCCAGATACTTGGGAACCATCGGCCAACCGGCGGAGCCTTCGCTGAGGTCCAGCGTATAGGCTTCCAGCAGGTAATGGTTGCGCAGCGCCAGCACGATGCCGAAGAAGATGGTGCCCATCGCGCCCCAGCGGAACCAGAACAGGGCTGACGGCGCGATATAGCCCGTCACGCCGCCCTTCAGTTCGGCCGGCACCTTGGGCATGGTCGGGATCTGGACGAAGTTGAAATACCAGAGCAGGCCGATCCACATCACGCCGCAGGTAATATGCAGGAAGCGCAGCACGAACAGTTCAAACGCCGGGCCATCGTAACCCTGCGTGGCGCAATAGACGCCGATCAGCAGAATGGCGAGCACGAAGCTCGCAATCACCACATTGCGCAGATTTCCCAAAAAGGCAGCCATGTATCCCCTCCCTCAGATTCGAGGCGGGAACTGTAGCCCAGGCATCCGGCTTTGTCGCGCCTGATGCAGGTGCGAACGGGTCAGATTGTCAGTTTGCGCGGGCGAACCGTATTCAGCCAGGTGATCACCACCAGCCGCGTCACCATCACCGACGTGAAGAAGGATGTGATGATGCCCACGCCAAGGGCCACGGCAAAGCCCTGGATCGGGCCGGTGCCCAGCTCGAACAGGATCAGCGAGGCGATCAGATGGGTCATGTTGGCGTCGATGATGGTCGCCATGGCGCGGCGGAAGCCCGTATCGATGGCCGCCAGCATGGTACGCCCATTGCGCTGCTCTTCGCGGATACGCTCATAGATCAGCACGTTGGCGTCCACGGCCATACCCATGGTGAGCACAATGCCGGCAATGCCGGGCAAGGTGAGCGTGGCGCCGAACGCGGTCAGCGCCGCCAGAAGCAGCACCACATTCAGGGTCAGCGCGATATCGGCGAACAGGCCGAACAGGCCGTAGCGCAGGATCATAAACAGCGCGACCAACCCCAGGCCCGCCATTGCCGAATACCGGCCGGCCGCGATGGAATCCGCGCCCAGTTCGGCGCCGACGCTGCGCTCCTCCAGCGGCTTCAAGGGCGCGGGCAGCGCGCCGGCGCGCAGCAGGATCGACATGTCGTTGGCGCCCTGAGACGTGAAGTTGCCGGTGATGTAGCCGGAACCGCCCAAAATCACGCTGTTGATGACCGGATCGGTGATCACCTGCTTGTCCAGCACGATGGCGAAGCGGTGGCCGACATGTTCCTTGGTGATATCGCCGAACTGGCGCGCGCCCACGCTGTCCATGCGGAAATTCACCACCGGCGCACCGGTCTGGGGGTCGAAGCCCGGCTGGGCGTCGACCAGCCGTTCGCCCGCCACCATGATCCGGCGCTGCACCACCACCATGCGCGCCGGCGCATTCCTATTTTTGTCGTCCAGCACCGGAAGGATTTCGTCGCCGATCGGCGCCACCTGGGCCATCGGGTTGGCCTGTTCGTCGACCAGCTGGAAGCTCAGCTTGGCGGTCTTGCCCACGATCTTCTTGAGCTGGGTGGGATCCTGCAGGCCCGGCACCTGCACCAGGATGCGGTCTTCGCCGGACTTTTGAATACTGGGCTCGCGGGTGCCCAGCGCGTCGATGCGCCGGCGCACCACTTCGATGGACTGGTCCATCACCTGCTGGCGGGTCTGGGCCTTGTAGGCATCGAGCATGCGCAGGGTGAAGACGCCGCCATCCGACTCGGTCATCTCATATTGCTTGCCGCCCACCGACATCACCGAACCGGTCATGGCCGGGTTCACGCTCTGCAGCAGGGTACGCGCTTCGGCCAGGCGCGAAGCGTCGGTCACCCTCACCGAGACGGTGTCCCCATGGGCATTGAGGTCGGTCAGCGGGATATGGGCCTTGCGGAAAGAGGCGCGGATATCGCCCACCAGGGTTTCGGCGCGGTCGCGCGTCACCTGGTCGAA
>JBBQBL010000238.1:0-3992 GCA_038317805.1 Micropepsales bacterium
AGGCTCGCGCGACCTGGTGTTCCGCAACAGCTTTGCGGATATCGAGTTCGTGCTTCGCAAGCTCGGCGATGCCGGCACCCGCTTTGAGTTCGAGTGCTATGATATTTCCCATCTCTACAACCTGGCGCACTTCCTGGATCGTGGATTGGTCAAGGCGCCTTTGTTTGTCCAGTCGGTGTTTGGCATCCTGGGCGGCATCGGCCCGCATCCTGAAGACGTGCTCCATATGAAGCGCACGGCCGATCGGCTGTTCGGCGATCAGTACAAATGGTCGGTGCTGGGCGCAGGCAAGAACCAGCTCGCCATCGCCGCGCAGGCTGCGGCCATGGGCGGGAATGTCCGCGTGGGTCTGGAAGACTCGCTATGGGCCGGCAAGGGCAAGCTGGCGGAATCCAACGCTGAACAGGTGCGCATGGTGCGCCAGATCATCGAGGGCCTTGGCCGCAGCATTGCCACGCCGGACGAGGCACGGCAGATCCTGTCCTTGAAGGGCGGCGACAAGGTCGCTTTCTAAAGAGACGGCGCCTTGTTCTGCCAGTCGGTGACGCTTTCCAGCGCCCAGCCGATACGCAGCGCCATGGCTTCGTCGCCGCTGCGGCAGGAGATCATCAAGGACAGCGGCAAGCCGCCCTTGGTCATGCCATTGGGCAGGGAAAGACCGCACAGGTCGAGATAATTGGCCCAGCGGGTGGAGAAGGCCGGGGTACTGGCCTGATCCACCATGTCCAGCGGAATGGCCGGAGTCATGGTGCTGGGCGTGAGAACGGCATCGATACCGTCGATACGAGCTGCGAATTCCACCTTGGCTTTCTCACGCGCCGCCAGCACGTCGCGGTACTGGCGCGAGGAGATAGATGCGCCCGCGCGCACCCGCGCCCGCACTGCCTGGTCCAGGGGCAGGGTGTCGTAGTCCACGAGCTCGGCGAGGTCGGGATAGCTTTCCGCGGAGATGATGCGGCCCACCAGATCGCCGCTCTCGCGCAAGGTGCGCCCGCCTGGTGCCAGCTCCACGATTTCTGCGCCCATGGCTGCCAATGCCTTCAGTGATTGGTCGAACGCCGCCAGTATTTCCGGATCGAATTCGTTGCGCTCGGCATCGGGTAGGCGGGCCAGCTTCAGGCCCTTCACGCCGCGCTTCAATGTCGGCATGGGATTGCTGGGCCGCAGGGCGGCGGTTAGGGGATCGTGTGGATCAGGGCCTTCCAGAATTTCCAGCAGGATAGCGCAATCTTCCACGCTGCGGGCGAATGGACCTGGCGTGTCCAGGGTGGGGCTGAGCGGCAGTACGCCATAGGTGCTGATGCGTCCCACCGACGTCTTCAGTCCGGTAATGCCGCACCACGACGCCGGAATACGCACCGAGCCGCCGGTGTCGGTGCCGATGGCGCAGGGCGCCATGCGCGCCGCCACCGCCACGGCCGAGCCGGAGGATGATCCTCCCGGCGTACGCTGGGTCTGCATATCCCAGGGATTCCACGGCGTGCCCATATGTTCATTGGTGCCCCAGGCGCCATAGGCGAATTCCACCGTATGGGTCTTGCCCAGCACGATCATGCCCGCGCCCAAAAGCTTCTGCGCCAGGGTGGCGGTGTAAGTGGAAACCCGCATCCGATTCACCGCGCAGCCGCGGGTAGTGACATGGCCCTTGAACTCCACCAGATCCTTCAGCGCGATCGGAATGCCGTGCAGCGGTCCGAGCCCGTGCCCTGAGCGGATCGCCTTGTCGGCGGCCTCGGCGGCCAGCTTTGCCTCGGCGGCATGAACATGGACAAAGGCGTGCAGGCGCGGCTCCAGCGTCGCGATACGCGCCAAATGCGCTTCCACCACGTCCACCGGCGAAAAGCCCCGGGCGGCGATACCGGCCGACAGGTCACGGAGGGAAAGATCGGTCAATTCGCTCATGACGGCATCCATAGCACAAACCCAATGTCTGGATTAACATCTGCCCAACGGGGGACGAAATGACAAAAACACGCCGCAGCTTCTTTTCCTGGACCCGCAACCTGATGGCTGCCGGCGGGGTGGCGGGCATCGCGCCCGCAGCAGAGGCCGCCGTCCCCGCTGTCGATTATTACGACAAGCTGGGCGTCACCAAGATCATCAATGCGGCCGGCACCTATACGGCGCTGACCGCCTCGACCATGCCGCCGCAGGTCCGCGCGGCAGTAGACCTGGCGGCAACCAGTCCGGTGCGGCTGGCCGAACTGCAGCAGAAGTCGGGCGAATACATCGCCAGCCGCCTGAAATGCGAGGCGGCCATGGTAACGGCCGGCGCATCATCGGCGCTGACCCTGGGCACCGCCGCCTGCATGACGCTGGGCAACCGGGCGGCGGTTCCCCTGCTGCCGCTGGAGGTGAGCGGCCTGAAGAACGAAGTGATCATCCAGAAGGGCCATCGCTATGGCTATGACCATGCCATCCGGAATTGCGGCACCCGTTTTGTGGAAGTCGAAACGCTGGACGATTACGAGAAAGCCTTCACCCCCAAGACGGTGATGTGCCATTTCTTCAACGCCGCCGAACACGGCCAGATCAGCCGCGAGGACTGGGTGTGGGTGGCCCATGCCCATGGCGTGCCCTGCTTCAACGATGCCGCCGCCGACGTGCCGCCCATCTCAAACCTCTGGGCTTATACCCAGATGGGCTTCGACCTGGTCACCTTCTCGGGCGGCAAGGGCATTCGCGGGCCGCAGAATGCCGGGCTGCTGCTGGGCCGCAAGGATCTGATCGAGGCCGCCACCTGGTCCAGCAGCCCGCGCGATGAAACCGTGGGCCGGGGCATGAAGGTGGCCAAGGAGCAGATCGTCGGCATGGTCGCCGCCATCGACTGGTTCCTGTCTGAGACCGATGAAGGGATGCAGGCGGAGTTCCGTGCCCGCGCCGAACGCATCGCCGCCCGGCTGAAGGATGTTCCGGGCATCACGCGCGAGATATTCGTGCCGCCGCTGGCCAATGCCATCCCGCATCTGCTCATCCGCTACGACCAGAGCAGGGTTCGCATCAAGCCGCTGGAAGTCGCCGCCGCGATGCGCGCCGGCACGCCGTCCATCGAGATCAACCCGGCCACGGGCCGCCGTTCCGGTTCGGCCGGGCTTCCCAACGCCGAGGACGCCCTGATTGTCGGGGTGTGGATGCTGCAGCCGGGCGAGGACGTGATCGTCGCCAACCGGCTGCGGGAGGTGCTGCTGAAGGCCACGTGAGCGATTCGGCGTAATATGCTGCGCCGCAATGGTTTTCCCAATTCGCCGGTTGTTGCTTTTTGACTGGGGCGGGTGAAAATACCCGCAAAAGCAGCCGCGACAGACGGCGTCCAGGGAAAGCTTATGGGAAAGCCGGTGACATTGGCCGTGGTGGCGGTTCTCGCGACCGCTGCGGCTATCGTCGCCAGCACCCTGACGCTGAAATCCTCGACCGATCCGCACAAGATCGATTTCAACCGCGACATCCGACCGATCTTCAATGCCAACTGCATGTCCTGCCATGGCGGGGTGAAGCAGGCGGGTGGCGTGTCCTTTTCCTATCGCGAACAGGTGCTGGGCAAGGCCAAGTCGGGCCGTCCCATCGTGGTGCCGGGAAGCCCGCGCGCCTCCGAACTGATGGCGCGGGTGACATCGGGCGATCCGGAAACGCGCATGCCGCTGCATGGCAAGCCCTTGGCGCCTGCCCAGATCGCGCTGTTGAGACAGTGGATCGAGGAAGGGGCGCCCTGGCAAAATTACTGGGCCTTCGTCGCGCCCAAGCCGCAAGCCTTGCCCGCCGTGAAGCATCAGGGCTGGGCGCGCCGGCCGCTGGACCGATTCATCCTGGCGCGGTTGGAAAAAGAAGGCCTGTCGCCATCGCCCGAAGCGGACAAGCCGGCATTGTTGCGGCGTGTGTCGCTGGACCTGACCGGCATGCCGCCCACGCCGCAGGAGCAGGCGGCGTTCCTGGCCGATACATCGAAAGACGCTTACGAGAAACAGGTCGACCGTCTTCTGGCGTCACCGCGCTAT
>JBBQBL010000239.1:0-3987 GCA_038317805.1 Micropepsales bacterium
ATGGCCCAGCGCGGCGAGGCATCTTCATGCAGCGGCGGATATTTCGGGATGTCCGCAAGCGGGGCTTCCGGCTCGTTTGCGGCGCGCAGCGCGTTCGGATCGCTCTTGCGGTGGTTCTGGGCGTATTGCTCCAGGCGCCAATTGTGCAGCGGCTCGGACTGGCCCGGCAGGCCCTTCACCACCGGCGCGGAAAACTGCATGGCGGTATGGGCACGGATGCGGGTGACGAAATTTTCCATCGCCGCGGTCTTCACGGCGATCGAACCGGCGCCATTCTTGGAGTCGGGCGCCGGCAGCGCGTTGAACATGGCTTGCAGCTTGGCGACGGGGCCCACCGCGTCCTTGTCGTGCAGGATGGCCCACACCATCGGCAGATATTTGGCGCTGAGCTTCATGTCGGCGGCGGTCGAAGCAATCGTGGCGGCGGGCTTGCCCAGCTCGGCGCGGTAGCGATAGCGCCAGGCGGCCTCGAAATATTGCGAGATGTCGGTTGGCTGCGCGGCATAGAAGGCGATGATCCGCTGCAGCGAGTATTTCTCGCGGTCGGTTTCCACCCGCATGGCATGGGGCGCAAAATCGATGCCGCTGGTGGTCAGCACCATGCGGTCGGCGATGGTGCGCGCGCCCTGCAGATACTTGTTCAAAAGCGCCGGCGACATGGTCAGCGTCTCGCCGGAATTGTCGAAGCCCGACGTGTTGGCCGGATCGACCGGGAAGGTACGCGCGATCCGCATGTCCTGGCCGGTCAGATCGCGGATGGTATTGTCATATTCGGCGTTGCTCATGCGGCGCGCCAGCACCACGCCGGGATCGCCGCCCAGGCGCTTGATCTCCTCGCCGCGCACGTCGTGCACAAAGGAAATGATCTGGTCCACCAGCGGCTGGGGCGGCTGCGGCATCTGCTTGGGCGGCATTTCATGCGCCGTCAGGCGGTCGGCCAGCAGCGACCAGCGGGGGAAGTCTTCCTTCACCTGGTCGACCGAGGTGTAGGACTTGAGATCGAACTGCGCCGTCGGCTGGGCGCCCGAATGGCAGGCCACGCAATACTTGCCCACGAACGGCTTCACCGTCGCGTCGAACTGTTTCTGCAGGTCCTCGGCGGCGAAGGCAGGCGCCGCGATGCAAGTGACAAAAAGCGCGATAACCGGCAATCTCATAAGGCAGAACTCTGTGTTGTTTGTTGCGGGTCCAGTGGCGCGTGACGCACGGCTGACCCTCCCCTTAAGTACCGGAAATAAACAGAATTTGGCGATGGAGTAAAACATTGCCGCCCCGGACATTTGCCGGACGTCCACCCCCGGCGCATTTTGCCCGGAACGCCGCCATTTTCAGATTTTGTGCGCCGCAACAAATGACAGCGGGAACTGCGTGAGTCGCGGGGGTCCGCGAGGAACTTGCGAAATTCGCCGTTTCCATTAGCGGTTCAGGGATGGTCGACCTTCTGCCCTTCGCCATTCGCGCCTTCAAGACCAACGACGTGGCCGGCGCTGAAATCGCCGCGCGCCTGATGCTGGACAGCGCGCCTGATGACGCCGCCGCGCTTCACCTGCTGGGCGTGATTGCGGCCAGGGTGCAGGCATTCGATTCCGCCGAAGATTACTTCCAGCGCGCGCTGGCCGCGGAGCCCGGCAACAGCCAG
The DNA here is from genome assembly GCA_038317805.1 of Micropepsales bacterium. Classification (GTDB taxonomy): domain Bacteria; phylum Pseudomonadota; class Alphaproteobacteria; order Micropepsales; family Micropepsaceae; genus Rhizomicrobium. The sequence continues at coordinate 1,640 of JBBQBL010000239.1, forward strand.
ATCGCGCAAAACCTGGCAGCGGCGCGCGCGGCGCCACGGCCGCAATTTTCGAAAGAACCGCGTTACCTGGTGATCCGCGAATGGGGTTTCGGCTTCTGGTCCGACATCTCGCATGTGCTGGGCGCATTGCTGCTGGCGGAAGCGACGGGCCGCATGCCCCTCACCTGGTGGGGAACCCAAAGCCTGTTCAGCGACGGCGGCGATGAAGATGCCTTCCAGCTTTATTTTCAGCCCGTCTCGGATGTGCGCTTGCAGGATCTTCCATCCGGCTTTTTCCCGCCGCGCTGGAACGCCGCCAACCTGAAGACCACGACACAGGCCAAGTGGCAGGGGCGCACCGGCCCGGTCTATTTCCTGAACCGGCCGGAGCGCGTGGCGGTGTGCGATTTCTTCGCCGCCCTGCCCAATGTCATGCCCTGGCTGCCGCCCGCCCATCCTCTGCACGGCAAGACGGTGGAAGCGGCCTATCGCTATCTTGCGGACAAGTATCTGCGCCCGCGCGCCGAGATCATCGCGGCCTGTGACGCGTTCTTCGACAAGGAATTGAAAGGCGCGCCTTTCGCGGCGGCGCATATGCGCGGCGGGGACAAGTTTATGGAAGATGAGAACGCCCAGGCGGTCAACCGGCAAATCCTGTCGTCGCTGGAGCAGATCGACCCGCACCAGCGCATCCTGCTGCTGACCGACGATACGCGCTGCCTGGACATGGCGCGGGAAAGATTCGGCAGCCGCATCGCCGCCACCGATTGCCGGCGCAGCAATGGCGATATCGGCGTGCACCTGACCGGGGCAGATCCGGTACAGACCGGCCGTGAAGCGATGATCGATGTTTATCTGGCGCTGCGGGCCACAAGCTTCACCGGCAATGGCCTGTCCAACGTCTCGGCCATGATCGCCATGTTAAAAGACTGGCCGGCCGGCGCCTGCACCCTGATCGGGGGCTCGATCCTGGAAGACCGCAGCTTCGCGCTGTATCAGAAGAAAGCGCCATAAACGAAAACGCCGGGCACAGGGCCCGGCGTTTTGCGTAAGGTTGTTCAGCCTATTTCGGCGTGACGTGCCACAGGCCGCCTGTGGTGCTGTCTTCCAGCAGCCACACGGTGCCGTCGGGTGCGACCTGTACGTCGCGGATGCGGTGGCCGATGCTCCAGCGCTCGGCCGGCTTGGCGGTGGCGCCATCCACGGCGATGCGGTTCAGCGTCTGGGTCGCCATGCCGCCCAGCAGGATCGATCCGTTCCACTGCGGGAAGGCGCTGCCCTTGTAGAAAGTGATGTTGCCGGGCGCGATGACCGGCGTCCAGTAGATCACCGGCTTGGTCAGATCGGGGCGGGTGTCGGGGCTGGGGATCGGCACGCCGTTGTAATTGGTGGAATAGGAAACCAGCGGCCAGCCGTAATTCTTGCCCTTTTCGATCAGGTTCAGCTCGTCGCCGCCCTTGGGACCATGTTCCATTTCCCACAGCTTGCCGTCGGGCGCGAAGGCCAGGCCATAGGGCGTGCGGTGACCGGTGGTCCAGACTTCCGACGGCGTCAGATTCTTGCCGGGGAAGGTGTAGGTGTAAACCACCGGCGCAGTCTTGGCCGCTTCGGTATCGGACGGCGGGTTGATGATGCCCACGCTCTGCGCGCCGGTCTTGCCGGCATAGGGATTACCGGCGGCAGGCTTGCCGTCCAGCGTGAGGTGCAGGACCTTGCCCAAAGGCTGGTTGGGATCCTGGGCGGGGGTAAAGCGCTGGCGGTCGCCAACCGTCAGGAACAGCGAATTGCCGTCGGGCGCGAAGGCAACGGCGGCGCCGAACTGGCCGCCGCGGCCACGCGCGCCATCGCGCCAGATCACCTGGAGGTCCTGCAGGCTGGCCGTCGCCGGCGTAGCGCTGTCATTCAGCACCAGCTTGGCCTTGGCCAGCGCCAGGCTGGAGCCGGAGATGCCGCCGATGGTGCCCGGCTCGGAATAGGTCAGATAGACGGTGTTGTCGGTCGCATAGTGCGGCGAGACATAGATGCCCAGCATGCCGCCCTGGCCGCCATACAGCGCCGCCGGATAGTTCAGCACCGGGCGCTTCATGCCCTGCGGGGTGACCAGCCAGAGGGGGCCGACCTTTTCGGTCACCAGCATGCGGCCATCGGGCAGGAATGCCATGCGCCAGGGAAGATTGAAGGTGGCGACCGACGCCATGTTGAACGGAAGAGAGGCTTCCGGCTTCTGGTCGCCATCATTGACCTGGGCGGAGGCGGCCGTCGAAGCCAGCGCCAAAGCCACAGCGAATTTCGCGAATTTCATGGTCGGTTCTCCCCTAGGACTGCGCACAAATACGCGGCCAAATATGGCCCGTACTTTTATAGGCGGA
>JBBQBL010000240.1:0-3985 GCA_038317805.1 Micropepsales bacterium
TGTCATCGATGCGTTCGTCATACTCGCCTTTGGCCAGGCCGAACTTCAGCAAGGTCGCGTAAAGCAGGTCGCCCGCCCAGTCGCCGGTGAAGGGCCGCCCGGTGCGGTTGGCGCCCTGCAGCCCCGGCGCAAGCCCCGCAATTACGATGCGCGCGGTCAGCGGCCCGAAGCTGGGCACCGGATCGTTGAACCAGTCCGGATATTGGGCGCGGTTGGCGTGGCGAAACGCATGAAGCCGCGGGCAAAGCGGGCAATCGGGCGGCGGGCTGGCGGGAACGGGCATCCGCCCGAACTAACCGCTGCCCGCGCGTCTGTCTAGGCGCAGACGCCTATGCAGAAACATAAGGCGCGGGCGCCTTGCCGCCTTCGCGGGCGATCTGGCTCTTCAGGTCTTCCAGCTCGATGAAATTGTCGGCCTGGCGGCGCAGCTCATCCGCCACCATGGGCGGGGAGGTGCGGATGGTGGAGACCACGCTGACCCGGCGGCCCTTGCGCTGCACCGCCTCGACCAGGCGGCGAAAATCGCCGTCGCCGGAAAAGATCACCACATGGTCGACGCAGGCCGACATCTCCATCACGTCGATGGCCAATTCGATGTCCATGTTGCCCTTGACCCGGCGGCGGCCCTGGGCGTCGGTGAACTCTTTCAAGGGCTTGGTGACCACCGAAAAGCCGTTGTAGTCCAGCCAGTCCACCAGGGGGCGGAGCGGGGAGAATTCCTGATCCTCGGCCACGGCGGTGTAATAGAAGGCCCGCACCAGGGTGCCCTTGCGCGCAAACAGCTCCAGCAGCCGCTTATAGTCGATGTCGAACTGCAGCCCCTTGGCCGCGCCATAGAGATTGGCGCCGTCGATGAACAATGCGATCTTCTCGGACGGGTAGAAAAGCATATGACCTCCAAAACTGAAGGGCGGCGCATCCAATCTGCCGATGCGGGCCCATGATCCTGATTGCGCTAGGCGCCAACTTGCCCAGTCACGCCGGTCCGCCGGCGGCGACCCTCAAAGCCGCACAGGCGCGGCTCGAAGAGCTGGGCGTGAAAATCCTCGCCCGTTCGTCCTTCTATGAAACACCGTCCTGGCCCGATCCCGGCCAGCCCGCCTTCGTCAACGCGGTGGCGGTCGTCGAAACGGCACTCCAACCCGTTGAACTTCTGGCGCTTTTGCATGGTGTGGAAACTGCGTTCGGCCGGATGCGTTCCGCGCCCAATACGCCGCGGACACTTGATATTGATTTGCTGGATCATGACGGGCGCGTCACGGCCGATGGGCTGACCCTGCCGCATCCCCGCATGATGGACCGCAGCTTTGTGCTGGTCCCCCTGGCCGAGGTGGCGCCCGGCTGGCGGCACCCGGTTACGGGTGCGGGGGCCGGGGAACTCTTGGCCGGGCTGGCGGACGCTGGCATTCCCAAAAAACTGGCCTAGGCCACACTTTTCTGTTATTCCCGCCCAACTCCTGATGGCCGCTCGCTTTTCGGGTCTCTAACCTATTGAACTTGAAGGATTCCTATGGCCCGCGTCACCGTCGAAGACTGCGTCGACAAGATCCCCAACCGCTTTGACCTGGTCCTGGCCGCGGGTTTCCGCGCCCGCCAGCTGTCGGGCGGCGCCGAGCCGATGCTGGAGCGCGACCGTGACAAGAACCCGGTTGTGGCCCTGCGCGAAATCGCGGCCAAGCTGATCAAGCCGGAAGATTCCAAGGAAGATTACATCCGCTCGCTGCAGAAGCATGCCGAAGTGGACGAGCCGGAAGATGCCCGCCCCGAGGCCGACGACCGCGAGGATGCCTCGCATCGCCAGGTTACCGAAGAAGAGCTGTTGCGCGCCCTCACCACCGAGGCCCAGCGCCGCGCCGAGCCGCAGCCGGAACCGGAAGCGGACTACGAGGAATAAGGAAGGCGGCGGAAATCCTCGATTTCCGCCGTTTTTGTATCTCTCCGTTAAAGCGGAACTCAGGAATTCCTATATAGTGGGGGCATGAGTGCCCCGACCTCCGAACCCGCGGCCCCCAAAGCCGTGAAACCTGCCGCTGTCCCCGCGGCGCCGCCCATGCGGGGCCGCCGCCGGCTGATGCGCCAGACCGACCTGGTCGAACGCGTGCTGGCCTATGACCCCGATGCCGACGAGGCGCTGCTGAACAAGGCATACGTCTATGCCATGACGGCGCACGGCAAGCAGTTCCGCGCTTCGGGCGATCCCTATTTCGCCCATCCGCTGGAAGTGGCGGCCATTCTCACCGACCTCAAGCTCGACGTGCCCACCATCGTGACCGCGCTGCTGCACGACACGATCGAGGACACCTTGGTCACCTATGAGGACATCAAGGAAAAGTTCGGTGAGGAGATTGCCGGCCTGGTGAACGGCGTCACCAAGCTGTCGCAGCTGGAAGTTTTTTCCGAGCGCACCAAGCAGGCGGAAAATTTCCGCAAGCTGATGCTGGCGATCACCAGCGACATCCGCGTGCTCCTGGTCAAGCTGGCCGATCGTCTGCACAACATGCGTACGCTTGGCTATATCGACAAGCCCGACAAGCGCGCCCGCATCGGCCAGGAGACGGTGGACATTTACGCCCCGCTGGCCGGGCGCATCGGCATGCAGAACATGCGCGAGGAATTGGAAGACCTGGCCTTTGCCGAGCTGGACGCGGAGGCGCGCAATTCCATTGTCACGCATTTTGCCCGCCTGGACATGGTGGGCGGCGACCGGGTGGGGCGCATCGCCGACCAGATCAAGCGCCGGCTGGCCGAGCAGGGTATGGAGGCCTGGGTCTATGGCCGCGGCAAGCGGCCCTTCTCGATCTGGCGCAAGCTGCAGACCAAGAAGCTGAGCTTCGAACAGCTGTCCGATATTTTTGGCTTCCGCGTCATCGTCGGCTCCACCGCCGACTGCTACCACGCGCTGGGCATCATCCATACCAGCTGGCAGATGGTGCCCGAGCGCTTCAAGGATTTCATTTCCACGCCCAAGCCCAACGGCTATCGCAGCATCCACACCACCGTGATCGGCCCGGAAAAGCAGCGGGTGGAAATCCAGATCCGCACCCAGGACATGCACGACATCGCCGAGCGTGGCGTTGCCGCCCATTGGCGTTACCGCGAGCATGTGCCGGACAAGGGCCTGCCCGACAGCGCCACCTTCGGCTGGTTGCGCGACATGGTGGACCTGCTGGAACGCGGCGACACGGCGGAAGAGGCGCTGGAACATTCCAAGCTGGCGCTCTACCAGGACCAGGTATTCTGCTTCACGCCCAAGGGGTCGCTGATCTCGCTGCCGCGCGGCGCCACGCCGATCGATTTCGCCTATGCGGTGCACACGGACCTGGGCAACAGCGCGGTGGGCGCCAAGATCAACGGCAACCATGTCGCCCTGCACACGCCCTTGAAAAACGGCGACCAGGTGGAAATCATCACCACCAAGGATTCCTCGCCGTCCCCGATGTGGGAACAGTTCGTGGTCACGGGCCGCGCCCGCGCCGAAATCCGCCGCTTCCTGCGCCATGCCCAGCGCGACGAACATGTCCGCTTCGGCCGCAAGATACTGGAAAAGACTTTCGCGGACGAGGGGCGCGAGCTCACCGACAAGGGCATCGAAGGCATTGCCAAGAAACTGCGCCTGGCCAAGGCAGAGGATGTCTTTGCCGATGTCGGGCGCGGCGCGCTGCGCGGCCATGAAGTGCTGCAGGCGGTGTTCCCCGAACTGAAGCGCGCCGGCAAGGTGTCCAAGAAGTCTGCGTCCGGCGATGTGATGCCCATCTCCATCCGCGGATTGACCGAGGGCATCTCCTATACGCTGGGCCAGTGCTGCCTTCCCTTGGCGGGCGTCCGCTTGGTGGGATTCAACAGGCCGGGCGAAGGTCTGGTCATCCACACCATCGACTGCGCTGAGGTGGACAAGGCCCATGACATGAACGACTGGCTGGACGTGGGCTGGGGCTCGGGCGCCTCGGACATGGGCTTGTCTGTGGCGCGTATCCTGGTGCGGGTG
>JBBQBL010000241.1:0-3891 GCA_038317805.1 Micropepsales bacterium
AGGGTTGTCTGGACGTCCTCGCCGGGGAGCCACGATAAACGTTCCCATAGCACAAGCGCCAGATATCGAGATGAGCGTGTTGCCAGGCCACGAACCGCTCGGCCAGACTGCGACGGCCGGCAACCGATGTAATGTTCGCTCACTGCCCATTCCTCAACATAGGCGGAGCCAAAGGACGGGATCCCAGGTCCCACCCTTCACACAAGCGCAATAGAGGAAACGGACAAAGTCCCCACCCGCAAGTCACACCCGCAAATGCAATGGCGCACCGCGAGGACTGGAGTTTTGAGAATATTGGTACAGTTGGGTGGGCTTGAACCACCGACCTCCGGATCCACAATCCGGCGCTCTAACCAACTGAGCTACAACTGCACACGCTGCGGGACGCAGGGACCCGGCGTTCTATGGGCGGGCCATAGCAAAAGCAAGGCTTTAGGCCGGCCCTGCCTGCGGAAATTAACCTTTCATTAACCAACCCGGGCCACCTTCAAACCTCAGGATTCTGAGGGGATTTGGGCATGGCCGCGCGCAAGGCATTGATCACGGCCCTTTTGCTGGCTGCGGCCGTCCCGGCGACCGCCCAGCCCGCAAGCGACGGCATCACCAGCGGGGTCTATGCGGGCATCCGCGGCAGCTACGCCTTCAGCGGCAACCACGTCACCACCTGAGCCCCCACCACGCCCTCAACCCAGCTGCGCGGGTCCCTGGCAGCGGGCGGCGGCGGCTCCATCGTTGTCGGCACCCACCTGCCCCTGAACCTGCGGGGCGAGATCGAAGGCACCTACCGCTACCAGTCCCTGTCCAAGGTCACCCTGGACGGTGTCAAGGTCGCGGCCGGCGGCCGCAGCCAGAGCGCCGGAGCCATGATGAACATTCTGTGGGACATTCCCATGCCGCTGGAAGCCCCGATCCAGCCCTTTGTCGGCATGGGCGTGGGTGTGCTCCATACCGATCTCAACTTCGCCGGCGGCGGCAACACCTACATGCACCAGAGCCGCTGGGATCCCGCTTACAGCATGATGGCGGGCTTTGCCCTGCCGCTGGACGAAACCTCGCGCCTCACCGCCATGTATCGCTGGACCCAGACCATCCACGCCCCCCACAGCTGCGCCGTGTCCGGGACCATTCAGAGCAACTGCCTGAACAATCCGGTGGACAGCGCGTCGGTGGACCTGGGCTACGAAATGGAACTGTAAGTTTCATTTCGGTCAGCTAGTGTCGTCCGCATGAAGAAGTTGCGGCATCCCATCCTGTTCCTGCTGGCCATTCTGCTGATCGCCGTTGTCGGCCTGCTGTATTTCCAGACCCGTCCCGCCCCCATCCTGACCGTGATGACCTGGCCCGGCGCCTATGGACGCGCCCAGGCCTCAGCCCAGATGCGCCCCTATGGCGCCGAGAAGGGCGTGGACGTGCGCACCGCCCTGTGGGACGGCGACATCGCCGACATCACCGCGATGGTGAACAAGCGTGAATTCAAGGCAGACGTCATCGACATGGAACTGCCGGTCGCCGCACAAGCCTGCAAGCAGGAGCTGCTGGAAAAGATCGACCCCGCGATGCTGCCACCGGGCGCGGACAACAGCCCCGCACGGCAGGACCTGGTGCCCGGCGCCATCGGCCCGTGCTGGGTCGGCGGCATGGTCTATTCCCAGGTGATGGTGTTTTCGCCCGGCACCAAACGCGCGCCCGCCAGCCTGGCGGATTTCTTCAACACCCGCGCCTTTCCCGGCAAGCGAGCGCTGAGCCGCGCCGCGCCCAAGTTCAACCTGGAGATGGCGTTGCTGGCCGACGGCGTGGCGCCGGCCGATGTCTACAAGACCCTGGAAACACCCGATGGGCTGGACCGCGCCTTCGCCAAACTGACCGCGCTGAAGCCCATCTGGGCGCATGACAGCATCGGTGCGCTGGGCTGGCTGAAGAACGGCCAGGCGGTGATGGCCACGGCGCTGAACGGTGATGTCGCGCATCTCAAGGACTATACCCCCGGCGTGATCTGGGATCATCAGCTGTATGAGCTGGACGTGCTGGGAATTCCGCTTGGCAATCCCAACAAGAAACGCGCGCTGGATTACATCGCCTATGCCACCGGCAGCGCGCCGCTGGCGGGCGTTGCGAATTGGGTGCCGTACGGACCGGCGCGGCGCTCATCCATCGCGCTGGTGGGCAACAATCCGGAAACCGGCACCGCCATGCGCGCAGCTCTGCCGACCGCGCCAGAGAATTTCCGCCACGCCTTTGCCGTCGATGACGGCTGGTGGCTGGCGCATGGTGGCGCGATTGCCTCGCGCTGGCGGGAGTTCGTCTCGCGATGATGGCTTATGCCCTGCGCCGCATCCTGGGCGCGATCCCCACCTTGTTCGTGATCGTCACCCTGGCCTTTTTCATGATGCGCGCCGCGCCGGGCGGCCCCTTTGATGGCGAGCGCCGCCTGCCACCGGAAGTGGAGCGCAACGTCAAGGCGGCCTATGACCTCGACAAGCCGGTGGTGCAGCAATACTTCCTCTATCTGGGCAAGCTGGCGCATGGCGACCTTGGCCCCTCCTACAAGAACAAGGATTTCACCGTCACCCAGCTGATCGCCACCGGGCTGCCGGTCAGCGTGCGGCTGGGACTCTGCGCCATGACATTGGCGCTGCTGCTGGGCACGTTTCTGGGGGTGATGGCGGCGCTGCGCCAGAACCGCTGGCAGGATTATTCGGTGATGGGCGTGGCGATGCTGGGCATCACCATTCCGACCTTCGTCACCGCGCCGCTGCTGACATTGGTGTTCGGCATCTACGGCGTGACGTTTTTCGGCCATGATTTTTCACTGCCGGTAGGCGGCTGGAACGGCGGCGCCCTGGCCAACATGGTGCTGCCGGTGACGGTGCTGGCCTTGCCGCAGATTGCGGTGGTGTCGCGGCTGATGCGCGGCTCGATGGTGGAAGTGCTGCGCGCCAACTATATCCGTACCGCCCGCGCCAAGGGCCTTCCGGTCTCGCGCATCGTGCTGCGCCACGCCCTGCGCGCCGCGGTGCTGCCGCTGGTGAGCTACCTGGGGCCCGCGCTGGCCGCCATCCTGACCGGCTCGCTGATCGTGGAGCAGATTTTCGGCTTGCCGGGCATCGGCCGCTATTTCATCCAGGGTGCGCTGAACCGCGACTACACATTGGTGATGGGCGTGGTGATTTGTTACGCCGCCTTGGTCATCGCGCTCAACCTGCTGGCTGACATCGTCTATGGCATCCTCGATCCCAAGGTCCGACTGGCATGATTGCGACCGGCCAGCCCCTCAAATCCAGCGAAGAAGTTGCGGGCCGCAGCCTTTGGGTGGACGCGCGCCGGCGCCTTGTTCGCAACCGCGCGGCCATGGCCGGCATCATCATTCTGGCGCTGATCGCGGCTTTGGCGCTGCTCGCGCCGCTGCTGTCGCCTTACGCCTATAATGAAGTGAATTACGACATCATCGCTTGCGCCCCCAACTGGTGGCCGGTGGAAACGGCCTGCCGCGCACCCGGTCACATCTTCGGCACCGACTCGGTGGGGCGAGACCTGTTCGTGCGCGTGCTGTTCGGGGCGCGGGTGTCGCTGGCGGTCGGGCTGGTGGCGACGGCGGTGTCGCTGCTGATCGGGGTGCTGTATGGCGCGACCGCCGGCTATCTGGGCGGACGGGTGGACGCGCTGATGATGCGCGTGGTGGACATTCTGTATTCCCTGCCCTTCGTCTTCTTCGTCATCATCCTGATGGTGCTGTTCGACCGCAATTTCATCCTGCTGTTCGTCGCCATCGGCGCGGTGGAATGGCTGACCATGGCGCGGATCGTGCGCGGCCAGACTCTCTCCATCAAGCAGAAGGAATTCATCGAGGCGGCGCGCGCCGGCGGCGTCGGGCCTTTCGCCATCATCACCCGC
>JBBQBL010000242.1:0-3875 GCA_038317805.1 Micropepsales bacterium
TTATCAAAATTGGGATGCCGTGCAGCGGACCCCGCGCGCCCTTGGCGGCGCGCTCGGCATCCAGCGCCCGCGCCTGGGCCATCGCGTCCGGATTGAGGATCAGCACGCTGTTGAGATGAGGACCGGCGTGATCGAGCGCGGCAATGCGCTCCTGATAGGCACGCACCAGTTGGGCGGAGGTTACACGGCGCGCGGCAAGATCGGCCTGCAGGGTTGTGATGTCTTTTTCGACGACGTCATAAGGGGCGGCGAACACCGGTTCGGCCGCCAGCAACAGGGCAAAAAAGATCGCGCGCATGGCGAGAGGTTAGGGCCAAAATGCCCCGGCGAGAAAGGGCGGAGTTGCGCCCGCTCTTTGACCAGACTGCTTCCAATAAAGTCAGTTCGATGGGCAGGGCTATTGCGGGCCCCTGGCCCCGGGCGTTTACTGGCGCCGGCACGGCTTCACGGAGCGAGCCGCATGCGTGGGACGGGAATGCTGATTGCCCTGCTGGCGCTGTTGGCGCCGGTAAGCCAGGCCAGGGCAACACTGCCCGCCGAGCAGCCCTACCGAATTGCCCATCACGGCCGTCTGGTCACCGACGTCTATATCAACGACCAGGGCCCCTTCGCCTTTCTGATCGACAGTGCTTCCAGCCGGTCCCTGATCTTTGAGCATGTCCGCAAGCAACTGGACCTGACCCAATCTCAGCCGGGGCTGCTGACCATTTACGGCATCAATGACGTCAGCAGCGCGCTGCCCGTGAAGCCGGGTACATTGCGTGTCGCCGGCGAGGACATGCGCGGCCTGACATTGGGCGTGCTGCCCGACTCCGAAGCCGGCGGTCCCGATGGTGTGTTGGGGACCGATGTCCTGACACGCTATTTCGTGGTGCTGGACCGTGGCGCCATGCGGATCAAATTCCTGCCGCCGGGCGAAGCGTCCGCGCGCGATTATGCCGACTGGGCGCAAATGCCCCTGGTGCCACGCCAATTGAAGAAATTTCCCATCCAGTTCTGGTATCTCAAGGCCCGCTTCAACGAGCGGACCATCACCTCTCTGTTCGATCTGGGCGCCGGCGCCACCATGATGAATTGGGAAGCGGCGGAACGGCTGGGACTGCATCGGCGCAATTTCGGGATCTATGGCCCGCCGCCACTGGCGCTGCAGGACGTGCTGGGCGCGAAGTCGCCCGCCGTGCAGTTGCTGGGACTGGAAGTGCGGCTGCCGGGCCGGTCCTGGAACAGGCAGACCGCCATCGCGTCCGAGGCCCCGATATTCCGCGTCTTTGATCTGGAAGAAGGACCCGCCGCCATCATCGGGCCGGGTCTGTTGCGCGACAATTCCCTGGCGATCGATTTCGCCGGTCAGCGCCTGTTTATCGGCCCGACCCTGCACCGGTGAAAACAAAAAGGGCGGCCCCTTTTCAAATTGGGAACCGCCCTTTTGTCTTATGTGTTGCCGATCAGTTGGATTGGCGGCGCAGGAATGCCGGTATTTCAAACTGGTCATCCCGCTTGTGATCGGGGAACAGGTCGTCGGCATTGTTGCGCGGCGCTTCAGCCGGTTGCGGCATGGGCGGCATCGGCTGGGCGGTGGCGCGCGGCGCCATGCCCGCTCGCGGATCCTGGCCCGGCTCGGTGCGCAGATCGGGGGCGGCCTTCTTGCGGCCGAAGAAGCCCCAACCGCTCTTCTTTGCCGGCCTTTTGGGACTTTGGGCCAGCGGCTGCTGCTCCACCGGCCGGTAGCTTTCCGTGACGGCGTATCTGGCGGCATCGCCTTGCTGCGCGACTTCCGGAGCGTCGGCGCCGCCCAGGATATAGTCTTCCGCCGGGCTCTTGTCGGCACCCATCTCGCTGGCCAGCGCTTCCATGCTGGCATGCACCGGATTGATCGCGGGCCGCGCGGGCGCGGCGGCAACCGGAACCGGCTGGGCCACGCGGGCGGGTGTTTTCAGGTTCAGATGCGGATGCAACGGCCGCACCTTCTCCGCCGGCAACGGCATCTTGAACTGCTCGGCATCGATGCCGGTGGCGACCACCGACACGCGGATGCGGCCTTCCATCTCGTCCAGGATGGTGTTGCCGAAGATGATATTGGCGTCCGGATCCACTTCCGCGCGGATGCGGTCGGCCGCCTGCTCGACTTCGAACAGCATCAGGTCCGGGCCGCCGGTGATGTTGATCAAAACGCCCTTGGCGCCCTTCATGGTCACATCGTCCAGCAGCGGGTTGGAAATCGCCATGTCGGCGGCGCGTATGGCGCGATCCTCGCCCTCGGCCTCGCCGGTGCCCATCATCGCCTTGCCCATCTCGCTGATCACCGACTTGATATCGGCGAAGTCCAGATTGATCAGGCCCGGCATCACGATCAGGTCGGTGACGCCGCGCACGCCGGCATGCAGCACCTCATCGGCCATGGCGAAAGCCTGGGCCATGGTGGTGCGGTCGTTGGCGACGCGGAACAGGTTCTGGTTGGGGATAATGATCAGGGTATGGACGAACTGCTGCAGCTCGGCGATGCCGCGCTCGGCCACCCGCATGCGGCGGTCGCCTTCCAGACTGAAGGGCTTGGTCACCACCCCCACGGTCAGGATGCCGGCCTCGCGCACGGCGCGAGCGATCACCGGGGCCGCCCCGGTGCCGGTGCCGCCACCCATGCCGGCGGCGATGAACACCATATGGGAGCCCTGGAGCTGCTCCATGATCTCATTGAGCGATTCTTCCGCGCCCGCCCGGCCGATCTCGGGCTGGGCGCCGGCGCCCAGTCCTTCGGTGGTGTTGGTGCCCATCTGGATGCGGCGATTGCATTTGGACTGGACCAGGGCCTGGGCGTCGGTGTTGGCGACGACGAAGTCGACACCCTCCAGCCCGGCCTCGATCATGTTGTTGACGGCGTTGCCGCCGGCACCGCCCACGCCCAGCACGGTGATTCGGGGACGCAGTTCCTTCATTTCGGGGATTTTAAGGTTGATCGCCATGTTCGACACTCCTCATCATTTTGTTTCGATCACCTTGCGGCACGCCAGGATTCCCAACCGATTCGCTCTCATATTGTTGAATCACTAGAGCCATCTGCGCGTCAACCGTCCCAGCCATCCGGCGAGGCCGCTTTCGTTCTTTGTTTTGCTCCGGGCCATCGCGATGTCCGGATTCAAAAGTTCGGGCGGCATGGTTGCGCCTGCCATCATCAAACCGATCGCGGTGGCATAGTCGGGACCAGCCGAAGCGGCGGCCAGGCCGGAAAAAGCCTGCGGCCTGCCGATGCGGACCTGCTTGTTGAGAATCCGCGCCGCCAATTCGCGGGTTCCCGCCAGCTGGCAGGCGCCGCCGGTCAAAACCGCGCGCCGGCCCGCCGCCACATCGAAGCCGGAGGCCCGCAGCCGGGTCTGGACCTCGCCGAAAATCTCTTCCAGCCGCGCCTGAATGATGCGGGTCAGCATGGAACGCGGCAACCGCAGGGCGGTATCGTCGCCTTCCTCACCCATCTGGGCGACCGAGACCACATCCGCGGCCCCATCCATTTCGCCCATCGCCGCGCCATAGAGTGTCTTGGTGCGCTCGGCGGCGCCCAGGGGGGCGGCCAGCATGCGGGCGATGTCGTTGGTGACCGCAACTCCGCCGATCGGCACGACATCGACATGCACCAGATGGCCTTCCAGGAAAACCGCGATGGAGGTGGTGCCGCCGCCCATGTCGATCACTGTGGCGCCGATTTGTTTTTCGTCCTCGGTCAGGGTGGACAGGCCGCTGGCATAGGCGCCGAACAGGTTCCCCACCACATGCAGATGGCAGCGTTCCACCGCCAGCTTGAGATTTTGCAGCGGCGACGGCTTGACCGCCACCGCATGCATGGACACACCGATGCGCTGGCAGAACATGCCGGAGGGGTTCTT
>JBBQBL010000243.1:0-3857 GCA_038317805.1 Micropepsales bacterium
GATCAGCGCGTGCATGCCATTGTCGCGGAACCATTCGCCCATGGCGCATCCCGAGAAGGGCGCCAGGAACTGCAGCGGCGCGGGCTCGGAAGCCGTGGCGGCGACAACGATGGTGTATTCCAGCGCGCCGGCATCGGCGAGCGTTTTGACGATCTGCGCCACGGTCGAGCGCTTCTGGCCGATCGCGACATAGATGCAATAGAGCTTGGCCTTCTCGTCCGTGCCGGCGTTCACCGCCTTCTGGTTGATGATGGCGTCGATGGCGACGGCGGTCTTGCCGGTCTGGCGGTCGCCGATGATCAGTTCGCGCTGGCCGCGGCCGATCGGGATCAGGGTGTCGATGGCCTTCAGGCCGGTCTGCACCGGCTCATGCACCGACTTGCGCGGAATGATGCCCGGCGCCTTGACGTCGACGCGGCGCTTTTCGGCGGCGCCCTTGATCTCGCCCTTGCCGTCAATGGGATTGCCCAGCGGGTCCACGACGCGGCCCAGCAGGGCCTTTCCGACCGGCACTTCCACGATGGCGCCGGTCCGCTTGACGGTGTCGCCTTCCTTGATGGTGCTGTCGTTGCCGAAGATCACGCAGCCGACATTGTCGGTTTCCAGGTTCAGGGCCATGCCCTTGATGCCGCCCGGAAACTCGACCATTTCGCCGGCCTGGACATTGTCGAGGCCGTGAACGCGCGCGATGCCGTCGCCGACGCTGAGCACTTCGCCCACTTCGCTGACCTGCGCTTCGGCGCCGAAATTCTGGATCTCGCGCTTCAGGATGGCGGAGATTTCAGCGGGCTGGATATCCATAACTAATTTCCTTTCATGGCCGCACGCAGGCCGTCGAGCTTGGTGCGAAGAGAAGAGTCGATCATGCGCGAGCCGACCTTGACGACCAACCCGCCCAGCAGGGACGGATCGGTCTTGGTGTGAAGGCGGGGTTCCTTGCCGAGCTTGGCTTTCAGCGCGGCCTTGAGTTCGGTGATTTCGCTGGTGCTGAGGGCGCGGGCGGATGTGACTTCCGCTTCGGTCTCGCCGCGCGACTTGGCGACCTGGTGTTCATAAGCGGTGATGGCCTGGAGCAGCACGAACAGGCGGCGCTTGGCGGCCAGCAGCAGCACGAATTTGGTGGCCAGTTCTCCGGTGCCCATCTTCTCTAGCACGGCCTTCAAGGCGCGCGCCTGGTCGGCGGCGCCGAACACAGGCGAACGCACCAGGCGGGTCAGGTCGGGGCTGGTTTCCAGCGCCTTGCGCAGGCTCGCAAGGTCGGCGCTGACCGCATCCACGGCCTTCTGTTCCTGGGCCAGTTCGAACAGGGCATTGGCATAACGCCCCGCCAGTCCGCCTTCCGCCATACCGCTTGCCACATTCGTCCTTCGCGGCCGGGGCGAAAATGCTCGCCGAGCTGCCGCTGATTGTTTGTTAAGCTATTGAAATAGCTATATTATTTCTCGCTGCTCCGAGTCACCCCGCGCGGCGCGCCGCCAGTTAGCATGGGCCATGACAGCGACGCAATAATGACTGCGGAGCCAAGTGTCACACTGGGTTTTCGGGCTTCAAATGGGCTTCAGGAACCGCGACAGCCGAATCCCGCTCAGGGCGGAGCGAATCGAGTGCACGCCCAGATAGTCATAGGACCCCAGCATCACGTCGGCGCGCGCCACCAGGTTCTCCACCGGGATGTAACCGGCCCCGCCTTCTTCGGGCGGCACCCGGCTATCCGAGGAATTGTCGCGGTTGTCGCCCATGCCGAAGATATGCCCCGCCGGCACGACATAGACCGCCGTATCGTCCAGCGGGCCATCCCAGCCAGCCTTGAAAACGGTGTGTTTCACCCCGCCCGGCAGGGTCTCGGTGAATTTCTGGATCGGCCAGACATCGCCATGGGCGTCTTCCACTTGGCCGGTGCCGTCCGGGACCAGCGGCAGCATCTTGCCGTTGATTACCAGATGGCCATGCACCATCTGGATGCGGTCGCCGGGCAGGCCGACAACGCGCTTGATCAGGGTGACGCCCGTGTCGTGCGGCTTCTTGAAGATCACCACATCGCCGCGCGCCGGCAGTTTGCCGAACAGCCGCTTGTCCGATGCGGGGCCATAGCCGCCGGGCAGGGACCAGCGGCTATAGCCATAGGCATATTTGGTGCCCAGCAGCATGTCGCCGATCTGCAGGGTCGGTTCCATGGAGCCGGAGGGAATATAGAAGGGCTGGGCGATGGCGGTGGTGGCGCAGACCATCAGGATGACCATGGCCAGGGGCTCGATCAGCCAGCCGACAAGACCGCGGGCAAAGGGCTTTTTTGTCATGGCGGCATTGTCGCCTGCTTTGGGGTCCGGACAAATAGCTTTTCGCGTTAATCCTTGACCAAAAGAGCCCAAAAGCCGATATGCCCGCCTTGAGCGGCCTGCCGGCCGCCCGAGGCTTTATTTAAGCGGTCTGCCGCTTCGCACCTTGAGACCTTGATGATCGAGATTTCGCAGGAATTCGGCTTTGACGCGGCTCATTACCTGGGCAACGGCGCGGCGGAAAATCGCCGCCTGCACGGCCACTCCTTCTATGCCGAGGTGACATTGCGGGGGCAGGCCGATCCCGCCACCGGATTTCTGCACGACTTTGGCGAAGTGAATGCGGCGCTGCAGGCGATCCGCGAGACATTGGACCACCGGCTGCTGAACGAGATTGAAGAGCTGGGTGTGCCCACCCTCGAGAACCTGGCGAAGTACATCTTCGTGCGCGCCAGGGCGGCGCTGCCGGAAGTAACGCGCGTGAAGCTGCGCCGTCCGTCCTACGGCCAGACCTGTACATACGAGGGTGAGGAACGGCGCGCATAGCGCGTGAGCAGGTCCGGAGGACCTGCGAAAGTGACGAACGCCGCGAGCGCGAGCGAGCGGCAGGGAGATCGAGGAACGTTAATGGCGAAAAAGAATCTTCAGCTTGGCCGCGCCGTGAAGCTGCCTGCGTCTCCGGACGCCGCGAAGCTGGATGCGGTGCCCAATCCCCATCCGGGTGAGGACTACCTGGTGCGCTTCACCGCGCCGGAATTCACCACCCTGTGCCCCATCACCGGCCAGCCTGACTTCGCCCATTTCGTGATCGACTATGTGCCGGGCAAAGCCCTGGTCGAATCCAAGTCACTGAAGCTGTTCCTGGGCAGCTTCCGCAATGTCGGCGGCTTTCACGAAGACTGCACGCTGGCGATCGGCAAACGTATACAGGCGGCGATCAAGCCCAAATACATCCGCATCGCCGGTTTCTGGTATCCGCGCGGCGGTATGCCCATCGATGTGTTCTGGCAGTCCGGAAAACGTCCAAACTCTGTCTGGCTTCCTGATCCGGGCGTACAAAACTACCGGGGCCGGGGCTAACATTTCCTCCCATCGTTTCGCGCCGTAATCGGCCTGCGGGCTTGGCTCACGGGCCGCGGCCAAACGCACGCGAAAGACTTTGCCTCCACAACCAATGTGCTAGCGTGCGGTATCGGACTGGGAAGACCTGGCCGAGTCGAGGGTCCGGGGGGATTCATGTCGCAGCACGATCTGGCATTGATGGGTATCGCCGTCGTCGTCTTTCTGGCGTTGGTCGTCGCCATTGCGCGCTTCCGTCTGCATCCCTTTCCCGCGCTGGTTATCGGCGCGCTGGTGCTGGGCTTGTGGGCCGGCGCGCCTGCCGCACAGGTGCTGGCCAGTTTCGGCAAAGGCTTTGGTGACACCCTGGCCAATGTCGGCATGCTGCTGGCGCTGGGCGCGATGTTCGGCGAAATGCTCGCCAGCTCCGGCGGCGCGGAACGCGTTTCTTCCAGCCTGCTGAGTTTCGGGGGGCCGCGCATGGTGCCCTGGACGATGTGCGCCGTCGCCATGATCCTGGGC
>JBBQBL010000244.1:0-3852 GCA_038317805.1 Micropepsales bacterium
GGGATCGACCTCGTCCAGCGACTGCTTCAGCGGCGTGTTCTTGGGCGCCGCATAATAATAGGCGTTCTGGTAATCGATCTTGGGATAATGCACCCGCGCCCATTTGGGTTCGGTCATCGCCTGCCAGCGCTTGAAGGCGCCCAGGCGCCATTCCAGCATCCATTCCGGCTCGCCCTTCTTGGCCGAGATGTAGCGCACGGTGTCTTCCGACAGGCCCTTGGGGGCGCGTTCCATCTCGATGTCGGTGACAAAGCCGTATTTGTACTTCTCGCCGATTTCGGCGACCTGGCTCTTGGTTTCGGCGGCGATGCTCATGCGGCCACCTTTCCCAACGTCCGTTGACGCAGCTTGCGCAGCGACTGGATCGCCGCGTTGACGTCGTCCATGGTGGAGGACCAGCCGAAGCTGGCGCGCAAGGCGCAGACCGCGAGCTTCTCCTGAACGTCCATGGCCGTCAGCACATGGCTGACCGCAACCTTGCCGGACGAGCAGGTCGAACCCGAACTCATCATCACGCCGTCCAGATCCAGGCCGATCAAAGCGGTTTCCGCCGCAAGACCCGGTATGGCGAAAGCGCATGTGCTGCACAGCCGCACGGACGCATGGCCGAAGAAAACAGTTTCCGGCGCAGCCGCCTTCAACGCGGCCTCAAAATGATCGCGCAGGTGGGCGATACGGGCGCGTTCGCCCTCACCGTCTTCCAGGGCGTGTGCCGCCGCGCCAAAGCCGGCGATGCCGGAGAGGTTCTCCGCCCCCGCACGCAAGCCCTTCTGCTGGCCGCCGCCCACCAGCTGGGCCGCCAGCGGCGCGCCTTGCGCCGCCAAAAGCGCGCCCACGCCCATGGGGCCGCCCAATTTGTGTCCCGACAGGACCAGGTAATCGCACAGCGAAAAATCGATCGCGGTCTTGCCCGCGGCAGGCACCGCATCCACCAGCAGCAATCCGCCCGCTTCGCGCACCAGCCTGGAAACCTCGGCGATGGGCTGAACCGTGCCGGTTTCGTTGTTGGCTGCCATCACCGCCACCAGGGCGCGGCCCTTGCCTTCCCGCAGGGCGACGCGCAGCGCTTCCAGCGCGATCACGCCGTCCACCGTCACCGGCAGGCGCGAAACCCGCACCCAGGGGAAGCGCTCCGCCAGGCGATCGGCGGTCGCCAGCACCGAGGCATGTTCGATCGCCGAGACGAAAATACGGGTAATGCGCGATGCTTCGCCTTCCAACGATCCTTCGGCCGCACCGAACAGCGCCAGCGTGTTGGCTTCGGTGGCGCCGCTGGTGAAGATCACCGCGTCGCTCGTGGCGCCGACCAGCGCCGCAACCTGCTCGCGCGCCTGATCGATGATGGCGCGCGCGGCGCGGCCGCCGGCATGAATGGAAGAAGGATTGCCGCCTGTCGCCAGGGCATGGGTCACCGCCGAGAGGGACTCGGGGCGCAGGGGCGAAGTGGCGTTGTGATCCAGATAATGCATGTCTCTATGTGCTCAGGCGGCCGCGGTCTCGCTCTCAAGCAGCGCATTGATGTCGTTGCAGGGCTTGGAACGGCCCAGCACCCGCCGCTCCACCACATCGGCCAGCGAAACAGACGATAGAAAGACATGGATCTGCTGACCCAGTTCTTCCCACAGGTCATGGGTGACGCAGCGCGCCCCGGTCTTGGTGCAGCCCTTGGTGCTGCCGGTCTTGCAGCGGGTGGCGGCGATGGGCTCATCCACCGCCAGGATGATGTCGGCGATGCGCAGCTCTCCGCTCGGCCGCGACAGGCGATAGCCGCCACCGGGGCCGCGCACGCTGGTCACCAGCCCGCCGCGCCGAAGCTTGGCGAACAATTGTTCCAGATAGGAAAGCGAAATGTCCTGACGGGCGGCGATATCGGCCAGCGCCACGGGCTTGGGTTCGCCCGGCACCTGGGCACTGGTGGCGTTTCCAGCCAGGTCCGCCATCGCCATCACCGCATAACGTCCCTTGGTGCTCAACCGCATGTCAGGTTCCCTTCGGTAAAGAGGCGTTTTTCCTTGCTTTTTGACCCCCCTCCCGGTGTAGAGAGGGCCACAAGCCAAAAGGCACGCCTGATGGCCCGGGATATAGAGTTCCTGAGTAGATTGGTCAAGTATTCGCAGCATATTGGTGGGTATTCCTGTAAGCATATGAAATAACGGTGTTTTTTGAGGGCCTTGCGCCCGATAAAAACCGAGTTTTTTGCTTGTAGAATAGCCCTTGAGGAATCCATGCCAGACATCATTCTGCCCGGCTCGGCGGGACGTATCGAAGCGCGTTATCAGCGGCAGAAAAATCCCGGCGCCCCGATGGCGCTGGTGCTGCATCCCCACCCCCAGTTCGGGGGCACGATGAACAACCCGCTGGTCTATGACCTCTTCCATATGTTCCACGGCCTGGGCTGCACCACAGTGCGGTTCAACTTCCGTGGCGTCGGCCGCAGCCAGGGCAGCTTCGACAATGGCGCGGGCGAACTCAGCGACGCCGCCGCCATACTGGACTGGATGAACACACTCTATCCCAATCCCTCCAATGTCTGGGTCTGCGGCATCAGCTTCGGCGCCTGGATCGGCATGCAGCTTTTGATGCGCCGGCCGGAGATCACCGGCTTTGTCTCCATCGCCCCGCCCGCCAGCATGTACGACTTCGCCTTCCTGGCGCCTTGCCCGGCCTCCGGCCTGATCGTGCACGGCACGCGCGACAATGTGGTGCCGGAACCCGATGTGCAGAAGCTGGTGGACCGCCTCACCGCCCAGAAGGGCATCAAGATCACCTACAACAAGATCGACGGTGCCAATCACTTCTTCGACAAGCGCGAAGCCGAGGTGGTGGAGACGGTGAAGGAATACGTCTCGAACATGATGTCGAAACCGCGCGAAGGCCGTTAGACCTTCCAGTACTGTCCGCCGGTCATTGGTTCTTTCACGCCCGTCGTGGTCGGCAGCGACAGCGGCAATCCCTTTTTCGACCGCGCCGCCAGATAGGCAAAGCCCTGCGCTTCCAGCGCATCGCCGTCCCAGCCCGCATCCTCGGCCTTGCAGACCTGGCCATCCAGCCGGCCGCGTAGCTGTTCCATCAAAAAGCTGTTGTGCCGGCCGCCGCCGCAGACAATCCACATCGGCACATAATGCGGGAAATGCTCGCGCGCCCGCGCGAAAGTCGCCGCCGTGAAAGCCGTCAGGGTCGCGGCGCCGTCGGCGGGGATGAGGCCTTCCACCGCCTGCATGCCGAAATCCAGACGGTCAAGGGATTTGGGCGGCAGCCGGTCGAAATAGGGATTGGCCAGCATTCGCGCCAGGGCCGCTGGATCAATCCGGCCGCTGCGCGCCAGGGCGCCGTCTTTGTCGACCGGCTTGCCGGTGTGGCGATGCATCCAGTCGTCGATCGGGGCATTGCCCGGACCGGAATCGAACGCCAGCACCGTGTCGCCGTCGATATAAGTCACGTTGCCGACGCCGCCGATATTGACCACCACCAGCGGCCCGCGCAGGTCCTGGCGCGACAAAGCGGCGTGATAGAGCGGCATCAGGGGCGCGCCCTGCCCGCCCGCCGCGACATCGGCGCTGCGAAAATCATTGACCACATCGATGCCGGTCAGGCGCGCCAGAAGTTCGCCGTCGCCGATCTGCCAGGTAAAGTGCTGTTCGGGACGATGCAAAATGGTCTGGCCGTGATAGCCGATCAGCGCCACATCGGCGGGCGTCAGCCCGGTCTTTTGCAACAATGCCTTGACCGCCCCGGCATGCGCCTCGGTCGAGACCCGTTCCGCCTCGCGGATCGAGGGCGGCACCGGCGTGCCCGGGATGAAATCGCGCGCGGTATCCAGTGCCGAACGCAGCAAGGCGCGGGTCTGGCTGT
>JBBQBL010000245.1:0-3844 GCA_038317805.1 Micropepsales bacterium
GCTTCGCGCCAACGCTTGAGAATGGAAAGGCCATCCATTCCCGGCAGCCCCAGATCGAGAATGACGGCGTCATACGCATTCACATCGCCCTTGAACCAGGCCTCCCGCCCGTCCCGTTCCCGGTTCACGACAAATCCCGCATGCTGGACGGCCTCCACCAGGTTGCGCGCCAGCCGGTCATCATCTTCGACGATCAGGACGCGCATGGTCCGGCCTTCACATCAATGGGGCGGCCGGAACGCGCATCGAAATGCACGTAGTGCATATGGCCATCAGGGGCCACGACGCGAAACTCATACAGCCATTGGCCGCGATGCTGCTCCAGCTTCTGGCCGACGATCTCGCCTTGAATAACGGGGCGCGCCTTGGCGAGAATTTGTTCGAAGGGCCTGGCGTCGCCGCGCTTGACCGCCGCCCGCGCCCCGTCCTGATCGATCTGGCCCTCGAAGTCGCTGGCCAAATGATAGCAGTTGCCCGGAAGCGCGGCCGCAGCCGGCAGGGCGACAATCATGCAGGACATGACCAGTGACAGAAGCTTCATGTGCCTCTTCTGCCAGAAGGAACCTGTATTTAAACTGACAAACCGGCGCTGTGGCGGAAGATGCATGGAACTTTCCCCGGTCGGAACGCCGCACCTTCGCCCACCTCGCGCACCTCAGGCCAGCGTCATCCGCCGAATGAGGTCGTCCTTGCGGATCCATTGATGATAAAGGGCCGCGCCAATGTGCCCGATCGCCAGCCCAACAAGGGCATAGGCAGTCAGCTCATGCACATCGGTCAGCGGGTGGAAAATGGCGGGCGTCCGCGCAAAGGGCGAAGCTATGGCGAACAGCGCAAAATCGATCCCGCGGCCGCGATAAAACAGTGTGGGAATTCCGATCACGGGAACCACCAGCATCAGAATGTAGAGAGACCATTGGACCAGATGCGACATGCGCCGGGTGGCAAGGCTGAAATCTGCGGGATAAGCCGGCGGCTTGTGGCCAATCCGCCACCACAGGCGCGCAAGGGTCAATCCCAGGACGGCTAGGCCCAGAAGCACATGGGCGTTGATGACCGCGCCCGTCCAGCTCTTGGGAAAATCGTCCACCGTCAGGCCCAGCCCGAAAGCCAGGAGGATCAGTGCGGCGACTGCCCAGTGAATCAGGATGGCGACGCTGTGATACCGTGTGGAACCAGTTTGCATGATATTCTCCCTCATACTTCCAGCCTAAGGGCAGAAAGCGGGCCGGCATTGATTGAAATCAACCTGCGGTCGGGACGGACGGGCGCGGCACGCGGCGCTCCCAGCCACGTAACCATCGGATAACCAGTAAAATTAAGCGCCCCTTAAATCCACCGCGCCATAACGTACGCTTATAAGGCGGGACCGGGGATGGGACTGATAAGAAAACCGCGAAACGGGATGACCGAACGGCGTCAAGCCGAGCGGCGGCGGGTCATATGGGGCAGCTGGATCGCCCATCTGGATGGCACCAATGCCGTCAAGTGCCAGACCAAGGACATCAGTGTCGCCGGCGCACGCATCCACCTCAGCGAACAACGGGCCATTCCATCATCCGTCTATTTTTTCAATCTGCGCGACCGCCTGGTCTATGAGGCTGTTGTCGCCTGGCGAAATCTGCCGGAGATCGGATTGCAATTCGGCAAAGTGTACCGCTTCGTCGAGGCCCCGAGCACCGAAATTGCTCACGTGATCAAGAACATTACGTTGTAGCAGCGGCGAAAAGCCCGGTATCCGGGCCGCACCACGCCGGACGCGTCGATCATTTCATCAGTTTGCGAACCCCGTCCATGATCACCTTTTCAGCCGCAAGCGTGGTCTGCGAGACCGTGATCTCGTAGCCGCCTTCTCCATAGGCGTCCTTGTTGCCGATATATCCAAGCCCTTCGGCGTAGGCGGCAACAGCGACGAAATCATTCGGGCGGATCGCCTGCGTCCCGAGTTGATATTGGATGAAGGCTTCGCCGGGGATATGCACCGAATAGGCCTGTCCCAACCGCAGCACCGAAAGCGTGGTGCCGTCCTCGAGTGCTTGGGCCCGGACATATTTTCCGACTGCTGCGATGCGCTCATTCGCCGGGCGCTTTGTGTCAGCGGCGACTGCGCGCGCCTCGTCCTTGAACGCGCCGTATTTGGCGGGAAGCGAGATATCGGTGGTGCGCCATTCCACGTCCGCCGGCGTCAGCGGCGAACGCGCGGTTGCGGTCCATGCCCGCCGCATCGCGTCCAGCATCCGTCCCGCGAACTCTTCTCGTGCCCGGTCGGAGCCGTCATTGTATTTTCCCAGCGTGATATTGCCGCCCGCGCCGTTGAAGTAGACCTGAAATGCGCCGGTTTCCTTCTGGCGCCTCTCGCGGGCCAGTCCCACGAACTCCGGCGTGGGCATGCCCTTGCCGAACGACACTTGGGGATGCGACGCGTAATAGTTGAGCGCGACCAGCGGGCGATCGCCGTTCCAGAAGCTGATCACGCGCACGAACGGATCGATCAACCCTTCGGGAGCGGCCTTGGCTTCCTCCAGGTAGAAGATGCTCAGACGATGACCATCCGCGTCAGCGTCCACCTTGATCCGCGCGGCCACGTCCGCCGGATATTCGTTGGTATAGGTCGATTGGCGGTGCATCGCCACGCGCCCATTGGCGCCCATGATGCGCCGGTTGGCGCCAAGCCGCTCCGCCTGCGCCTTGCCCAGGCCGATATGGGTGACAGGCTTGGCCGCGGGCAGCGCCTTGGCCAGTGCCGCCGCCGAGCGTTGCATGACCCCACGCACCCAGCTGCCCTTGTCCGGCACGCCTGGCGCAACAGGTTCTGGCAGACCAAGCCTCACCCGTTCGTCGAAGACATCAAGATCGCCACGCGGCGCGTCATGCTGATGGAGATGGTGCAGCGAAACCCGATCCGGCGTGGTGCCCGCGGCCTGTGCGAGCAATGCCTGCCATTCATCGCGCGCCTTTCCGTCGATCGTGACCCAATCCACCGCGGCCATTACGATCGGCTTGCCCGCGCCGATGATCACCACGCCTTTGATCAGCAGCGGCTCGCCGAATTTCTTGACCACCGAATAGCCCATATCGTAGCCCATCGGCGGCGTCGCATCGGTCTGGAACGTGGCAATCCGCAAGCCCGCCGCCTTGTCCGCCGCAAGGGCGGGCTGAACGAGGGCCGCCAGCAGCAGCCACAACCCGGTCATCAGCATGCGCCTGTGCACGGCCGTAACCGTGTCGCTGGAGACGGTGCCGATGCTCGGCCGCGCGAACTGGTTCTTCGACAGAAAATCCATAATTTCCCCCTATATGCCACCGCTGGCGCGGCCCCCTGACACCCTGCACTGCAACATTGCGCGCGGCCAAAACGGTTTTCAGCGCAACAAACCGGCGAATAACCGGGAAAAGCGGATGACGTTTCCGCTCTCCAAGAATTGAGTGGTAAAAGTCAGATTGGCGCTCAACAAGCCGATGCGCAAGTGCTTCCTGCGGCTTGCGCTTATAACGCGCCAACCGCGGACACCACCCGCTAGCGGCTGGCATGACTGGTGGCTGATGGTTAGGGTGTCCGAAACAGCAAACCGCTCCTGATGGAATGTACATGCCCGATAGCAGCGACGAATATGTCTATGATGAAGCCTCCGGCGAATGGATTCCCGCTGCCGAGGCCGCCAGGCGGGCAGCCCTGGTGGATCTGGTCGAGGTCCGCGATTCTGCCGGCACCCTGCTTGCCGATGGCGACAGCGTGGTCACCATAAAGGACCTCAAGGTGAAAGGCGCCGGGCAAACGCTGCGCCGGGGCACGGTCATCAAATCGATCCGGCTCACCGGGGACCCCCAGGAGATCGATTGCCGC
>JBBQBL010000246.1:0-3818 GCA_038317805.1 Micropepsales bacterium
CACAGCGCCTGGTCGATCCCGGCAAGGGCGCTCATGTGAATGGCGCCGCCCCGGTAGAAGCCGCCGCGATAAAGTACCGTCCAATGGTCTTCGATTGTCGCGGGGTCTTTGCCGACCAGATAATCGGCCAGCTCGGCGACGCAGGCGGCCACCGTTTCGGCGCGCCCCTCCACCACCGGCTCGCCCCAGCCGGTGACGCCTTCATCGGTCTCGATCTTGAGGAACAGCCAGCGCGGCGGCACCACAAAGGTGGTGAGCTTCGTGATTTTCATAAAAACGCCCTGCCCCTGCGGCCTTTTTCACGCCTTGTGACAGACAGTGACGGCCTTTTTCGACCTATGCAAGTTTGTCGCAGTGGCAAGGCGCACCACTGAAATCTTCATCTCAGGGGCCTATATTTCCGTCATGAGCGACACCGAGATCGACCTGAAAACCGCCGCCCGCCGCGCCCTGCTCGGCCGCTGCCCTGCCTGCGGCAATGGTAAGCTGATGCGGTCCTATCTCAAGCAGGTGGAGAATTGCGCCGCCTGCGGTGAAAGCTTCGGCCAGATCCGCGCCGATGATGCCGCCCCGTGGCTGACCATCATCCTGGTCGGGCATGTCTTCCTGCCCTTCGCTTTCATGGTGAACCTGGACTGGATGCCGACCTGGGCCGCGATGGTATCGCTGTCGGCGCTGTTCGTCGGCATTTCGCTGGCCATCCTGCCGCGCGCCAAGATGCTGTTCATCGGCGTCTTGTGGCAAACCCGCGCCCCCGGCTACAAGCCGGTCGAACTGGTCGAGACCGTCTGATTATTTCGCGCCGATCTCTTTGAGATAGTCGGCGGTGAGCGTGCCCTTGTCCTTCGCGATGGGCATCAGGGTCGGATAGAACTGCACAAAGGTTGTATCCACCACGCCATGCTCCTGGTGACAGGAATAGCAGTTGGCGCTTTGGGGCATCAGCGATCCCGCCGCCTTGCCATCGGATGACACAAAGAACGCCCATTTGCCGCTGGGGAACCGCGCCTCGTCCTTGACGTGAATTTCCAGGTTCATCACGCCGGCCTGGAACTGGCCCGCCTTGCTGAGGGTGCCGGCGGATTCGGCCATGCGGTTTTCCTTGATCAGCACGGTCTTGTCCGGCCAGGTGCCGGTCTTCACGAACACCTGATAAGCGGCCGGATCGACAAAGACATTGTCCAGCATGTGATGGCCGGGCGTGGCGGCGGTGTTGTAGTTCAGGTCCAGGCTGGAGGTGAGGAACACCCAGGTCCGGTAATCCTCCGGCACCGCCATCTTGCTGTCGGCGGTATAAAGCGGCGCCGCCCACACGACGGCCGGCGCCAAGAAAAGCGCACAGATCAACTTGCCCAGAAATTTCATGGAACGCCCCTTCGCCCGAAGATGCGTCCAGATTTAGCCGATCAGGCCTTGTCGCCGCAATTGCGTTCGCAGGCCCCCAGGCAGGCGCAGCCGAAATCCTGCGCCTTGGCGGCCAAAAACTGCGCCAACGCGTCTTTCAGCAAAGCCTGGCGGGTCACGCCGGTCTTGACTGCCAGGATGCCCAGCCGCTCGAAATCATGCAGCGACATGCGCACGGCGCAGGACTTGTCTTTTGCCGGCGGGGGCGGCGGCGGGGCGGCCGGCGCGACGCGTACCTCACTGCGCACGTCGCTGCGCCCCTCATTGCGCCAGGCCAGCGGCATGCGCGCGGGCTCCGGCGCGGCCGCTTGCATCCCACCCTGCATCCAAGGCTGGCCCTCACCCTTGCGCGCCAGCAGGCTGGCGGTGACCGAAGCGAATTTTCCGCTGCTCATTTGATCCCCCATTGAGGCTGGTCCGTGGCGCGTCGTCCAAAGACGCGCCTTTCATTGCTGCGTGGCTCCAGGATGATGCGTCGCTCCACGCCTGAGCGCCGATCAGGCCCGTCATAGACCGGCAGTTCCGGCGGCAGGTCGGCAAAGCTTTCCGGTCCCGGAGACAATAGCGCGCTCAACGCCAGGTGATCGGCCTTGATCTGCGGCAGCAAGCTGGGATCGTGCACAAGGCGCGACAAGCGCTCCTGGATGTACAGCCACAGGTCGCTGATCTCCTTGGCCGATTGGGAGTTGGGAGTCACTTCGCCCACGGTGCGGCCATCAATCATGCTGGCGGCGAAATCGACGCGGTGATGGATGGTGACCGGCGCCACGGTGCCATGCTGCGACAGGGCCACGGCGCTTTCACCGGTGATGCGGGCGCGCGCGGTGGCGGCGTTGACGACAAAGATCACCGGCTTGCCGTGGCGTTCGGCGATGTCCACCGTCGCGCCCACCGCGCGCAGGTCGTGCGGGCTGGGCCGCGTCGGCACGATGACGAGGTCGGCATAGGCCACCACGCGGGAAATGGATTGTGTGATGGCGGGCGGGGTGTCGATCACCGCGATCTTGATGCCCATGCGGTCCAGCCCCGCCAGCGCGCCTTCCAGGTCGGGCAGGCCCGCCTTGACGAAATGCGGCGCGGGCGCCTGGCGCGCGTTCCACCAATGGGCAAGGCTGCCTTGCGGATCGGTGTCGATCAGCGCGACCTCGCCGGCGCCGGCGCGAGATGCCTCAACGGCCAGGTGACCGGACAAGGTGGTCTTGCCCGACCCGCCTTTCTGGGAAGCCGCGACGATGGTGTACATGGCTGATGCCCCAACGGTTCGGAACCCAGCATGCGCCCGCGCCTGTTGCGCAGGGCTGAAACGCAGCGCCGCAATTTGTCTCGAATAAGACTTATATTTGGCGGGCTGTGCCCCTATAAACGCCACCGGCCGAGCCCAAGGAGTGCGTGATGAAAAAGCTGGTGATTGCCGCGGTTTCTATGGGTCTGGCGGCGGCCGGAACGGCGCTGGCGCAAGCGCCCACGCGCACCGTGTGGGACGGGGTGTTCACCGCCGAGCAGGCAGCGCAGGGCAAGGTGTTGTTCGACAACAAGTGCGCCATCTGCCATGGCGCAGAGATGAACGGCGCGGAAATGGCGCCGCCGCTGGCGGGCGGCGCGTTCCTGGCCAACTGGTCCAATGTTCCGGTGAGCGAATTTTTCACCCGCATTCACAGCACCATGCCCGCCAACGATCCGGGCAGCATGTCGGGCCAGGAAGTGTCGCTGGTGATCGCCTATATCCTGTCGTTCAACCAGTATCCGGCCGGCACGGCGACGTTGCCGTCGGATGAAGCGGCGCTGGCCCAGATCAACATCCTGGCGGAAAAGCCGGCGGCGAAATAATTACGATTTGGGATGAGGCGCGCTGGCGGCCGCTGACGCTAGCCGCGCCTTGTCATTCATCTGATCCGCGATGTGGATCAGATGAATGGTGCGCCTGCGGGCATCACACCTATCAGCCTAAGTTATTGAATTTAGCCTAGATTTTCCGGCTCTGTTTTTGCCCATTACCACCAACGTTACCTACATCTGCTCCGTCAGTTAAAACTCCACTTGTCCACAAGAACAGGTGGCAGCACCCAGCACGAGACTGCGCGGAAACAGCGGCAAGGTCCTGAACGCACCGGACTTAAAATATGGCCTGCCCCATGCCGTCCTATGCACCTGAGTGTCGCTGTGTGCAGGAATACTGGCTTTTCACTGCACCCCTCGAAAGCTCGACCCCTTCAGTACCCGCCTATACCCGTGTGTCCGGTGGCAATCCCGGTGGCAGAATGTGGAGAGACTGAATTTCCCTGATGAGAGGCTTTGTAAGCCCCGAGGGCTTCTGTTATCTCTCAGGGAAGTAGAGGAAGTAGGGCCACGGCATGGACCCAGGCTTTTAGTGTGGCGACCAATGTCCGCTTTCGCCTGAAGCGGTCATTCGGCCC
>JBBQBL010000247.1:0-3772 GCA_038317805.1 Micropepsales bacterium
CCATCATGAAACGGCTTGTCGATGGCCACGAACCATTGCGGCGTGGCGCGGAAGATCACCGGCGCCTTGGAGCGCCAGCTGTGCGGATAGGAATGGCGCAGGCTGCCCTTGGCCAGCAGCTTACCGTGTTCGATGAGCGCCTTGATGACAGCACCATTGGCATCGCCATCCTTGCCTTCCGGCGTCAGGATGCGCTTGCCGGCAAAGGCCGGGACATGCGGGGCATAGGAACCGTCCGGCTGCACCAGCGAGAAAGCATCCGGGTTCTTGGCCGGATAGTCGCGGTCCAGGCTGAGCATCAGCTCGAAATCGTCTTCGCCATGGCCGGGCGCGTTATGGACAAAGCCGGTGCCGGTATCGGCGGTGACGAAGCCAGCCGGCAGCACCGGCACTTCGAAATCATAGCCCAGGCTGCGCAGCGGATGCGCCGCCACCAGCGATTTCAGCTCGTCCGCGGCCACGGTGCGCACGCGGCTGAGCATCATCTTGGCGTGCTTGGCGACCTGTTCGGCCAGCGTGTCGGCCAGCAGCAGATGTTCGCTGGGACGCGCCAGCGAGCCATCTGTGGCGTCGGCCACTTCATACAGGCCGTAGGAAATCTCCGGCGAGAAGGCGATGGCGCGGTTGCCCGGAATGGTCCAGGGCGTGGTGGTCCAGATCACGATGAAGGTGTGCGCCAGTTCGGGCGACGACTTCACCAGAGGGAATTTCACATAGATCGTGGGCGACTGTTTCTCGTGATACTCGACCTCGGCATCGGCCAGCGCGGTCTTCTCAACGGGCGACCACATCACCGGACGGAAGCCGCGATAGAGCAGCCCATTCTCCACGAACTTCATGGCTTCGCGCGCGATCACCGCTTCGGCCTTGAAGTTCATGGTGGTGTAGGGATGTTCGAAGTCGCCGATCTGGCCCAGCCGCTTGATCTGCTCGCGCTGGATGTTCAGCCAGTGACCGGCGAACTTGCGGCACTCGGTGCGCAGCACGTCCTTGGGAATGTCGTCCTTGGCCCTGCCCTCGGCGCGGAATTTCTCTTCCACCTTCCATTCGATGGGAAGGCCGTGACAGTCCCAGCCGGGCACATAGGGCGCGTCCTTGCCCAGCATGCCCTGGGAGCGCACCACAAAGTCCTTCAGGATGTGGTTCAGGCCGGTGCCCGAATGGATGTCGCCGTTCGCATAGATCGGGCCGTCATGCAGCACGAACAAAGGCCGGCCCTTGGCGCGGGCCCGCAGCTTTCCGTAAAGGTCCATTTCTGCCCAGCGCGCCAGCCATTTGGGCTCGGCCTCGGGCAGGCCCGCCTTCATGGGAAAGTCGGTCGCGGGCAGGAACAGAGTCGCCCGGTAATCGGGGGTTTGCGCGGGTGTGTCGGACATGGGGACGCTTCTAACAGGGGGTATCCAAACCGTCCACTAGGCCGTTTTCGCGAGGATTTCCCGTGCCTTGGCGGCGTCGATGCCGATCTGGGCGATCAGGGCGTCCAGGCCGGAGAACTTGGCTTCGGGGCGGATGTACTGGATCAGCTCCACCGACAGGTATTTGCCGTACAGATCCCCATCGAAATCGAACAGGTGGGTTTCCAGCAGGGGCACGTTCACCTGGTACATGGGCCGGATGCCGAAATTGGCGACGCCGTCATGGCGGGCGACGGTGCGGTCGCCTTCCAGAATATTGACCCGCACCGCATAGACCCCGAAGGCCGGCGCCAGGCAATGGCCCAGATGCATATTGGCGGTGGGAAAGCCCATGGTGCGGCCCCGCGCATCGCCATGTTCGACCCGCGCCTCCACCGCCCAGGGATGGCCCAGCAGGCGCGCCGCTTCCTCGGGCCGCGCCTCGCGCAACATCTTGCGGATCAGGGTGGAGGAAATCTTTTCATCGCCCGATGCGGTGACGGTGTCGAAAGCGGTGACGGTGAAGCCTTCCATCTCGCCCATATAGGACAGGGTGGCCAGATTGCCGGCGCGCTTCTGGCCGAATTCGAAATCATGGCCGACCACGGCGCCCGAAATGCCAAGCCCTTCGACCAGCACATTCTGGATGAAGTCCTGCGGCGTGCGCTTTGCCATGTCGGCGTCGAAGTTCAGCGCAAACAACGCGTCCACGCCCAGGTCCGACAATAGCCGCGCCTTGGCGCGCAGCGGTGTCAGGCGGAAACAGTCTGGCGATGGCTTGAAGAATTCCTGCGGATGAGGTTCGAAACTCAGCACCGCCAGCGGGCTGCGGCGTGCTTCGGCCTGCATCTTGGCCTCGGCGATCAGGGCGCGGTGGCCCCGGTGCACGCCGTCGAAATTGCCGATCGCCACCACCGCGCCGCGCAGGGCGGGGGGCACATCGTCGTAATGACGGAATATCCGCATCAGGCCCCGGAGGGACGCTTCGGCGCCAGCACATGCGCCTCCGAGGTCAGCACCTGCTTACCCTCCACCGTGCATTCGCAGTCCATCACCGCGGCCCGGCCATTGACTTCGCGCACCGTGGCGGTGGTCACGACGGTATCGCCGATCCGCACCGGAATTTTGAAGATGATGCTGGCCGACAGGAAGATCGAGCCTTCGCCCGGCAGCTGGGTGCCCAGCAGCGCCGAGATATAGCCGATGCTGAGCGCGCCATGCGCGACACGGCCACGAAACACGGTCCTGCGGGCGAACTCCTCGTCGAAATGCACCGGGTTCATGTCGCCGGTGGCTTCGCCGAACAGCTGCACGTCCCGCTCGGTGACGGTATGGGTGCTGCTGGCCGTCATGCCGGGCCTCAGTTCATCGAGATATACGCTGGGCATTGTTCACCAGGCCAGTTTGCGGGTGACGGACCCGGCATTCGCCCCGAACCGGGTGAACAGGGCCGCCATGTGTTCGTCAGTATAAGGTGCAATCTCCTCGCCATGAACCCCATCGGCGATGAAGAGAACCTCCAGGCCTGCGGCATTGGCGCCTTTTATGTCCGTCAGCAGGCCATCGCCCACCGCCAGGGGCCGTTTGGGGTTGCCGGCAGCGGCCAAAGCGGCCTGGTACACCGGCAGATGGGGCTTGCCATAATAGATGACCTGCCCGCCCAGCGTCTCATAGTCCTTGGCCAGCGAACCGGCGCAATAGACCAGCTTTGTCCCCCGGTGCACCACCAGATCGGGATTGGCGCACAGCATGGTGAGGCCCCGCGCCTTCATCGCCGCCAGTTCATTGCCATAGTCGGCCGGCGTCTCGGTCATGTCGTCGCGCAGGCCGATGGCGAGCGACACGTCAGCCTCGGCGATATCGGTGCGGCGGATATCCAGTCCCTCGATCATCGGCAGGTCGCGGTCGGGGCCGATATAGTGCAGAGCCAAAGTGCGCGTGGCGCTGCGCCGCGCCAGTTCCTCGCGCGCCGCGCCGCCGGAGCTGACGATGGCATCATAGCAATCGGGCGGCAGGCCATAGCTGGCGCACTGGGCCGCGACTTCCGCCGGCACGCGCGGCGCGTTGGTCAGCAGCACCACCGGGCCGTATTTTTCCTTGAAGCGATACAGGGCATCGGCAGCGGCGGGATGGTGGCGGCTGCCGTCATGCACCACACCCCATACGTCGCAGATCAGCGCGTCGTGATCGGGAGCGATCTGTGACAGTCCGGATATGAGGCGGGGCAGCGGCATGGTGCGATAACGCTTGGGGCGGAAAACAGGCGATGCCACGGCACCCCGCGAAGGTCAACCGCGGCGTTAATTGCCGCCCAGCGGCGTCACCAGCTTGTCACCCGAAAACACGCCCTGCTCAACCAGCTTGCCCCTTGTGTCATA
>JBBQBL010000248.1:0-3767 GCA_038317805.1 Micropepsales bacterium
AAAAACTCCGTTGGTTGTGTTCCAAGGACGGCGCGGCGGACCCCGGTCCGACACGTGCCCCAAAATTTTATCCCGCGTCCTGCATCAGCCTGTCCAGATGCTGGCGGATATGGGCAGCTTCCGCCGGGGTATTGGCCAGCGCAATGGCGCGGCCGAAGGCAACCCTCGCTTCCTGATTACGCCCCAATTGCAACAGAAAGGCCCCGCGCGCTCCGAAATAATAAAAATAGCCGGACAGGGATGCTTCCAGCGGCGCGATCATGTCCAGCGCGGCGGCCGGGCCGTGCAACTTGGCCACCGCCACGGCGCGGTTCAACGTGATCACCGGCGAAGGCTGCATACGTTCCAGCGCCAGATAGAGCCCGTCGATCCCCGCCCAGTCGGTGTCGGCAGCGGTCGCGGCGCGGCTGTGGGTGGCGGCAATGGCGGCTTGAACCTGATACGGCCCGGGCCGGTTGTGGCGTATCGCCTTGTCCACCAGCGCCAGCCCCTCGCTGATCAGCTTGTCGTCCCACAGGCTGCGGTCCTGATCGTCCAGCAGGACGGCTTCGCCGTCCGCATCGAAGCGCGCCGCCAGCCGCGCCTGTTGCAGCAGCATCAGGGCCGTCAGCCCCATGATCTCCGGCTCGGTCTGGAACAGGCGCAGCAGCAGCCGCGCCAGGCGAATAGCTTCGTCGCACAAGGGCGCGCGATCCGGATCCTTGCCGGCCGAATACCCTTCGTTGAACAGCAGATAGATCATTGCCGCCACCGCGGCGACGCGTTCGGCGCGCTCGGCGGGACCGGGCGCCTCGAACGGCACATCGGCCTTGGCGATGCGCGCCTTGGCACGGGTGATGCGCTGCTCCATCGCCGCGTCGCCGACCAGGAACGCGCGGGCGATCTGCGGCACCGTCAGGCCCGAGACGATGCGCAGGGCCAGTGCGATCTGCTGGGTGGCCGGCAAATCAGGATGACAGCAGATGAACAGCAGCCGAAGTACATCGTCGCGGTAATGCGAGCCGTCCAGCCGTTCGGCCAGCTCGCTTTCCGCGTCACCCGTATCGGAGATTTCTTCGTCGGGCGGCAACTGAGTGGTGCGGCTCTGCTTGCGTACGCCGTCCAGCGCGGCGTTACGGCCCACCAGGATCAGCCAGGCGGTGGGATCGCGCGGCGGCCCTTTTTCGGGCCAGCTTTTCAGCGCGCGCAGACAGGCGTCCTGGAAAGCTTCCTCGGCGCGGTCCATGTCGCGGAAATAGCGCAGCAGCGCGCCCACGGCCTGCGGGCGGGCGGCGGTCAGTGCGCCATGGATCCACGCCATGTCCATATCAATAGGCCTTCACCATGTCCTTGGGCGCGTTGGGCCGCGCTTCGGGCACATATAGGGCGATGGGACGGATTTCATAGACGCTGGTGGGATTGGCGGCGGAAAGCTGCTTGGCCACGTCCAGCGCCGCATCCAGGTTCTCCACGTCGATGACATAGAAACCCAGCAGCTGTTCCTTGGTCTCGGCAAACGGGCCGTCGATTACCAGTCCCGGTCCGCGCAAGGTGGTGGCGGCGGTGGTGGGCAGCAGGCGCAGGGACGGGCCCAGCTTGCCTTCCTTCACCAGCTTTTCATGGACCACGGAAAGACTGGCCATCACGGCGGCATCTTCTTCCTTGCTCCAGGACCAGACGACATCTTCCTTGTTGTAGCAAAGCAGGGTGTAAAGCATGGCGGTTCCTTCGATCTTCCTAGAGGACGGGCGAGTATGCCCCGGCCCGACAAAGCTTCATAAAAATAAATCGCCAGGGTTCCTGTCGGACCGGCCTTGCTTTGGCCGTCCTTGGGTCAGACCCTGACGAAATCGGAGGACGATATGAGCAAGCACGAACTGGTCCTGACCCGCCTTCTGGACGCGCCGGCCGAGAAGCTGTTCCGCTGCTGGACCACGGCCGAGCTGATCAAGCAGTGGTTCGCGCCCAAGCCTTACACCACGCCGGTGGTGGAAACCGATGTGCGCCCGGGCGGCGCCAGCAATGTGACGATGCGCAGCCCGGACGGCCAGGACATCCCCTGCCCCGGCCAGTATCTGGAAGTGGTGCCGAACCGGAAAATCGTTTTCACCGACGCCTTCACCGGCGACTGGTCGCCCAAGGACGGCGCGCCTTTCATGGTGGCCACCGTCACCTTCGAACCGGAAGGCGACAAGACCCGCTACACCGCCACCGCCCGCCACTGGAGCGAGGAAGACAAGAAAAAGCATGAAGCGATGGGCTTTCATCAGGGCTGGGGGATCTGCGCCGACCAGCTGGAAGCGCTGGCCAAGACACTCTGAAGGAGCCCGCCATGACCAGATTGAACATGTTCAACAGCGTTTCGCTGGACGGCTATTTCACCGACAGCAGCAACGACATGAGCTGGGCTCATGCCGGCGGCGACAACAAGGAGTTCCAGGACTTCGTGGCCGGCAATGCCAAAGGTGCCAATGCGCTGATCTTCGGCCGCGTCACCTATGAGATGATGGCGGCCTTCTGGCCCACCCCGATGGCGGCGCAGGCCATGCCCGAAGTGGCCAAGGGCATGAACGCGGCGCCAAAATATGCGTTCTCGCGCAGCATGAAGAAAGCCGACTGGGCGGGCACCACGGTGTTGAACGGCGATCCGGCGCAGGAAATCGCGCGGCTGAAACAGCAAAGCAAAGTGGACATGACCATCCTGGGCAGCGGCAGCATCGTCAGGCAGCTGACCGCGGCGGGATTGATCGACGATTATCAGCTCTTGGTCTGTCCGGTGATATTGGGCGGCGGCCGCACTTTGTTCGAAGGCGTTCCCGGCAAGCCGGAGTTGAAACTGCAGAACAGCCGCACATTCGGGAACGGCAAAGTGTTCCTGCACTATTCCGCTTAGGCGAACAGCTTCTTGTAATCGTCCGGCTTGAAGCCGACGGTGAGCTTGCCTTTGGCGTCCAGCACCGGGCGCTTGATCATGGAGGGCTGGGCCAGCATCAGGGCGATGGCCTTCTTCTCGGTCAGGCCTTCCTTGTCGGCATCGGGCAGTTTCTTGAAGGTGGTACCGGCGCGGTTGAGCAACACCTCCCAGCCGACTTTCTTCGTCCAGCTTTCCAGGGTCGCCTTGTCGATCCCCGAAGCCTTGTAGTCATGGAAGTCGGCCTTGACCTTGTGCGCTTCCAGCCATGTGCGGGCATTTTTTATCGTGTCGCAGTTTTTGATGCCGTAAATCGTCGCCATAGGGTGCCTCATATTCAAACGCAGGATATGGGAGGCGCAGGTCTGCGCAAAGCCGCTAACATTACCTCATGAAACAGGACTGGACGCGCATCGGCGCCGAACTGGACGAACAGGGCTGGGCGATCCTGCCCGGCCTTGTTAGCGGCGCGAACTGCGATGCGCTGGCCCGAATGTATGACCAGGACGGCCTCTTCCGCAGCCGGGTGGTGATGGCCCGGCACGGATTTGGAAAGGGTGAGTATCGCTACTTCGCCTATCCCCTGCCCGGCGCGGTCGAAAAGTTGCGCACCGGCCTCTACCCCCACCTCGCGGCCATCGCCAATGGCTGGCAGGCGCGGCTGGGCAAGACGGAGCGCTTCCCGGAAGCCCATGCCGACTATCGGGCCCGTTGCCACGCGGCCGGACAGGCGCGGCCCACCCCGCTGCTGCTGCGCTATGGACCCGGTGACTATAACTGCCTGCACCAGGACCTTTACGGTGCCGAAGTCTTTCCCCTGCAGGGGGCGGTGCTGCTGGCCCAGCCGGGCGCCGACTTCACCGGCGGCGAGTTCGTG
>JBBQBL010000249.1:0-3737 GCA_038317805.1 Micropepsales bacterium
GCGCTGGTAATCAGCGGCTATGACGGCGATGCGGTGCGCGATATCGCGCGCCAGCTCGGCAAAGCCGCGCCCAACGCCCGCGATGTGAAAGTGTGGGGCCCGACGCCGGCCTTCTATGCCTTGCTGCGCGGCCAGACGCGCGAGCGGCTGTTGGTGCAAGCCGGACGCGGCGTGGATGTGCAGGCTTATCTGAAGGCGTGGCTCGCCGGCGTCAAAGTCCCCGCCGCGGTGCGCGTCGCGGTGGACGTGGACCCGGTCAGCTTTTTCTAGCCGTCCGGCAGCGCGAACTGCATCTGTGCCAGCCGGCCGGAGTCGGCCACCGCTTCGATGCCGACGATCCTTCCAGAACGGGTCGTGACATTCAGGACCAGCAGCAAACGGCCGGCGGGCGCCACCGCGACACCCGCCATGCCGTCCACCAGCACGAAGCGCGCCTGCTGGGCGCGGCCCTGGAATGCTTTGGCCACCGCGGCGGAACCCGAGAGCTGGCGCGGCCCGCCCAGTCGGATCGCGGCGGCATCGCCGCGCATCACCACCTGCGGATCGAGCAGGCCCAGCAGCGCCTCGAAATCGCCTTGCCGCGCGGCTGTAAGAAACGCCTCGACCACCTTGCGGTCGGCGCGCGCCTCTTCCTTCGGCGCGCCCCGAACCCGGCGACGCGCACGGCTGGCGAGCTGGCGGGTGGAGACGGCGGTGCGGCCCAGGATCGGTGCGATGTCATCGAATGGCAGGTCGAACATGTCGTGCAGCACGAAGGCCACGCGCTCGGCGGGCTCCAGCGCTTCCAGCACCACCAGCATGGCGACACCGATGGCATCGGCCAGTTGCTCCGCGCCGGGATCGCCTGCCGCGCCCGTTGCGGGTTCGGTGGCATGCGGATCCGCCGCGTCCTCGCGGCGCGCCTTGCGGCGTCTCAACATGTCGAGCGCTATGCGGGCCACCACCGTTGTCAGCCAGCCAGTCAGATTGCCGACCCCGGCCGTATCGGCGCGGGACAGGCGTAGCCAGCTTTCCTGCACCGCATCCTCGGCCTCGGCCAGCGAGCCCAGCATGCGGTAGGCGACCCGGATCAGGTGCGGCCGGTCTGCCTGGAACCGTTCCGCGATATTTTTTTCGTCCATCCGTCACATCCTG
The DNA here is from genome assembly GCA_038317805.1 of Micropepsales bacterium. GTDB lineage: Bacteria > Pseudomonadota > Alphaproteobacteria > Micropepsales > Micropepsaceae > Rhizomicrobium. The sequence goes on from JBBQBL010000249.1 coordinate 1,135, forward strand.
CCGACGCGCTTCGTCATGGCTTTGACGCGGCCAGGCACCCCGATGTGACGCCCGGCCGCGAAATTCTAGGAGAAAGCCATGCAATCACGAATGCCCAATCCCGTTTTTATCCTGCCGGAGGCCATGCAAGCCATGTTTGCCCTGAACAAGCCCACCGAAGACAAGCTGCCGCTGCGGCTGCGCAAGCTGGTGCATCTGCGGGCCAGCCAGATCAATGGATGCAGCGTCTGCGTCGACATGCATGCCAGGGAACTGCAGCATGACGGCACGCCACTGGATCATATCTTTGCCGTGGCGGCCTGGCGGGAAACCCCCTTTTTCAGCGATGCCGAGCGTGCGGCGCTGGAACTGACGGAAAGCCTGACCCGGCTGGCAGACCAACCCGATCCCGTGCCGGATGCCCTGTGGGAAAAGGTTTCCCGCCATTTCGGCAAGCAGGAGATCGCGGCGCTGCTGGTTTCCATCGCCCTGATCAACAGCTGGAACCGCTTCAATGTCGCGGTCCGGATGATGGTGGGCGAGAGGTGGGAGAATGCCGCATAAAAAAGAAGGCGTGGCCGGTGGCCACGCCTTTTTTCTTGTCGGTTCTGAAAGAGCTTACAGCGTCCGCACATCCGTGAGGTGGCCTGTGACCGCCGCGGCAGCCGCCATTGCCGGCGACACCAGATGCGTGCGCCCGCCGCGACCCTGGCGGCCTTCAAAGTTGCGGTTGGAGGTGGAGGCGCAGCGTTCGCCTTCCTTCAGCTTGTCGGCATTCATCGCCAGGCACATGGAGCAGCCCGGATCGCGCCATTCAAAACCGGCTTCCAGGAACACCTTGTCCAGACCTTCTTCTTCGGCCTGTTCCTTAACCAGGCCCGAGCCCGGCACCACAATGGCGTTCACGCCGGCAGCAACCTTCCGGCCCTTGGCAATGACGGCTGCGGCGCGCAGATCTTCGATGCGGCCATTGGTGCACGAGCCGATAAAGACATGGTCAACCTTGATGTCGGTGATCGGCATGTTGGCGGTCAGGCCCATGTAAGCCAGCGCGCGCTCGGCGGCGGCGCGGTGATGTTCTTCCTTCATCGCCGCCGGGTCCGGCACATTGGCGGTGATCGGCAGCGCCTGTTCGGGCGAAGTGCCCCAGGTCACCATCGGCACGATGTCGCGCGCGTCCAGCACCACTTCGGCGTCGAACTTGGCGTCGGCGTCCGAATGCAAAGTCTTCCAGTACATCTCGGCGCCTTCCCAGGCCGCGCCCTTGGGCGCGCGGGGCTTGCCCTTCACGTAATTCAAGGTGGTGTCGTCCACCGCGATCAGGCCGGCGCGGGCGCCGCCTTCGATGGTCAGGTTGCACAGGGTCATGCGCCCTTCCATCGACAGCGCGCGAACCGCTTCGCCGGCATATTCGATGACATAGCCGGTGCCGCCGGCGGTGCCGATCTTGGCGATCACGGCCAGGGCAATGTCCTTGGCGGTGACGCCTTCAGGCAACTTGCCGTTCACCGTCACGCGCATGTTCTTGGACGGCTGGGCGCGCAGGGTTTGCGTCGCCAGCACATGTTCGACTTCGGACGTGCCGATGCCGAAGGCCAGCGCGCCGAAGGCGCCGTGGGTGGAGGTGTGGCTGTCGCCGCAGACGATGGTGGTGCCCGGCAGGGTCCAGCCCTGTTCCGGCCCGATGATGTGCACGATGCCGGCGCGCACATCGTCCATGGCGAAATATTCCACGCCGAAATCGGCGGTGTTCTTTTTCAGGGCTTCGACCTGGGCGCGGCTTTCCGGATCGGTGATGCCCTTGTCGCGGTCCTTGGTGGGCACATTGTGATCGGCCACCGCCAGGGTCAGCTCCGGGCGGCGAACCTTGCGGCCCGACAGGCGCAGGCCTTCAAAGGCCTGGGGGCTGGTGACCTCATGGACCAGGTGACGGTCGATATAGAGCACGGGGGTTTCGCCCGGCGGGGCGTCCACCAGATGGGCGTCCCAGATCTTGTCGTACAGAGTCTTGGCCATGGTCAGGTGCTCTTATGGTCGTGAAGGCGGCTTACATATAAGCCGCGGGGGACAGGATCAATGCTGCGAAAGAAACAGCACCGCCATGATGATGATAATGGCGATGAACTGGGCTAACACCCTGATTCGCATCAGTTTATTGGACCAAGTGCGGGCCGTGTCGCCACCCTTCCACAGGGTATAGAGCCCGGCGCACAGGACCAGGAAGACAAGGCCGACGGCCACCCCGACAAGGATCTTTCCCATGGCGGGGGTTATCGGCCCGCTTAGGCCAGAGCGTCAATCTGCTCGTCGGTAAAATTGCCCGGAACAATCGTCACGGGGATGGCCTGGACGGCGGTGCCGAACATGGAAACCAGCGGGCCGGGGCCTTCTTTTCCCGCGCCCGAGGCCAGCACCAGGATGGAGATATCCTTGTCCTCTTTCAGCAGCGCGGTCAGGCATTCGGTGGTCAGGCCGTAAGGGATCACCAGTTCCGGCAGGATGCCCGACAGGTCGTTCACCACCTTGGCGGCTTCGTGCAGCATGGCCTCGGCCTCGGCATGGGCCTCGTCGCGCATGATCTCTTCCACGCCGCGCCATTGCTGGAAGTCGGGCGGGGTGGCGGC
>JBBQBL010000250.1:0-3687 GCA_038317805.1 Micropepsales bacterium
CAGCGCGCTGGCATGCAGGTAGATATCGCCGCTGCCGCTGTCGGGCATCACAAAACCAAAGCCCTTCTGGTCGTTGAAGAACTTGACCTTGCCTTCTACCATCGGACCGGAGGGCGCGTTGTTGTCCCGGTAGCCGCCGCCACCGCCGCCATAACCACCGCCGCCACCGTATCCGCCGCCACCGCCGAAACGGTCGCCGCCGCCATCGCCAAAACGGCCGCCGCCGCCGAAGCGGTCAGGGCGCGGCGTTCGGCTGGGCGCTTCCGCGGTCGACGTGTCCACGCTGTGAACCGTCACCACCTGAAGGCCACGCTGGCTGTCACCCAGGTCGCAGACAATCGTGGTGCCAGGCTGCACATCCGCGTGCCCCGTCGCCTGCAACGCGCTGGCGTGACAGAAGGCGTCGCCGCCATTGTCCAGTGTGATGAAACCGTAACCCTTTGTGGCGTTGAACCACTTCACCTTGCCCTTCGCAGAAGCCTGCGAAATGGGCTTAGGCCCGTCATTACCGTATGCCATGAGAACCGACGCACTGCCCCAATGCCGGTTTGATAACCCCAAGCCCCCCTTGCGCCCCGGCTGTGCGAGGGTGGCTGCGACATGATGACTACAGAAAGCCGCACCCCGCAACGGGGTTAATCGTACAAATGTTACGGTCGCTTTGTTGCGGTGCAGCAAAGAATAGGTTGACTTCCGGGCCGAACACCCCCATACAACCGCCATCCGTGCGACCGCACAAGGTGCCGATGGTCAGATGATCGCAGCGCTGCCACCGCCGGATCTCAGCTTTGACCTCCGTTCCCTCCAGTGTGCGTGGAAGACGGCAACCAGCCGTAAATCCGTGCCCTTTGGCGCGCTCCCGCGGTTTTTAAGGACTTTTGTGACTGACGTGACTTTCCAGACGCTTGGCGTTGCCGAGCCGATTCTGCGCGCCCTGGCGGCAGAGAATTACACCACCCCCACCCCCATCCAGACCCGCGCCATCCCGGCGCTGCTGGCTGGCCGTGACCTGCTGGGCATCGCCCAGACCGGCACCGGCAAGACGGCTGCCTTCGGCATCCCCCTGCTGCAGAAGCTTTCCATCGGCCATGTCCCGCCGGGCGCGAAGCAGGCCAAGGCGCTGATCCTGGCCCCCACCCGCGAGCTGGCGGTGCAGATCGAGGAATCGCTGCGCACCTATGGCCGCTTTTTGAATCTCAAGATGACCGTGGTCCTGGGCGGCGTGAACCAGAACACCCAGATCCGCAACATGTCCAAGGGCGTGGATATCCTGGTGGCGACACCCGGCCGCCTTCTGGATCTGGTGCAGCAGAAGCAGGTTCAGCTCAACGCGGTGAACACCTTCATCGTCGATGAAGCCGACCGCATGCTGGACATGGGCTTCATCCGCGATGTGCGCAAGCTGGTGGCGATGCTGCCGCGCGAGCGCCAGTCGATGCTGTTCTCGGCCACCATGCCGGACGATATCGTCAAGCTGACCCACGACATGCTGCGCTCGCCCGAGCGGATCGAAGTCGCCCCTCAGGGCCAGACCGCCGACCGCGTCGAGCAGAAGCTGTATTTCGTACCGGCGCCGCAGAAGCGCCAGCTCCTCAGCGAGCTTCTGAAGGATGTGGCGATGAACCGGGTGATCGTGTTCACCCGCACCAAGCACGGCGCCAACAAGGTGGCCGAGCATCTGTCGCGCACCGGCGTTGTGGCCGAAGCCATCCACGGCAACAAGTCCCAGAATGCCCGCCAGCGGGCGCTGGACATGTTCAAGACCGGCAAGGCGCGCGTGCTGGTGGCCACCGACATCGCCGCCCGCGGCATCGATGTCGACAATATCAGCCATGTGGTGAACTTCGAACTGCCCAACGAACCGGAAAGCTATGTCCATCGCATCGGCCGCACCGCGCGCGCCGGCGGCGAAGGCATCGCCATCAGCTTCTGCGATAGTTCGGAGCGCGCCTATCTGAAGGATATCGAGCGCATCATCCGCATGAAGATTGCGTTGGTCGCGCATGACCTGCCCGAACTGACCGAAGAGCAGCGCCGCCAGCAGGAAGAGCCGCGTCGTCCCCATGGCCATCGCCATGGCAAGCCCAGCGGCCACAAGGGCGGCGGTCACAAGCCGGGCGGCGGACGTGGCGAGGGCTTGCCGCATGGCGATCCCCATGCCCCGGCCAAGCGCAACGGTTCGCGCCCGCACTGGCATCGTAACAACGACAAGAAGCGGACCAGCGCTGCTTGATTTCACGGAGCATCGGCCAGGTGAACGAAGCCGTCGGTGACGACGGCATCGCGAAGCCGTCCGGCCGTGCGACCATTCAAATACTTGTTGACGGCGACGCCTGCCCCGTAAAAGCAGAAGTCGAAAAGGTGGCGGTCCGGCATGGTCTGGCTGTCACCATCGTCAGCAACGGCGGTCTGCGCCCGTCGGCCAATCCGCTCCTGCGCCACATCATCGTGGCGGAAGGGGCGGATGCCGCCGATGACTGGATCGTCGAGCACATCGCCGCCGGCGACATCTGCATCACCGCCGACATTCCGCTGGCCTCGCGCTGCCTGGAGAAGGGCGCGCGCGTGCTGGGTCCCAACGGCAAGGCCTTCACCCAGGACGGCATCGGCATGGCGCTGGGGATGCGGGAACTCAGCCGGCATCTGCGCGAGCTGACGCCAGGCGGCCAGACCCATCATGCCGGTTTTTCCAAGCAGGATCGTTCGCGTTTTTTGGGCGAACTGGAAAATTGCATTGTTAAGGCGCGACGGGCGTAGCCCGGCAAATCGGTCCAGTGGACCGATTTGAGCGCCGTACGCCGCGAGCCAAAGCGAGCGGCAGGCGTTATATAGAGACGATGTCCATGTTCGGCCTGAAACTCGAAAACCATTACGCCCGCCTGCCAGGCGAATTCTACACTCTGACGCCGGCCGAGAAGGTTGGGGTGCAGCCCCGGCTGCTGCATGCCAATCCCAAAGCCGCCGCGCTGATTGGCATGGACCCGAGCGCTTTGTCCGATCCCGCTTTCACCCAGGTCTTTTCCGGCCATGCACAGTTGGGCGACTTCACGCCGCTGGCGATGGTCTATTCCGGGCACCAGTTCGGCGTCTGGGCCGGGCAGCTGGGCGATGGCCGCGCGCTGATGATCGGACAGGCGCGCAGTGACAGCGGCGAATTGTGGGACATCCAGTTGAAAGGCGCGGGGCAAACGCCCTATTCGCGCTTTGCCGATGGCCGCGCCGTGATGCGTTCCACCATCCGCGAATATCTGTGCAGCGAGTCGCTGGCCGCGCTGGGCATTCCTTCGACCCGCGCGCTGGCGATCATCGCCACCAACGAACAGGTGTACCGCGAAACGGCCGAGCCGGGCGCGGTGCTGACGCGGCTGGCGCGCAGCCATATCCGCTTTGGCCATTTCGAGCATTTCTTCCACAAGGGCCAGCACGAGCAAGTGCGCCAGCTGGTCGATCATGTCATCGCGGAATATTTCCCCGACCTTGTTGGCGATCACGCCGCCTGGTTCGGCGAAGTGGTAAAGCGCACCGCCGAGCTGATGGCCGGCTGGCAGTCAGTCGGCTTTGCCCATGGCGTGATGAACACCGACAATATGTCGATCCTGGGCCTGACACTAGACTATGGCCCGTTCGGATTCATGGAAGCCTATGATCCGGGCTTTGTCTGCAATCACACCGATCAACAGGGCCGCT
>JBBQBL010000251.1:0-3652 GCA_038317805.1 Micropepsales bacterium
GAAGTCGACCTCCTGGCGGAACAGCGCGTCTTCGACAATCAGGGCCTCGATGCGGCGGCAGGCATGCAGCACCGTGGTGTGGTCGCGGCCCCCGAAACGCCGCCCGATCTCGGGCAGGGAACGGGTGGTCAGCTTGCGCGACAGGTACATGGCGACCTGGCGCGGCCGGGCAATCCGGCGGGCGCGCTGGGGCGAATGGAAGTCCTTCACGTCCAGCTTGTAGAACTCGGCGGTCTTCTTCTGGATGTCCTCGATCGAGGTCTTGGCACCCGGGCCGGCACGCAGGCCCACCGCTTCCTCGGCGGTTTCCAGGGTCACCGGCTTCTTGGTGAGGTCGGCATAGGTCGCCAGCTTGGTGAACACCCCGATCAGCTCGCGCGGGGAGGCGTCATCCATGTCGGCGATGCGTTCCAGCACGCTTTCGGGCAGCACCACTTCAGGCTTGTGACGGGTGAACTCGGTGGCGCGGGACTTCAGGATCGCCAGCCGCGTGTCGCGGTCGGGCTTGTCCAGGCCCACGCAGAGCCCGCCGGCCAGACGCGATTTGACGTCGGCGCCCAGGCCTTCCAGCGCCTGGGGCGGCCGGTCGGCGGCGATCACCACCCGGCGGCGCAGGTCCGCAAAGGCGTTGACGGTGTAGAGGAATTCCGACGCGGTGGCGGCCGAGCGGCAGATATGCTGCAGATCGTCGATGATCAGCACTTCGGCGGTGCGCAGCTCTTCCTTGAAGGCCAGGGTGTCCTTGCGATAGAGCGCGCCCAGGAAGTGGCGCATGAAATCTTCGGCGCGCAGGAACAAGGTGCGCTTGCCGCGCTTGCGGAATTCCAGCGCTGCCGCGTTCAGCAGATGCGTCTTGCCGAAGCCGAAGCCGCCATGGATGTACAGCAGCGGAATATCGGCTTGCTGGCCGTCGGCGAAGCTGCGCGCGGCGCCGTGGCCGAACTGGTTGGCAGCGCCGGGAATGAAGCTGTCGAACGTCTGCTGCGGATGCAGCATGCGGTTCCACAAGCCCTTGTCATCTTCGTTGGCGCGGCTTTCGCTGCGCGGCGAGATGTAGGACACGTTGGTGGGATTCTCGCCCAGGCCTTGATGCTGGGCTTCGCGCGGAACGCCGCCGCCGATGACCGGGGCCGGGGTGGCGCTGATCACGATGGCCAGCGAGGTGGGCCGGAAACCCTCTGCCACAAAGGCTTTTTCGATGCGGCCGACATAATGGTTGGCGACCCAATTGCGCACGAAAGGCTTGGCGGCGCCGATCTTCAGGTCATCGCTGTCAAAGGATTCCAGATTCAGCGGCCCGATCCAGGCATCGAACACCGGATCGCCCAGCTCGCGGCGCATGCGTTCGCGCACCGCCGCCCATGCCGCACGCCAGTCCGGTATCGATTTTCCTACTTGCACCATGTCACCACTACCCATTTTCGTTGTTCGCGTTCCGGCACGTATTCGTGTCCGGCATTTCAAAAAAAGCTGGCCCTATCCTTGGCGCCAGGGAAGATCTTCGGCTTTCCATCCGTTGCTGTTGCCGCGATGGCCATCAGAATCGGCATCGCCTTCAAAACCGCCTGCGATATTGAACGCCTGGGCAAAGCCCGCCTCGGTGAGGGCGATTGCCGCGGCGCGGGAGCGCGCGCCCGAGCGGCACAGCAGCATCACCGGCGCCTTGGGATCGGCCAGCGCCTGGCCGGCCTCGATCACAAAGCCAGGATTGCGCGCCCCGGACGGAAAGCTCTGCCATTCGATGCAATGGACCTGGCGGCCCAGCGCCGAAAGGTCCGGCAGGCCGACAAAGTTCCATTCCGCCATGGTGCGCACGTCCACCAGCTGGGCCTTGGGGTCCGCCTGGAGGCGCGCCCAGGCCTCGGTGGCGCTGATATCGCCGGCATAAGGGGAAGAGGAGGGAGGGGCCATGCTTGCGCCTGAGAGACAGTTCGAGGGTGGCCGGGGTCTTCGCCCAGCACTGAGACGTCAAAATTTGAAGGATTTAGGGACTACTATGTTTTCGGTCGGCGCCGAAAAGCTTCGAGTCCATGTCGAATACTTCAGTTTTACTTATCGAAGTCTTCAACATCACCGTGCCCACCCCAACCGTTGGTTAAGATACGCTCAGCTCGAAGCGACTCACAAGGGAATAAACTGCGAACAAAATGCCTGATTCGAAAAAAATTTCGCTTTTGTGGATGATGCTAAATGGTTGTGACGTATACGGAAAATGACGCTTTGCGATCAAGCTTTTTTGAATCAGTCACTTAGGCGCTTAATCGTCCGTGTTGCGCCGCGAAATACCACTGCTGGATGACACTCAGCACACGGACAAATAAAAAAGGCCCGGAATTGCTTCCGGACCTTAATCTGCACTTGAATCCGCAAGGATTCCAGCATGTTCGTTATTTTGACAGTTTCGAGACCCGCTTGGTCAGGCGCGAAACCTTGCGTGAACCGGTGTTCTTGTGGAGCACCCCTTTGGACACGCCGCGCATGATTTCCGGCTCGGCGGCTTTCAGGGCGGCCAGGGCGGCCTTGCTGTCACCCGAGGCGATGGCTTCTTCCACCTTGCGGATAAAGCCGCGCACGCGGGTCTTGCGCGCCGTATTGATGGCGGTGCGCTTGGCCGTGGTGCGGACGCGCTTCTTGGCGGAGGCGATATTGGGCATGGAAAGTCCTTGGCAATGGCCGAAAAGAGGGGGCGTATAACCCCGGACGGAGCCCGGGTCAACGAAAACCGGGTTTTGTGCCTACTTATCCTGAAAGCCGGGTTTCCGCTTCTCCGAGAAGGCCGCCATGCCTTCCTTCTGGTCGGCGGTGGCGAACATGGCGTGGAACAGCCTTCGCTCGAAATGCAGGCCCTCGGCAAGGCTGGTTTCCAGGGCGCGGTTGACCGCCTCCTTGACCATCTGGGCCGCGGGGGAGGACTGGGCGGCGATCTTCTGGGCCGCCTTCAGGGCCTCATCCAGCAGCATGTCGGCCGGCACCACCCGGGCGGCCACACCGCAGCTTTCGGCTTCCGCCGCATCCATGCTCCGGCCGGTCAGGCACAGATCCATCGCCTTGGACTTGCCCACGATGCGGGTCAGCCGCTGGCTGCCGCCCAGGCCCGGCATGATGCCAAGGGTGATTTCCGGCTGGCCGAAGCGGGCGGTGTCGGCGGCGATGATGAAGTCGCAGGCCAGCGCCAGCTCGCAGCCGCCGCCCAGGGCATGACCGGCCACGGCGGCGATGATGGGCTTCTTGATCTTGGCGATGCGGTCGAACTGGTTGCCGAACAGGTTCTCCCGGTACATGTCGGAATAGCTTTTGGGCGCCATCTCCTTGATGTCGGCGCCGGCGGCAAAGGCCCGCGCGCTGCCAGTGACGATCATGCAGCGTACTTCGGTGCCCGCATCCCAGGCTTCCAGCGCCTCCGCCAGCTCGTCGAGCAGCGCGGAGTTCAGCGCATTCAGCGCGTCAGGCCGGTTCAGGGTGGCGATGCCGACCGAACCGTTCACGTCGATATTGATGTTCATGACTTTCTCACGTTTTGGCTCACGTCTGGCATTTGGGACAATAAAAAGTGGAGCGGCCGGCCTGCAAGATGCGCTTGACGGTGCCCTTGCAGCCCAGTTTGCACGGCTTTCCCTCGCGGCCATAGACCAGGAAATGGTGCTGGAAGTTG
>JBBQBL010000252.1:0-3630 GCA_038317805.1 Micropepsales bacterium
CCTTCACGACCTACGAATTCTTCGCGGCGCTGGAGGAATCCGGTTCGGCAACTCGCGATACCGGCTGGCAACCGGCGCATCTGGTTTCCGGCGATGCGCTGATGCCGATGTATCTGAAGAGCCATTCCTACGGCGAATATGTCTTCGACCATGGCTGGGCCGAGGCGCTGGAGCGCGCCGGCGGCGACTATTATCCCAAACTGCAGGCCTGCGTGCCCTTCACGCCGGTGACCGGGCGCCGCATCCTGGCCGGCAGCGACGGCGCGCGGGGCACATTGCTGAAGACCGCGGCAGCGGCCGTCAGGCAGATCGGCGCCTCTTCCCTGCACATAACCTTCCTGACGCAAGACGAATGGAAAGCGGCGGGCGAAGCCGGATACCTGCTGCGCACCGGTCAGCAATTTCATTGGGAAAATCCCGGCTATACCTCGTTCGACCAGTTCCTGGGTGAACTCTCATCAGCCAAGCGCAAGAATTTGCGCAAAGAGCGCGCCAGCGTGCGCGATGCCGGCGTGACATTCGACTGGCTGACGGGCAGCGACATCACCGAATCCCATTGGGACCAGTTCTTCGATTTCTACATGGACACGGGCAGCCGCAAATGGGGCACACCCTACCTCACCCGCAGCTTCTTCTCCCTTCTGGGACAGACGCTGTCGCACCAGACCCTGCTGATCATGGCGAAGAAGGATGGCAAATATATCGCCGGCGCCCTGAACCTGTTTGGTGACGGCGTGCTGTTCGGGCGCAACTGGGGCGCCAACGACTATGTCCCCTTCCTGCATTTCGAGACCTGTTATTACCAGGCAATCGATTTCGCCATCGCGCGGGGGCTGAAAAGGGTTGAGGCCGGAGCGCAGGGAGAACATAAATTGCTGCGCGGCTACCTGCCGGTCCAGACCTACAGCGCCCACACAATCGCCCACAAAGGCTTGGCGCGGGCAGTGGACGATTTCCTGGAGGCCGAGCGGGCGGCGGTGGCGGATAACATTGCGGAGCTGTCGCGGCATGCTCCGTTCCGAAAGGACAAGTGATGGCTTATGACGACCAGAACATCTTCGCCAAAATCCTGCGCGGCGAAATTCCCTGCGTGAAGGTTTACGAGGACGCCAAAACACTGGCCTTCATGGACGTGATGCCGGAAAGCGACGGCCATGTGCTGGTGGTCCCCAAGGAGGCTGCCGAGAATGTGCTGGACCTATCGGCGGACGGCATGGCGGCCATGATGGCCACCACCCAGAAGATCGCCAAAGCCGTCGACAAGGCGCTGGCGCCAGACGGCATCCTGCTCAAGCAATATAACGGCGCCGCCGCGGGCCAGAGCGTGTTCCACATCCATTTTCACATCGTGCCGCGCTGGGAGGGCGTACCGATGGCGCCGCATGGCAAAGTCATGGTACAGGCGGCCACTCTTGAACCCATTGCCGCAAAGATACGGAGCGACCTGTGATCCTGGAACGAGCCATTTTCGCCATTAAGCCTGGCCAGGCGAAAGACTTTGAAGCCGCCTTCGCCAAGGCCGGCCCCCTGATCCGCGCCGCCAAGGGCTGCGTCCAGGCCGACATGCGTCCGGGTATCGAGAATCCCGACAGCTATATCCTGCTGGTGCTGTGGGAAAGCGTGGACGATCACATGAAGGGCTTCCGCGAATCCCCCGCCTTCACCGAATGGCGCGCGCTGCTGGGCCCGCATTTCGCCAGCCCGCCCGCGATGGAACATTACGGCGCGCCGCTTTAGGCCGTCACGGTCAGGGCATCGCCTCGAACTGCGTGAGACCCGGCGGGATCGTCACCCAGGCCGGCGCATTGCGCGTGTAGATGGCGATAGTGGGTTTGAACTGCGCCGGGTCGTCCAGCGAACCGGCATAGATGGTGTGGCTGTCGGTTTCACCCAGCGGTCCACCGAACACCAGTCCGCCGCAGACAACACAGGAATTGCGCACCGCCTCGCGCCCGTCGGCGTGAGTCATGCGGTGCACCGTCCAGCGGCCCGTGATGGTCAGCGCGCTGGCATCGAAGTTCATGAAGGGAATGAAACCCGACCCCGACGCCTTGCGGCAATCGGCACAACAGCAAATCCCCATGTTGCGTGCCGGTGCGGCCGCACTGTAGCGAAGATCGCCGCACAGGCAGCCGCCGGTAATCTTGTCCTTCATGGCCCTACCAATATCCGATCATGCGGCCGGCGGTGATCGCCGTCAGCCAGAACAGCAGCGACAGGCTGGCGCCGAACGCCAGGCGGCGCCGTTCCTCCTGCGCCAGATCGCGCACTTGGTGCGCCTGCCAGGCAGGGCTGCGATGCACCAGCCAGACATTGAGCAGCGCCAGCGCGATGGCGGGGAATTTGATCAGCAGGAACGGGTTGCCGATATAATCGGTGGACTTGACCGTGATCATCGGAATGCCGCTGCACACCGCCAGGACGAAGCCGATCTGCGCCATGGTGGTGGTGGGCCGCGACAGCACCGCCAGCGGAATCTGCCGCCATGCGCCCAGCAGTCTCACATCCAGGATCAGGATCGCGCCGAACAGGAGCGCGATTCCCAATATGTGGATCAGGTTGATGACGCCGTAGCTCCACACGCCCAGGGAGCGCGTGAACTCGCCCAGCATCGAGCTTTCCAGCCATCGCAGGAGCCCGGTCACGCTTGCCTATTCGCGGTCGGGATAGACGTGATACTCGGCCGCGCCATGCTTGACATAGATGGTCTTCATCTCATGCCGGCCGGGCTCCGTGCTGCGATTGCCGCGCACCGTCACGGTGGCGCCAACGGGAATGAGGCCTTCCTTCAGCCCTGCCCGCTCTGCGCGTGCGGGCGGCGCCAGGGTGATGTCCCATAGCTCATTCTTGACCTTGATCTTCATGGTGGCGTGCGGGCCGGCCAGGCTGACGCCCTGCACCACCGTACCGGTCATGTCGCTGACTTTTTCTTCCTGCCCACCCCAGCCGTGATGGGCGAAGGCGGGTGCGGACATCAGCAGCGCGCAAAGCGTGGCACTGAACAATCGGGTCATGGACACCTCCTGTTTTAAACGTCTTCCTTCGCAGCGGGCTTCTGCTTGCCCTTTGCCTTCTGGGGCGCACGCGGCTTGGCCTCGGCGGCCGGGATGAATTCGAAGGCCAGCTTGTCCTTCTCCCGGTCCAGCAGTACCCGCACCGTGCCACCATCCTTGAGCTTGCCGAACAAGATCTCGTCCGCCAGCGGCTTCTTGATGTTGTCCTGGATGACGCGGGCCAGGGGACGGGCGCCAAAGGCGTCGTCATAGCCCTTTTCGCCCAGCCAGCGCGTGGCGTCCGAGGTCAGATCAAAGGTCACGTCGCGATCGGCCAGTTGCGCTTCCAGTTCCAGCACGAACTTCTCCACCACCTTGTCGATGGTGCCTCTGGAGAGCGGCGCGAAGGGAATGATCGCGTCCAGACGGTTGCGGAACTCCGGCGTGAACAGCTTCTTGATGGCTTCCTCATCCTCGCCTTCCCGCTTGCCGCGGCCAAAACCGATGATCGAATCCAGGCGATTGCGGAATTCCGGCGTGAACAGTTTCTTGATCGCTCCCTCGTCCTCGCCCTCCCGCTTGCCACGGCCAAAGCCGATAGCATCCTTGGCCGCATCGCTGGCGCCCGCATTGGTGG
>JBBQBL010000253.1:0-3600 GCA_038317805.1 Micropepsales bacterium
GCTGCTTTCAACGGCACCGATGGCGCGCTGGCGGCGCTGGACCCCGACCTGGATGCGGTCATCCTGGACGTGATGATGCCCGACATCAGCGGCATCGAAACCCTGCAGCGCATCCGCTCCTCCAGTGCGGTGCCGGTGATCATGCTCACCGCCAAGGGCGCCGAGGATGAGCGCGTCGCAGGCCTGGAAATGGGCGCAGACGATTATATCGCCAAGCCCTATTATGCGCGCGAATTGCTGGCGCGGCTGAAGGCGGTGCTGCGCCGCAAGCCCGGCGCCAACGCCCAGCCGGTACAGTATTTCGCGGCGGGCAAGCTGCGGCTGGTGCCGGCCCGGCGCGAAGTCAGTTTCGACGGCAGGCCTTTCGAGGTCACCACCTGCGAGTTCGATCTTCTGGAAGCCCTGCTGCGCAACAAGGATGCGGTGGCGACAAAGGATGAACTGTCGCTGAGCGTGCTGGGCCGCAAGCGCGAACCCTATGACCGCAGCATCGATGTCCATGTCAGCAATTTGCGCAAGAAGCTGCTGACGGCTTCCAGCAAAGCCATCGAGATCGAAACTGTGCGCGCCGTGGGCTATCGGCTCAAGGTGACGCGGTGAGGCGGCCGTTATTCTTCAAGCTGTTCCTCAGCGTCTGCGTCAGCTTCATTGTGGTGTCCTATTTCGTCTGGCTGGCCGATGCGCTGCTCAGTCAAAGCCCCAGCCGTTCAACCTCGGCCCAGGCCGAAACCGCGCTGGCCGGCGCCGGCTCGGTCATCCGGGTGGGCGGGGAAGCGGTGTTCGAGAAAGAGTTCAAGACCTGGCCGGCCAATACCCGCGAATATCTGACGCTGCGTCCCATCGCGGCGGGCGCAGAGCCGCCGCATGATCCCATCCACGGCATCTATTCCACCGTGGCGGCCGACCCGCAGGGCCGGCGCTACGCGATCATCTATCATGTGACGCAATTCAATGGGTATGTGTCGCCGCCGCTGCCGCTGGACATGGGACCACACACTTTCTACAGCGGGTTGGTGGGCGTGTTCATCTTCAGCGCCTTGCTAACCATCTTCATAATCGTGCCTATCCGCAGGATTCGTGTCGCGTTCGGCATGCTGGCGGCCGGTGATTTGAAAGTGCGGCTGGGCAAGGCCTGGCTGCGGCGGCAGGATGAAATTGCCGACCTGGCCACCGACTTCAATCGCATGGCCTCGCGCCTGGAAGAGCTGGTGGCCTCGCGAGACCGCCTGCTGGCCGATATCAGCCACGAATTGCGCTCGCCGCTGGCGCGGCTGCACCTGGCGATCGCGCTGGCCCGCCAGTCACCGGAAAAGGAAGCCCAGTCGCTGGAGCGCATCGGCAAGGAAGCCGACAAGCTGGAGGAAATGGTCGGTGAACTCCTGACCCTGTCCAAGATCGAGAGCGGCGCCACCACCTCCGACGAATATTTCTTCGTCTCGGAAGTTTCGCGCATAGTCGCCGACGATGCCCGCTTTGAAGCGCAGGGCAAGGGTGTGGAAATCCGGTTCGCCGCCAATTCCGAAAACCCGGATCAGGAGGCGCTGATCGTGGGCAGCGGCAAGCTGATCAGTCGCGCCATTGAGAACATCGTGCGCAATGCCCTGCGTTTTTCCCGCAGCGGTGAGACCATCGCCCTGGAGATGGAGTCCGGCCAGACGGGCACCACCTTGATCATCCGCGACCAGGGCCCCGGCGCGAAGCCGGAACAACTTAAGGCGTTGTTCGATCCTTTCTTCCGCGGTGATCCGGGCAGCGGCCACGGCTATGGCCTGGGCCTGGCCATTGCCAAGCGCGCCGTCCTGGCGCATGGCGGCACCATCACGGCCGCCAATGGCGCACATGAAGGCCTGACCATCACCATCTGGCTGCCGGCTGCGCCGAACTCGCCGGAAAATGGCGATGTGGTTGGCGCCGCGGCTGTTTCGCCCCAGACAGTCCAGGCGGGTTGAGCCCAAGATATTGTAAATATTATGAAAAACCTGGCTAGACCGGGCCCGTCCCGGGCTATTGATTTGGTTTAGAGGCGATGTCCCTGGCAGCGCAATCGCGGGTTTTTTTCTGTCGCCCGAGGGGGGATTGATGGACGGGGGCGTGGCGCCGGTTTGAACGCATGAACTGGCTCGTCAAGGTCGCGCGGTGTTAAACTCCGCCCATAACAGCCGGCGAACCAACGACGGCTCGGGGAAGGACGACATGGTCCTGCAAAAGCGCCTGATGGTATGCGCCTCCGTGGCCGGCCTGATGGCCATCACGCCGGCATCGGCCGCGCCTTGGGTGCGTGGGCTTGTGGTCGGCCAATATGAATATGCCTTCCGTTATGGCGGGCGAGCGGATTTCGCCCGCGCTGGCGAGATCGAGCCCGGCGTGGACTGTCCGCACGGCAGCGGAAAGCATTTCGCCAATCCGGTCGAGACCAAACGAACGATCTCGCTGCAGAAATGGCGCTCGGCGCAGGAGATCGAATGGATCACCGCCCCGCCCGGGGTGGAGAAGACCCGCTCGCCCACCTCCACGCGTTTTGGCCTGTGGAATCGGGCGATTGCTTATCGGGGCTACAAGCGCGGCATCGAAACCTATGTGAACCCGTGGGCAGCGGATGACCCCGGCCAGCCCGAAGTGAACAGCCGCATCGGCGACGGCTTCAACCTGGACGGCAAGATCAAGGCCAGCGATTTCGTCAGTCCCGATGGCGAGAAGGGCATAGAGAACGCCTTGTATCGGGCATGGGGCTGCGATGCGCCATGGCGCGGCAACGGCAATGCCAACCTGGACATGCGCGCCAACGACAAGATGCAGGACGGCCTTTACACGATGGTGATCCGGGTGTCCGGCAATCAGGATCCGCGCAATGACAGCGATGCGGTGGTGGAGATCGGCTATTCGCCGGACAAGATCGTCAAGGATGCGCGCGGCAGCATCGCCACGGATTATTCCTATCGCATCCTGAAATCGGCCCAATACACCAGAATGAAGGCGACCGTGAAAAACGGCGTGGTGGAGAGCGAGCAGGTGGCCGAGCTGCACAGCCCGCGCATCGCCTGGTTCTACGACCAGTTGGGCGACACGCATTTCCGCCAGGGAAGGCTGCGCCTGAACATGGCCGCCGATGGTCTGTCCGCCACCGGTCTGCTGGGCGGCTATCGCGACTGGCGCGACCTGTATGCCGAAAACACCTTTGCCCAGGATGGCGGCCAGCAGGGCGTGCGCGAACATGAGGATCATGTCGCGCTTTACTTCGCCTTGCGCCGCAATGCGGATGGCATGTTTAACCCGGCGACCGGCCGCTATGACGGCATCTCCAGCGTCTATCGCCTGAAAATGGCATCCGCCTATGTCGTGGATCCGGCGCACCCGATGGACATTCCCAAACATGCCTCCGAGGAATGGCGCAAGGGCGTGTTCGAGAAGATCAAGGCCAACACCATCAAGGGTGCCCGGACACGCATTCCCCAGGACGTGCCGCCTGGCACCACCGAAGCGGCGGTGCCGCGGGTCGAACGGGAATTGGTGGATCTGCCCAGCGCGGACTTCTTTCTCAAGACGCTGGACCGGCCGCATTACCCCGACGGGGATGTGGACAATGAGGGCAATCCGGTGGAC
>JBBQBL010000254.1:0-3557 GCA_038317805.1 Micropepsales bacterium
CCACGATGATGGCGAAGCACAGCGAATCCAGCCCCGATTCCAGCAGCACGGTGTCGTCGGTCAGGCCGGTCAGGGTCTTTTCCTGCTCCCGCGCCACCTGTTCTAATTCGGCACGGACAATGGTCTCAACGCTCATGGCTGGCTTTCCGGTTTTCCGGTCCCAATCTAGCCTTGCGAGCTTTAACGTTCCGCTAATGGCAAACGCCGTATAAAGCCTTGGGAATAAGGGCCTTTCCGCGCATGACCATTGATCCCCAGCAGGCCAGCCGCGTGCGCTGCCGCGCCATCGCCGAGAGCGATCTGGACGGGCTGGCGGATCTGCTGGCGCGCGGCTTCCCCCGCTCGCGCCGCGCCTATTGGACCGATGGCTTTGCGCGCTGGAAAAATTTTCCGGTGATCGAAGGCGTGCCGCGCTACGGCTATGTGCTGGATGGCGGCCTTGGTCCGGTGGGTGTGATCCTGCTGATCTCGTCCAAACGCGGCGAGCAGATCATCTCCAACCTGTCGAGCTGGTATGTCGAGCCGCAGTGGCGCACCCATTCGACTTTGCTGATCTCGATGGCGACCAAGCTCAAGCATGTCACTTACCTGAACGCCTCGCCTGCGCCGCACACCTGGCGCACCCTGCAGGCGCAAGGCTTCAAGCCCTACAATTTCGGCCGCAGCATCGTGTTCGGGTTGCCCGGACGCGGCACGGTCAGCGACGTTATTCCGGGCGCCTTGCCCGAAGCCCAGTTGCTGCGCGATCACCGCGAACTGGGGATGACCGCGCTGGTGGTGGAACGCGATGGCATTGTCTCGCCTTTCGTGTTCAAGCCGCGGCGCCTGGACAAGCCGCCGATGCCCGTGATGGACGTGATGTTCTGCCGGGGGCCGGAGGATTTCCGCCGCTGCCTGCCGGCGCTTTCCAGGCATTTCCTGCCGCGCAGCCTGGGCTTTCTGATTGACGGTGACATGCCCGGAACCTTGTCGCATTATGCGCAAGGCAAGGAGCCGCGTTACTTCAAGGGCCCGTATCGCCCGGTACTGGGCGATCTCGCCTATACCGAGAAAGTCCTGTTCGGATGACCGTTCACACAGAAGTCACCGCCCGCACCGCCGCGCAGGTGCTGGTCGACCAGTTGCGCATCCAGGGCGTCACCAAAGTCTTCTGCGTACCGGGCGAATCTTACCTGCCGGTGCTGGACGCGCTGCATGACAGCGGCATCCAGGTGATTGTCTGCCGCAACGAAGGCGGCGCCTCCATGATGGCGGAAGCCTGGGGCAAACAGACCGGGCGTCCCGGCATCTGCTTTGTCACCCGCGGGCCGGGCGCCACCAACGCGTCCGGCGGCATCCATATCGCCCAGCAGGATTCCACCCCCATGATCCTGTTCGTGGGCCAGGTGGAGCGGGAAAATCGCGGCCGCGACGCTTTCCAGGAAATGGATTACCGCGCCTTCTTTGGCGGCATGGCCAAATGGGTGGCCGAGATCAACGAACCCGATCGCATGGCCGAGATGGTGGCGCGCGCCTTTTCCACCGCGCTGGCCGGACGCCAGGGCCCGGTGGTGCTGTCCCTGCCCCACGATATGCTGCCCTTGCCGTCCACGTCGCCCGATGCGCCGTTTGCGGAAGCACTGGAGACTTCGCCCGGCAGCGAACAGATGGCGGCGCTGGAAGAATTGCTGGCGCAAAGCCAAAAGCCCATGCTGATCCTGGGCGGCGGGCGCTGGACCGAAGCCGCGCTGGCCCAGATCACGGCCTTTGCCGAACGCTTTGGCATTCCGGTCAGTACGTCTTTCCGCCGCGCCCATCATTTCCACCCGCTGCATCCCAATTATGCCGGCGATCTTGGTTTGGGCGCCAACCCCAAACTGGTGGCGCGGGTGAAGGCCAGCGACCTGGTGATCGCGGCCGGTGCGCGGCTGAACGAGATGACCTCGCAGGGCTACACCCTGTTCGACATTCCCGTGCCGAAGATGAAACTGGTGCATGTCTATCCCGGCGCCGAAGAACTGGGCCGGGTCTACACGCCGCACCTGGCAATCCATGCCGCGCCCGCCGCTTTCGCCGCCGCGCTGGACACGCTCAAGCCGCGCCGCATCGCACACGATGTCACCGCCGCGCATCAGGAGTATCTCGACTGGTCGGAGAAGCCGCTGCCGCAGCCGGGCGATGTGAACCTGTCCGAAATCATGGTGTGGCTGCGCGGCCATCTGGCCGACGATGCCATCATCTGCAACGGCGCCGGCAATTATGCCGGCTGGATCCACCGCTTCTACCGCTTCCGCAAGTTGGGCACCCAGATCGGCACCATCTGCGGCTTCATGGGTTATGGCGTGCCGGCCGCGGTGGCGATGAAAAGCCTGTACCCCCAGCGCAGCGTGCTGGCGATCAATGGCGATGGCGATTTCCTGATGAACGGCCAGGAGCTGGCCACCGCCAAGCAATACAAGCTGCCCATCATCTGCGTCGTGCTGGACAACTCCACCTTCGGCACCATCCGCATGCACCAGGAGCGGGAATATCCCGGCCGCGTGTCGGGCACCGACCTGGTCAATCCGGATTTCGCCGCCATGGCGAGAAGCTTTGGCGGTTTCGGCGCCGCCGTGGACAAGACCGCCGACTTCGCGCCCGCTTTCATCGCAGCGCAAGCGTCAGGCCTGCCGTCGATTATCCATGTGAAGTTCGACGCTGAAGGCATCACGCCTACGACCACGCTGTCCGCAATTCGTGCTTCGGCGCGCGCGCGCGCCGAGTTTCTTATGGGTCGCCGGGCGCGAATGCGCCCATTACAAGAATCGCGCGCGCAGCGCGCGGGGCGACGTCTTCGCTGCGCTCGACTGCCCGCTGCTCCCGGCCTTAAAGGCCTAGCGCCACCGGCAGGGCGTCGCACACCGGCAACACCTGGATGCGCGCGGCCGCGACGCGGCCCAGCGCCCAGTCCAGCATTTCTGGTGTCGAGCCATAGGGCGACGGCGTATCCGACACATCATGCGTATAGAGGATCAGCCAGCCATTCTCATGCAGGGTGCGCTGGATTGCGGTCTCAATCCGGGCTTTGTCCCAGCAGCGTGTTTCCAGCGAAACAGTGTTGAGCTGCGCCAGATCCACCCGGCCGGCATTGATGCCCGGATGCACGCCGCGCACGGACGCAAAACGCGGCGCAAAGAAGCGCTTGGTGCGGGGCGAAACCCGGCCATAGGGAAAGGCGTAACTGACCGGCGCTTCGCCGCGCAGGAAAGGCCGCAGGAATTCGCGGTTGCGCTCGGCATCCGCGGTCAGTTCTTCGGTGGTCAGGGTCGGGGTGGGCTGGTGGCCAAAACCGTGACAGGCGATCTCGTGCCCCGCTTCTGCCAGCAGGCGCAGGTCATCGGCGTCATAAAAGACGGTGCCGTTCTCGGTACGGCCGCAAAAGCCGCCCGCCGTATAATAAGTGCCCCGGACCCCGCGCCGGGCCATTACCGGGCCGCCCTCGGTCCAGGCATTCTTGGGAAAATCGTCAAAACTGATGCTGGCCACGGGCTTATGCCCGGCCAGGCGGGCGGGCCGGACCGCCAGTTTGCGGGCCATCA
>JBBQBL010000255.1:0-3511 GCA_038317805.1 Micropepsales bacterium
ATGGTCAGCCCGGAAATGGTGGCAAAACCCAGGCTGCCGGGCATGCCGGTATCCGGGTCAGCCTCGATCTTGGAATAGCTCTCGCTGGCCACTTTTTCCCATTTCCCGGCCGGCTTCTTGATCTCGACCTGCGCGACAGTGGCCTTCAGCACCAGCCGCACGATGGCCGGATGCGGCTTGGCGGGCTTGGTCAGGCTGGGCGCGCCGTCGATTATCTGCCAGCCATTGGCCAGCGCCCAGGCGGTGATTTCGTCCTTGGTCATGGCGGGTTTTTTCCTGAATAGCCGGTACCGAGTCTCGTTCAGACCCGGTTCATCGGCAAGGATCATTATCGCTGTCAGCAACGCAAATCTGTGTTGCAGACGCGCCGAAGCCGACGCGCATTCGAAGGACGAAGTCGATGACGACCATGAAACGCCTCGTTTGTGCCACCCTTGCTGTTTCCCTGCTGGGCGCGACCGCCGCCAGCGCACAGTCCTATGGCCATGGCGGTTACAACCGCGGCTATGGCCACAGCCGCGGCCACGACAATACCGGCGCGCTGATTGGTCTGGGTATCGGCCTGTTCGCGCTGGGCGCCATTGTCGCCGCCTCGTCGCACAATGACCGCGACCGCTATGACGACCGCGCCTATCAGAGCAATTACGCGCCGAACGACTATCAGTATGGCTACCAGAATGGCGGCTACCAGAATGACTACCGCGGCAACTACCAGAACTATCGCGGCAATGGTTACGACTATCGCGGTCGCTAGGATCGCGTAAGAACTGCAGACGGCCCCGGTCACCCCGCCGGGGCCGTTTTGCTATCAGACCGACTGGCCTGCGACCCAGCCCGACGACCAGGCCCACTGGAAATTATAGCCGCCCAGCCAGCCGGTCACGTCCACCACTTCGCCGATGAAATACAGGCCGGGGACTTTGCGCGCCTGCATGGTCTTGGAGTCCAGGGCATTGGTATCCACCCCGCCCAGGGTGACTTCGGCGATGCGGTACCCTTCGGTGCCCGACGGCGTGATGCGCCAGTCATTGATCCGTGCCGCCAGCGCTTTCAGCTTCACGTCTGAAAAACCGCCCAGCGCGCCATCGTCCGTTCCTGCAATCACTTTGGCCAAACGCCGCGGCAGCAGGGTGGCAAGAAACGTGGACGCCGCCTGCTTGCCATTGCCCTGGCGCGCGGCGCGCAGCACCTCCAGCGCATCGCCGCCGGGCAAAAGATTAACGGCAATCTCCCGGCCTTCGCGCCAATAGGACGAGATTTGCAAAATCGCCGGCCCGCTGAGGCCCCGGTGCGTGAACAACAGGGCTTCATCAAAGCCGGTCTTGCCGCAGCTCACCCGCGACGGCGCCGCCACACCGGCCAGCGACTCCAGCCGGTCCAGCAATTCCTCGTCAAAGGTCAGCGGCACCAGCGCCGGCCGCGTGTCCGTCACCAGCACATCGAACTGCTGCGCCAGCCGGTAGCCGAAATCCGTCGCGCCCATCTTGGGAATGGACTTGCCGCCCGTGGCCACCACCAGCGCGCCGCATTCCAGCACGCTGCCGTCATCGGTTTGTATGGTGAAGCCATCCGGCGTCTTTTCGACATACTGCACCTTGGCCTTCAAGCGCATCTGCGCACCGACCTTCGCCATCTCCTCCAGCAGCATGTCGATGATCTGCCCCGCCGAGCCATCGCAGAACAGTTGGCCCAGCGTCTTTTCGTGCCAGCCGATGCGATGGCGCGTCACCAGCGCGATGAAATCCTGCTGAGTGTAACGGCTGAGTGCGGAGATGCAGAAATGCGGATTGGCCGACAGGAACTGCGCCGGCGACGCGCCCAGGTTGGTGAAGTTGCAGCGTCCGCCGCCGGAGATGCGAATCTTCTCGCCCGGCGCCTTGCCCGATTCCAGCACCAGCACCTTGCGGCCGCGCGCGCCCGCAACCGCGGCGCACATCATGCCCGCCGCGCCCGCGCCGATTACGACGACATCCCATTTCATGAACGGGTTATGCCGCCGCCCGGCTTAAAAGAACAGGAACTACTTGGCCGGCGCGGTCACGAAGGCAGCGGAATCCCTGGCCGCCAAAGTCTCCTCACCGGACTTGCCGAAGAAGCCCAGGTCCCGCATCCAATGGACAAAACGGTCCTGCCAGGTGCCTTCGGCGGTGAAGTCGCGATATTGCAGCCCATTGCCGTGCGTGCCGCGGGCATAGATGTGCATCTCCACATTGGGGATGCCGGCATTCAGCATGGCGGCGAAATATTCGGATGCCCACACGGCATGCACCTTGTCCTGCCAGCCGGCGCCCGCGATAAAGGAAGGCGGCGCGTCCTTCGGAATTGGCGGCACGCCATTCTTGCTGGTCCAGGCCGGCGTGAACAGCGAAGGCCCCGGATAAATCGAACCCACAAAATCGGGCCGCGCGCTGACACTGCCCAGCGGATCGCCGCCATTCTTGCTGTTGAATTCCGGATACTGGATCGCCGATGCCATGGTCAGCTCGGCGCCGGCCGAAAAGCCCACCGCGCCGATCTTGTGCGGATCGATTTTCCATTCGGCGGCATGGGCGCGCACCAGACGGATCGCCTGCTGCAAGTCGTAGACGCCATCGGTCTTGGGTTCATAGCCGTCGCTGCGCAGCCGGTTGCGCAGGATGATGGTGTTGATGCCGTACTGGAAAAAATACGGCACCGGATCGGCGCCCTCCAGCCCGACGACCAGCGTGGAATGACCGCCGCCCGGCGCCAGGATAATGGCGGTGCCGGTATTGTTGGCGCCCGCCAGGTGCACTTCGATGGACGGATTGTGGATGTTGACGATGCGCGACACCCGGCCCGGCACCAGCGGGTCCATGGTGTATTTCTCCGCTTCCGCCACGCGCTTGGCATTCAGGAAGGGCGAGCCCGCCGGATACAGCGGCATCACGATGCCGCCGGGCAGGATGGCCTGGGGCTGGTACGGCCCCTTGGTCACCGGCCCCACCCTGGGGACCATCTGCGGCGCGGGCGTCGATTGCGCCAGAGCCGACGTGGCGACGGCCGCGGCCAAAAGGGCGGTGATGATGAATTTGCGCATTTGGCTCCCCAACCGTGTTCTTGTTGGGCCGAGCATGGAACAGGATCTGGGGATTTGAAAGGTCACGCTTTTGACCTGTATAAAATGAGCCAAAAGTAGGCGGGGAAATCATGCCAGACGACAATCCGACTAAGGCCGAAAAGACCGGCATAGCCATGACATCGCGCCGCAAGGTCATCGGGGCCGCCGGCATGGTGAGCGCGAGCCTGCTGGCGACCGAACCGGCACAGGCCATTATCGGGGTCCCGCTGCGCGAACCGCTTCCGCCGCCCGCACCCGCCCCGCGCGCGGACCTGGTGAATGTGTTCGAATATGAAGACCAGGCGCGCCTGGCCGTGGGTGCCGCCAGGATGGCCCCGGCCGCCGGCAGCGACCGCACCATCACCGACCGCATCACCCTGCGCCCCCGGATGAACATCCCGACCCGCGAGCTGGACCTGACGGCCAGCCTGT
>JBBQBL010000256.1:0-3501 GCA_038317805.1 Micropepsales bacterium
GGCTGCGGATGCCGTCCTTGTCCACCACCACCATCTCGCCCGGCTTGATGTCGCGGACATATTCGGCGCCGATAATGTCCAGGGCACAGGTCTCGGAAGCGAAGATCACCGTCCCGTCCAGATTGCCCATCACCAGCGGACGCACGCCATGGGGATCGCGCACGGCGATCAGCTTCTTGCTGGTCAGCGCCACCAGGGAATAGGCGCCTTGCACCTGACACAGCGCGTCGACCAGCTTGTCGACGATCCGCGACTTGGTGCTGCGCGCCGTCAAATGCACGATGGTTTCGGTGTCGGAGGTCGATTGGAAGATCGCGCCGTGCCCCACCAGTTCCTGGCGCAGGGTATGGGCGTTGGTCAGATTGCCGTTATGGGCAATCGCCAGCCCGCCGCCCGCCAGATCGGCGAAAATCGGCTGAATGTTGCTGGCGCGGCTGCCGCCGGCGGTGGAATAGCGATTGTGGCCGATGGCAAAACGGCCCTTGAGATTCTTGGCGGCATTGGACCCGCGTCCGAAGGCGTCGCCCACCAGGCCCATATGGCGCTCGGAGATGAAATGGCCATTGTCATAGGTGACGATGCCCGCCGCTTCCTGGCCGCGATGCTGGAGCGCGTGCAGGCCCAGCACCGACAGCGCGCCGGCATCGGCATGGTCGAAAATGCCAAACACGCCGCACTCTTCATGCAGCGTGTCGCCATTTTCGAGGGACAAGTCCCAGATATTTTCGTTTTGACCGGTCATCGGTTTCCGCCAGTCTCCACGAGCTTGTCTAGCGCCTGACGGTCGCCGGCGCCATAGGATTTAGGTCCACTGGCTGCGCTCTTCTGCTGCACCGGTTCCCGCGTGGTTTTGGAGACAGCCTGTTCATTCTTGCGGATCAGCTCTGCCATGGGGTCATGACGGGTTGAAATTTCAGGAGAATTGGACGCCCGCTGCTCAATCTGGGGCGGCGCCTGGCGTATCGGATCATGCTGCGGCAAATAGGTGTAATCGCGTGGCTGGTTGGGAACCGCCGACAGCATGACATCGGCGGTGCTTTGCACGATGGGCAACAGCCGCGCCTCGGTGAGCCAGGTGGGATGGTTGCGGATCGGGACAAAATAGGTAAACGCCATATACGCCAGTCCCAGGATCGCCAGCCCGCGCACCACCCCGAAGGCCACGCCCGCCGCGCGGTCCAACGGACCGATGGGAGAATGTTTCACGGTCTCGCTGAAACGGTGGCTGATGAAGGCGAAGGGAATGAAGATCGCCAAAAACACCGAGGCATATCCCAGCAGGCTGGCCAGCCAACCCGGGCCGACCAGGCTTGTGGTAAGCGGGACGATATAGGGACCGAAATAAAGACAGCAGACCGACGCCGTCACCCAGGAGAAAATGGTGAGGGTTTCCCAGATGAACCCGCGCCAGGCGGCATAGCCGGCCGACACCACGACGACCAGCACGATCAGGCAGTCGATGAAGTTGACGGACAAACTCATGGCACTCACCGCAGACTCACGATTGTCGTCTCATGATTCGACTTTACCACGGCGGGGCGTGGGTTCAGGGGCAAATCTTAAAAGCTCCGCCACGCTGGTAATCTCGGTTAACGCCAGGCCCGCCGCGTCGGCCTTGGTGCCCGAGGGTATGAAGGCATTGCGGAACCCCAGCTTGGCGGCTTCCTTGAGGCGGCTTTCGGCCTGCGGCACCGGGCGGATGTGGCCCGAGAGCGAGATTTCCCCAAAAAACACCGTGTCGCGCGGCAAGGCTTCTCCACCGAAAGAGGAAACAAGCGCGGCGGCAACCGCCAGGTCGGCCGCGGGCTCGCCGATTTTCAAGCCGCCCGCGACGTTCAGATAGACATCGCTGGCCCCGATTCCAACCCCGGCCCGGGCATCCAGAACGGCCAGGATCATGGCAAGACGCCCGGTATCCCATCCCACCACGGCGCGGCGCGGCGTGCCGTAGGTGGTGGGCGAAACCAGCGCCTGTATTTCGCACAACAACGGCCGTGTGCCTTCCAGCCCGGCAAAGACGGCGGTGCCCGGGGCGGCGGATTTTCGGTCGCCCAGGAACAACGCGGAAGGATTGGCGACTTCCGCCAGTCCCTTGCCGGTCATCTCGAACACCCCGATCTCGTCGGTGGCGCCGAAGCGATTCTTCACCGCGCGCAAGACGCGGAAATGATGGCCGCGTTCGCCTTCAAAATAGAGCACCGCATCGACCAGATGCTCGACCGCCTTGGGGCCGGCGATCTGGCCGTCTTTCGTCACATGGCCCACCAGGATCAACGCCGCGCCGGAGGACTTGGCATAGCGCACAAGATCGAAACTGGCGGTGCGCACCTGGGCGATGGTGCCGGGCGCCGCATCCAGCGCGCCGGTCCACAAGGTCTGGATGGAATCGATGGCGATGGTGGCCGGCGGCTTGCCCTTTTCCAGGGTGGCCAGAATGTCTTCGACACAGGTGGCGGCGCCCAGCATCAGCGGCGCATCGGCCAGGCCCATGCGGGCGGCGCGCATGCGCACCTGCGCCATCGCTTCTTCGCCGGAAATGTAGATGGCATGGCCGCCATTCTGGGCGAACTTGCCCAGCGCCTGAAGAATGATCGTCGATTTGCCGATACCCGGATCGCCGCCCACCAGCAGCGCGGAACCCGGCACCAGACCGCCGCCGGTGACGCGGTCGAACTCGTTGATGCCGGTCGGGCGGCGCTGGGGCGGCGCATCCTCGGTCTTGAGGTCTTCCAGGGTGATGGCGCGGCCCTTCACCCGGCGCGAGGCGCCCGAGCCCAAGGGCGGTGCAACGCCTTCCTCGACGATGGTGTTCCAGGCGTTGCAGGCCTCGCACTTGCCCGACCATTTGGCATGGGTCGCGCCGCAGGACTGGCAGACATAGGAGGCGGTTTTAGCCATGATTCTAGTTTAGCACAGCCGTCAACCGGGGTCAGGACCGCGGTTTTTGCAGCTGCCAGTTAAGATGGCTTTGCACCATCGGCCATTCCGCTGCCGTGATGGAGTAGACCACCGTATCGCGGATGGTGCCGTTCGGCATGATGGCATGGCTACGCAGGGTGCCGTCCAGCCTGGCGCCCAACCGCTCGATTCCGCGCCGGCTCTGGCTGTTCAGGACATGGGTGCGGAACTCCACCGCGATGCAGTCCTTGTCCTCGAAGGCATGGGTCAGCAGCATCAGCTTGCATTCGGTGTTCAGCGGCGTGCGCTGGACGGCTTTGCGATACCAGGTTGAGCCGATCTCCAGCCGCCGGTTGGCCGCATCCACGTTCATGTAAGTGGTCATGCCGACCGGCTTCTTGTCGGCGTCCAGCACAGTGAAGGGCAGCATGCTGCCTTTTTCCTGCAGGGACAGGCGGCGATCGATCTCGACCTTCATGCCATCGGGCGACGGGATGGTAGTGTACCAGAGCTTCCACAGCTCGCCGTCGCGCACCGCCTCGCACAATGCGTCGTGATGGTCATGGGACAGCGGCACCAGCCGTGCGTGACGGCCTTTGAGCG
>JBBQBL010000257.1:0-3495 GCA_038317805.1 Micropepsales bacterium
ACTGGGCAACATCGAAGTGGGCGAGTACAGCCGCGTCGGCGCCGGTTCGGTGGTGCTCAAATCCGTGCCCGCCCACTGCACCGCCGTGGGCGTTCCCGCCAAGCTGATCAACTGCGATTGCGGGGAGAACCCCTCGCAGCAGATGAACCATTTCATCGAGGAACTGCCTGACAACACAGGGTGAGGAGCGACCCGCGAAGCGGGTGAGCAGGTCCAATGGACCTGCGAAAGCGACGAACGCCGCAGCGGCGCGCGACCAAGCGCGGCGCGAGGCCGGGAACCTTGACGGTTCTGTCGCCACATGCGACTTGGGGCCGTCCAATTGATGAGGAAAAGTCCGTGACCCGCAGCGAAATCTGGCGCCTGGAAAAATACCTGCGCAACCTGTTCCGGCTGGACACCATCACCATCGTGGAACGTCCCAAGCAGCCGGATTCGGTCGAGATGCACATCAACGGCGAATTCGTCGGTGTGCTGTTCAAGGACGAGGAAGACGGCGAAGTCTCCTATGCCTTCAACATGGCGATCTTGGACATGGACCTGCCCGAAGCGCCGGCCACGCGCTAATCAGGACTTTCGGAATTTCGCGATCAACGCATCGGTGCCGGCAGAGACTTCCTGCCAGCGCGCCAGATAGGCGCGCTTGAAGCGGTAGGAGAAGCTCAGATTCTTGGCCAGCGGCCGGTCCACCGCCAGGCAGTTGGGACTGGGCAGGTCGGCTGACACCCGCTCGCACAACAGCAGCACCAGTCCCTTGTCGCCGTGCCCGGCAAACAGGTCGTTGCGCTCGTATCCTGAATCCCTGGCGAAACCATACTGGGTCAATCCGAACGGTCCGGCCGCGCCTTTGCGGTTCTCGATATAGGGCATGTAGATGCGCTGCAGCCGGGCTTCTTCATCCAGGTTGTTGGGATCGCCGCGCAGCGACATGCGGATGACCGGCGAATCCGGCGCGTTGCCGGTGAACAGCCGCGCATCGCCGTCGGAATAACCGCGCCAGGACGGGAACAGCGCCAACAGCGCCAGCGAATCCAGCTCGCCGCCGGCGCGCGCGGCCGAGCTTTCCATATAATTGGCGGGAATGATGAAGGCGGTGCCGCGCACCGTGACCTGCACCATGGTGGAACGGCCGGTGGGGGCGGCCGGAGCCTTGGGCCCGGGCCGCAGGTACCAGCCCAGGAACAGGCCCGACAGCGCCACGATGGCCAGAAAGAAGCCGGCCGGGATCAGCCAGCCGGAATGGCGGTGGATTTCCTCGCGGTCGCCAAGACTCCCCATCCCGTAAGCCTAACACCGGCAATACGGCGCCGCGGAGGTGTGCCGGACCGGGTTGCCCAATTCTTGCGACGCGTGACACGGAAACATCAATTCGCGTCATTACGGGACATGTCACATATCTTCAGAGCCGGCACGGCGATCGTCCTTATCGCCCTGATCACCGGCCATATGCCGTCCCTGAGCCCGCGTTGGCGGGCCGTGGCGGCCGATCTCCACCAGGCTGAGCCCCAGGCCAAGGTGAAGGCGGCTGTCCAATCACTGCTGATGCGGAAAGGCTAAAAGGACCCGGGGCATGCGAAATATTCTGTTGTTGCTCTTCTCGCTGGCGGGGGGGCTGACCCTGTCGGGCATCACCGCCAACGTCTATCGCCTGATCGCGAAGACCAAGCCGGAAACCCGTGCCGCGACCTATACCTATTACGGCGTGATGCTGCTGGCCGGTCCCAGCGTGCTGGTGGACAATTCCACGCGCTCCTTCCGCAAGAAGGAATGCAGCCGCACCGCATACGGCTTTGCGCTGGGCCTGGCCGCCTATTGGTCTTTTATGTTGGGCGCGATCCTGGTTGAAATCGCTATTTGAAAAAGGGCGCGGAGATCATCCGCGCCCTTTTCAATTCTAAAGCACCGTCAGCATCGAGGCGACGAGCGGATGGCGGACAATGTCGCCTTCCGCCAGACGCACCACGGGAATGTCCGGCAACGGGTCCAGCTTTGCCGCGATATCGGCCAGGCCGGAAATACCGGGCAGCAGGTCGGTCTGGTCCGGATCCCCGGTCAGCACCATGGTGGAACGCCAGCCCAGCCTTGTCAGCAGCATCTTGATCTGGGTGTAGGTGCAGTTCTGCGCCTCATCGATCACCACAAAACATTCGCTGAGTGTACGGCCGCGCATATAGGCCACCGGCGCGATCTCGATGATGCCGTCGGCCAGCATCGCCTTGAGCCGCTTGGTGCCCAAACGCTCGGTGAGCGCGTCGTAAAGCGGGCGCAGGTAAGGCGCCAGCTTCTCCTGCAGGTCGCCGGGCAAAAAGCCCAGGCTTTCGCCCGCTTCGACGGCCGGACGTGACAGCACGATGCGGCTGACCTTTCCGGCCTCCAGCGCTTCGACCGCCTTGGCAATGGCCAGATAGGTCTTGCCGGTGCCGGCCGGGCCCAGCGCCAGCACCACGCTCTGGGTGTCGACGGCGTCCATGAATTGCTGCTGCGCCGGGCTCATCGCCCGGATGTTTTTTACGTATTTTCGGTCTCGGAATTGGCCATCGGGATCATGCGGTGTCCAGCCGGCGCCATGACCGGAACGGCTGGGAAAAAGCGGGTGCACATTTTGCTGAGCAAATGCAGAGTCACGCGACTTCGAACGCATGGAGCGCTTGGCCATAGATACTCCCGATGGTGATGTGAATAGTGGGTGTGAACGAAGGGGAGGGGCTGCCCGGCGAACCGGCCCTGGATTCCGTTGGCGAACGCAGTGCGAGAAGCACCAGTGCCGTTTTCCCCCATAAACAGGCGAATCAAACCGCCTGACTTCAGGGTATCGTCTTTTTTGCGCAGCGGTGTATGAATTTCTCGCGACGCAACAAAGCGGATGAAAATCGATGCCGATTTACGCACTGGACGGCGCGGAGCCGCAGATCGCCGATGATTGCTGGATCGCCCCGGATGCGGCGGTGATCGGAAAAGTGCGATTGCTGAAGGGGGCGAGCATCTGGTTCGGCGCGGTGCTGCGCGGCGATAACGAGTGGATCACAATCGGGCCGGACTCGAATGTGCAGGATCATAGCATCATTCACGCCGATCCGGGACAGCCCGTGACCATCGGGCGCGGGGTCACCATCGGCCACCGCGTCATCGTGCACAGCGCGGCGGTGGGCGACCATTCGCTGATCGGCATGGGGGCGGTGCTGCTAAACCGCGCGCGCATCGGAGCGCGCAGCCTGGTGGGCGCCGGCGCTCTGGTGACCGAGGGCAAGGTGTTCGAGGACGGCAAGCTGATCCTGGGCACGCCGGCCAAGGCCATGCGCGATCTTACGGATGATCAGATACAGGGGCTGGAGACGTCAGCGCAGACCTATGTCGCCAACGCGGTGCGCTACCGTAAAGAACTGAAGGTTTTTTAAGCGCGGCGGGCGGCGCGCTTTTCGGCGCCCGTGAATTCGACCGGACGGGTCCACATCTTGCGGATACGTGTGTCGGTTTCGGGGCCGAAATTGAACCAGG
>JBBQBL010000258.1:0-3480 GCA_038317805.1 Micropepsales bacterium
AACGCGGTTCCTTTGCACCGCGCAGCGAGCCATCTCACAAGCGAGAGATGGACCTCCGAAGCAACGGCGAGGGTGTCAATCTGATGTGCCAGCCCGCCCCGTCCCGCCATCACACCAGGTGGCGTGTTCGCATCCGCCGAAGTCTTGACCTCTCCGAACAGAAACTTTGTGTTGTCGCCATCGCCCCATAAGCCGACTAGGTCTGCACCTGGAAGAGACGCACGCGGTGTTTTCCGATCGCGGTTTTCATTCCAAGGCCACGAGACACCGAATTCGTCCTGGAGTAAGCATTCCGCCATCGCTTCGCCGATTTCCCAATCAAGCGGTGAGACGGAAGACTCCAAAAGTGTTTGAAGAGTGGCCGTGGCCATGTCGCTGGTGGCCAAGGCCTGCAGGTCATTCGCCAGATCTTTTTCAAAGGCGGCGTCCGTGACGCGAGCTTTGACCGGACCGCGCAAGAAAACGTCAAACTCTGCCGCGTCCGTGACAGTGGTTCCACGCCAGTGGACAATGCCCTGATTGTCCGGGTAGGCCCTTTGGACCTTAAGTCCCAACGCCATACCGCACACGGTTCCTAGAATCGGAGGAATGAGCTATCCTCATGACAAAACAGCCTTTTTGCAAGGAGGTATTAGCATGGGGCCTGCAAAAAGCGTTCAGTTGGGAGACCTTAGGTTCGAAAAGAAGGGGGATGCTTTAGGTTTTCTGTGGGCAATGTTGGCGCGGTACAAGCCAGGCGACAGGGTAGGTGAAACCGATGCCGGCATACTGGCCCACGCCATACGCCGGCACCCTGAGGCGGCAGAAAAAATTGGGACGGGAATATCCCATTTCGAGGTCCGAAGCGCTGACTATGGCACACAGTGCTTCTGGGTCTGTCGAACGGATGGCACCAAAGATCGATTTTCAGTGAAGAGCTGCGTTTGACTAGCCTCTAAGACTGGTTCGGGGGAAGAAACTGGGTGGCTTCCGTTGGAACGCCGGCTCGACGGCCGACAGAGGTCCTACCCCTCCGCCGTTGTTGAAAAATGCGGTAAATCCACGGAAAACCGCCTACGTCTAGGGGCAGCTGCTTGAAAGGTGTATCACGAGGTGTATCAAGACCGGCTCGGTGGCAAACTGATATGAATAATTTCAAAGGGTTAAGTGCTGTATGATCCTTCTTATCGATAACTATGACAGCTTCACCTACAACCTCTTCCACTATCTGGGCGAGTTGGGGGCCGATGTGCGCGTGGTCCGCAACGACGAGATTTCCGCCGCCGAGGCGCTGGCGCTGAAGCCCGAAGGCATCGTGCTGTCGCCCGGTCCCTGCACCCCCAACGAGGCGGGCATCTGCCTGGACGTGATCAAGCAGGCAGATGGCAAGATGCCGATCCTGGGGGTGTGCCTGGGCCATCAGGCCATCGGCCAGGTCTATGGCGGCAAAGTGGTGCGCGCGCCCGAGCCGATGCACGGCAAGCTTTCCCGCGTGCATCACACCGGCAAGTCGGTGTTCCGCGGCCTGAACAATGATTTCCTGGCGACGCGCTACCACTCCCTTACCATCGATCCGCCCAGCATGCCCGCCGTGCTGGAAGTCACCGCCACCTCCGATGACGGCGTGATTCAGGGCGTGATGCACAAGACCCACCCGGTGCATGGCGTGCAGTTCCATCCCGAAAGCATCGCGTCGGAAAACGGCCATGCGCTGCTGAACAATTTCCTGACCATCGCGCGCGACTTCGCCAAGGTCCCGGCCTGAGATGAAGGTCACCAGCGCTTCGGTGGATTTTCCCGCCGCCCTGGCCCAGGCGCGAGCCGGCCAGCCGCTGGGCCTGGACGATACCCGCCGCCTGTTCGACGCTATCTTCACCGGCAAACTCAGCGAAGGCGAACTCATCGCTTATCTGTCGGCCACCGCCGACCGCAAGCCCACGGTGGATGAACTGGTGGGCGCGGTCACCTCCATGCGCCATCACATGCGCAGCCTTGCCGCGCCGGCCGGCGCGATCGATCTGTGCGGCACCGGCGGCGACGGGCTGGGCACCCTCAATATCTCCACCGCCGTCTCTTTCGTGGTGGCGGCCTGCGGAGTTCCGGTCGCCAAGCATGGCAACCGCTCCGCCTCCTCGCGCAGCGGCGCCGCCGATGTGCTGGAAGCGCTGGGCGTCAACATCGATCTGGCGCCGGAAGTGGCCGAAAAGGTTCTGGCACAAACCGGCCTGGTCTTCCTGTTCGCGCAGACCTACCACCCGGCGATGAAGCATGTCGGGGCGGCGAGGAAACAGATCGGCCGCCGCACCATCTTCAATCTTTTGGGGCCGCTCGCCTCGCCTGCCCGGGTGAGCCGCCAGCTGGTGGGCGTGTTCTCGGCCGACTGGCTGGTGCCCTATGCGCAAGCCCTGAAAGCGCTGGGCAGCACACACGCTTTCATCGTGCATGGCCGTGACGGCCTGGACGAGGTTTCCATCAGCGCCGCCACGCAGGTCGCGGTGCTGGACGCCGGCATTGTGACAACCCGCGAAATCACGCCCGAAGACGCCGGGCTGCCGCGCTGGCCCCTGGCCGACATCACGGGCGGCGATGCGGCCCACAATGCCGCCGCGATGCAACGGCTGTTTGACGGCGAAGCCGGGGCTTACCGCGACATCGTGCTCTTGAACGCCAGCGCCGCCCTTATGGTGGCGGGACGGGCAAAAGATGTACAAGAGGGCGCAGGCTTGGCGGCACAAGCATTGGACGCAGGTGCGGCCAAGGCCAGGCTGAACGCGTTGATCAAAGCCACACAAGCATGAGCATTCTCGACAAGATACTGGGTTACAAAAAAGAGGAAGTGGCGGCCGCCAAGTCCAAGGACACCCGCGCCGAGCTGGAAGCCCGCGCCAAGGATATCGAACCGCCGCGCGGCTTCATCGCCGCGCTGCAAGACAAGAAGGCCGGCGGCGAATACGGCCTGATCGCCGAGATCAAAAAGGCTTCGCCCTCCAAGGGCCTGATCCGCGCGGACTTCGATCCCCCAGCCCTGGCCATGGCCTATGAAGAAGGCGGCGCCGCCTGCTTGTCGGTGCTGACAGACGAGCCGTCTTTCCAGGGCAAGCCGGAATATCTGGCCCAGGCGCGCGAAGTCACCCGCCTGCCCGTGCTGCGCAAGGATTTCATGATCGAGCCGTATCAGGTGGTGGAAGCGCGCAGCTGGGGCGCCGACTGCATCCTGATCATCATGGCGATGCTGGACGACGACCATGCCCGCGCGCTGCTGGACGAAGCCGCTCGCTGGGAAATGGATGCGCTGGTGGAAGTGCATGACGAAGCCGAGCTGGAACGGGCGTTGGACCTGGATGCCGAAATGATCGGCATCAACAATCGCAACCTGAAGACCTTTGTCACCGACATGGGCGTGACGGCGCGCCTGGCGCACAACATTCCGCGCGACGTGCTGGTGGTATCGGAAAGCGGCATATCCGCCCCCGCCGACCTCAAGCGGCTGGCACAGGCCAA
>JBBQBL010000259.1:0-3463 GCA_038317805.1 Micropepsales bacterium
CGATCTCGAAATGCTGCTTGGGATTGTTGATGCCCGGCGGCTTGCCGAACATTCCGGCCGCCGATGTGCACATTGGCGCTTTCATCCGCTCCATCCGGCACATCGGCGGCCGGAATGTTCGGGATCACCGACAGATCGTCACGAATTTCTTTTTCCAGCTCGCGCTGCTCGGCCTCGCCCTTCTGGATACTCTCCTTCAGCCCCGCCACTTCCGCCATCAGCGCGGCGGCGCCCGCTTCGTCCTTCTTGGCTTTGGCCTGGCCAATCAGCTTGGAGGCATCGTTTCGGCGCGCCTGCTCGCCCTGCAGCCGCACCAGCAGGTCGCGCAACGCCTTGTCTTTTTTCAGCAAATTGTCGGCAATGGCTTGCGCATCGCCCAATCCGCGGCGCTGCAACCCGCGCACGAAGGCGGCGGCGTCGTCACGAATAGCCTTGATGTCGTGCATCGGATTCTCCTGCCCGCCCGGTCATGCCACGCCCCCCGGCCCCCGTCAAAAGGTACGGTTTCCGCCATTCGCGGCTTAACAAAACCTTAAAAAGTCCCGCGCAATTGCAGGGGGGTGCGAAACCACGCCGCAACCCGAACGTGCGTACCATGTCCGCGCATTAGTGGGGGGATGTCCCGTGCGCGGGCGTTCTGGAAAACATCTTTCGAGCCGCCTGAAGGGCATACTCGACCAGCTGGACGGCGAGATGGCGCGCCTGGGCCGCTTCGGCTCGACCGCCGCGCTGACAGCCATGGCGGTGGGCGCCGCCGTGCCGCTGCATTTCCTGGTCCGCACCCTGGAAGGCCTGCCGGTCCAGCCGATCGCAATGGTCAATCTGGCCTGTGAGATCGCCCTCGTTTCAGCGCCCATCATCTTCTATGCCCGCGACGTGATCGCCCAGCTCAACACCAGCCGCGCCATCATGGATGGCATGTCGCGCCGCCTGCGGGTTTCTGTCGAACAGGCGCAGGAGGCCAACCGCGCCAAGTCCGCCTTCCTGGCCAATATGAGCCATGAACTGCGCACGCCGCTGAACGCCATCATGGGCTTTTCCGAAGTGATGATGGACCAGCATCTGGGACCGCTGGATAACCCGCGCTATCTCGCTTATTCGGCTGACATCCATGCCAGCGGGCGCTATCTGCTGGGCATCATCAACGACATCTTGGACCTGTCCAAGATCGAGGCCGGCAAGATGTCGCTGGAAAGCGCCGAGGAATTCCCGCTGCGCCAGGCGGTGGAGGGTTCGCTCTGCATCTGCCGCACCTTGGGCGAAAAGTTCGGCGTGCGCATCGAAAGCGACCTGCCGCCGGAAGATGTCCAACTGCTGGCGGTGGAACGCATGATCCGCCAGATCCTGATCAACCTGGTGGGCAATGCCATCAAGTTCACGCCGGCCGGCGGCTGCGTGACCATCGCCGGTGATATGACGGCCGGCGGCGGCTACGCCCTGACGGTGCAGGATTCCGGCATCGGCATGACCGCAGAAGAAATCCACAAGGCGCTGACGCCGTTCGGCCAGGTCGAAAACAAGATGACCGCCACCCATAACGGCACGGGCCTTGGATTGCCGCTGGCCAAGGCGATGCTGGAACTGCATGGCGGAACGCTGGACATCACCAGCGCGCCCGGCCGCGGCACCTGCCTGACATTGAATTTCCCCGCCGACCGCATCAGCCTGGGCACGAAGGCGGCGGCCGCCTAGGCCGGCGTTACGTCCGTCGAAGCCGCCATGCGGGCCGCTTCGGCCTTGGTGCGTCCACGCTCGATGAACATCACGCTGATAATGGAAATCTCGTAGAGCAGCACCAGCGGCACCGCCAGGCTCAGCATCGAGATGGCGTCGGGCGGGGTGAAGATCGCCGCCACCGCGAACAGCGCGACGATGGCATAGCGGCGCATGTCGCGCAGCGCCTTGGCGCCGACAATGCCCACCTTGGCCAGCAAGGACAGCAGCACCGGCAACTGGAAGGTCAGGCCGAAGGCGAAGATCAAGGTCATCACCAGGTCGAGATAATCGCTGACCTTGGCCTGGAGCTGGATGCCCATCGCCGTGTCGGTGGCGGGAATCTGGTAGCCGGCGAAGAACTTAATCGAGAAGGGCAGCATGATGTAATAAACGAAGGCCGCGCCCAGCGAGAACATGATGGGCACGAAAACCAGGAACGGCCAGAAGGCGTTCTTCTCATGCTTGTAGAGGCCCGGCGCAACGAACAGCCAGATCTGCCAGGCGATGGCCGGGAACCCCAGGCAGATGCCGCCGAACATGCCGATCTTGACGTTGGTGAAGAACACTTCGGTCAGCGCGGTGTAAATCAGATGATTGGTGGCCGCATGCAGCGGCCTGGTCAGGAAAGCGAAAATCTGGTTGGCGAATGCGAACGACACCGCAAAGCAGATGCCGAAGGACAGCACCGACCAGATCAGTCGGCTGCGCAGCTCCAGCAGATGCTCCATCAGGGGCGCCTTGGTGGCGTCCAGCGCCGCTTCGTCTTCCGGGGTCGGCGTGATCACGGCGCGTGACCAGGAAGCGGTGCGGGCGCCGGCGTCGGCGCGGCGGCATGGTCGGTGACTTCAAACTCGCCGCTGCGCGGTTCGATAGCGCTTTCCACCGGCGCGGTGACCTCGGCGGCCGGCGCGGTACCGTCTGCCATGGCCGCCTGGTTGACCGATGTGGTGGCGTCATTCATCGCGCCCATCATGTCCGAGACGGGATTGTTCTTTTTCAGGTCCTCGATTTCCTTGCGCAGCTCGTCCAGTTCGGTCTGGCGCGCCATCTCATCAAAGCTCTTGCGGAACTCGGTGGCCATGGCGCGGGCCTTGCCCGCCCACTTGCCCGCCATGTGCATCAGGCGCGGCAAATCCTTCGGCCCCACCACGACAAGCGCGACGACGAGCAGGATGAGGATATGGCTCCAGCTGAACAGGTCGAACATGGAAAGTTACCAGACCGCCGTTCAGACGGTGGTCTTGTCCTTGTTGGTGTCCTCGGCGTTGATCACCTTGGGATCGTCCTTTTCGGACAGACCCTTCTTGAAGCTGTTGATGCCCTTGCCGAAGTCGCCCATCAGGTCGGAGACCTTGCCGCGGCCGCCAAACAGGACCAGAGCGACGGCGCCCAAAATCAGCCAGTGCCAGATGCCGAACGTACCCATGAGACTTCTCCTAAACTCTTGAAATCCTGAACATTTGGCTGCGCCTCCCGCCCATGGGCACCAGCCTTGCCCCCTTTAAAGCGCCTTTGGGGGCCAAGGCGCAAGGTCAGGCCGAAAAAGCGGTTATCAGCCGACCAAGATTTCGCCTTTGCGGCCAAGGGCATCCGCCAGCTCACCCAGCCTTTTTTGCACCGGTTCCCCGGCAATGGCCTCGCGGCGGGTCGGCACTTCCAGGATCACCTTGGACGGGGTCATGCGCAGGCGATAGTTCGATAACTCCCCCGCCGCGCTGGCCGACAGCGAAAAGGCGAAGCGCCAGGC
>JBBQBL010000260.1:0-3454 GCA_038317805.1 Micropepsales bacterium
GCGGCGCTGATCCGCCTTCAGATACGGAAGGCCCGCCATGATGTCGGTCCGAAGCGTGAGGCCGCTTTGGCGCGCCAATGGCTGAAGGGACCGGCAGACATCTTCGATCAGGCGTTCCAGGGAAAACGGCTCTTCGACGAGTTCGGCCTTGCCGGCATCGAGCCGCGACAGATCGAGAATGTCGTTGATCAGCGCCAGCAGGTGCGAGCCGCTTTTGTTGACGTCGCCGATATACTCGACATATTTCGAATGTCCCAATGGTCCGAACAACTCCGCCTGCATGAGTTCGGTAAAGCCGATAATGGCATTCAGTGGTGTGCGCAGTTCGTGGCTCATGGTGGCCAGAAATGCGGATTTTGCCTCGCTGGCAGCATGGGCATCTGCAAGTGCTTTATTCAGTTCGGCCTTTTTTGCCTGCAAATTTTCGATCAGGGATCGTTGACGGGCCGCTTCACCGGTACGCTGGGCTGCCAGGTGCCGGTCCAGCTGTGCACTGATCTGGCCCAGCGTGATGATGAGAATGGCGATGGCGGTGACGGCTATCGAAAGACCCGCAGGAGCAATTGCAAAGTCGGGAATGTTGACGCCGGGATAGGGAACCAGCAGTGCGGCGCTCATGCCGGTAAAATGCATCGCACAGATGCCAAGGGTCCACAGACCACTCGTTGCGATCAGTCCCCGCAGGCCCCTGACGTTCCAGAACGTCCAGGTCGCGGCAACCCCGAACCCGACGGCGATCAGCACCGATGCGGCGACATAGGGGCCGTTCCAGTTGATGTGGAAGTTGCCGCGCAACCCCTGCGTGCCGATATAGTGCATGGCGCAGATGCCCAGTCCCACCACGGCGCCGCCCAGGCCGCTTCTCCTCGGCTGGAACATGAGGGTGAAACCGATCCCGGACATCGCCACCGCTACGCCGATGGAAACAATTGTCCAGTCGATCGCATAGGAAATGGGAAAGCTGGTCTGGAAGGCCAGCATCGCCACAAAATGTGTCGCCCACACGCCGGCGCCGAAGACAAAGGCCGCGGCCGCGGTCCAGTTGCGGCGCTGGCGTCCGGCGCTGATGCGGACGCGGGACAGCAGCGTTCCGGTGGTCCAGCACGAAAAGGCGCACAGAAGCGCCGCTATCGCGACGAGGCGCAGATCGTGGTCGTTGGAAATGCATCCCAATACGTGCAGCATGCGGCAATTGTGGACGGGCTCACATAAGGGGGCGTTAAAGGCATCCGCGAGCCCCCTAGGGGAATCTACCTAACCGTCTGGGCCGGGAACTTTTCTCAGCGCAGCACGGCCTTGGGATCCAGGCTGATGGTCAGGACTTGTGTCTTTTCGTAACGCATACCGGGTATCTGGATGGGCGAGGCGAGCAGGGCGGCATCGCGCGCCGACAGCGCCATGTTGCGGAACGGCTTGTCGGCCTGGAAGCGCTGCTGGTCCACGATGATGACATCGTCGATCACCCCGCTTTTCAGCAGCCGTATCCGCACCAGCACAGGCATGTTGCGGGCGCCGGCTATGGACAGGTCCGGCAGCCAGCGCCGCAGGATCTGCGCCCGGATGAAATCCTTGAGCGCATAATTGCCTTCACCGCTGCCGTCGCCCACGCCGCCTGGCGCGGCGCTGTTGTCGGCATTGGGCAGGGCGGTGTCGTTGCTTTTCAATTGCGCCAGGGCGCGCAGCTTTGCTGACAGTTCATCTTCGGGTTCGCGCGTACCTTGCGGACTAACCCCTTCGGGCATCGGCGCGCTTTCGGGATGGGGCCGCGCCACTTGCAGCCTTGCGGACGGCGCGGTGCTGGCGCCCTGGCTCATGGTGCCGCCAATCACCAGCTCCACGGGGAATGCGCGCAGCTGGTCCGAGGTCAGCGCCGGGCGATGGCTGACATACCACAGGGCCATCAGCACCATCAGCCCGTGCAGCAGCAGCGAGAGGAGGACCCCCGGTCCTCCGTCTTTCCGCAGTTTTTGGGCCCAAGCCTGCATGGGACCACTCTATTAATTAACGGCCCTCTGCGCTATTGGAGCGCCATGAAGAACAAGCTGTACCAGGGTGACCTTCCAGACGGGCTGGACCTGGGTCCCGTCGTCGCCATCGACACCGAGACCCTGGGCCTGAACCCCCAGCGCGACCGGCTGTGCCTGGCGCAATTGTCGTCTGGCGACGGCGCCTGTCACGCCGTGCAGTTCGCGGCCGGCCAATATGGCGCACCCAATCTCAAGAAGATGCTGGCCGACCCCAAGGTCACCAAGCTGTTCCACTTCGCACGTTTCGATATCGCAATGTTCCGGCAATATCTGAAGGTGGACTGCAAGCCCATTTATTGCACCAAGATCGCCTCCAAGCTGGTTCGCACCTACACAGACAAGCATGGGCTGAAGGATCTGGTGCGCGAACTGTTGGGCGTGGAATTGTCCAAGGAGCAGCAGTCGTCCGACTGGGGCGCGGCCACACTGACCGAAAAACAGCTGGCTTACGCCGCCAACGACGTCGCGTATCTGCATCAGCTCAAGACCGTGCTGGACGCCATGCTGGCGCGCGAGGGCCGCACCGAACTGGCCCAGGCCTGTTTTGATTTCCTGCCGAGCCGTGCTGCGCTCGACCTCGCCGGTTGGGAAGAAGTCGACATCTTCGCGCATTAGAGAGCGACGGCCCGCGGTCGCGTAGCGACAGCGTGGTTGCGACGCTGCGCGTTCGGACGAGGGGCTGCGGCCGCTCCTGAACTGGGCTTGTCCCTTTGACTTGCGGTATGTGCGGTTTCGGGCGAAAATTGGCACGAAATTCGCTTAACGCCGCCATTATCTGCCCAATGTTTCAGCAATTGTCGGAAATACTGAAACAAAATCAAAGGCTTATATGACAGTCTCCAAGGCCCCCTTGCATACGGTATCCGGCGCGGACGCGGACCTGACCGTCGCGCGCAGGGTCCTGATCACCGCCAGCCAGGCGTTGACCGTCCTGGCGGAGCAGCTGGATGGCGATTTCACCCGCGCCGTGGACCTGATGTTGGCCGCCAAGGGCCGCATCATCGTCAGCGGCATGGGCAAGTCCGGCCATGTGGCGCGCAAGATCGCCGCCACGCTTTCTTCCACCGGCACGCCCGCCTATTTCGTGCATCCCGCCGAAGCCAGTCACGGCGACATGGGCGCCATCGCCCGCCAGGACGTGCTGCTGCTGTTGTCCTGGGGCGGCGAGACGATGGAGATGTCCGATCTTCTCACCTATGCCAAGCGTCACCGAATTCCGATCGTCGCGATCGGCGCCAATCCGGATTCGACCCTGATCAAGGCGGCCGATGTGCCGCTGGTGCTGCCGCGCGCGCCCGAAGCCTGCCCGATGGGCCTGGCGCCCACCACCTCCACCACCATGATGCTGAGCCTGGGCGATGCGCTGGCGGTGGCGTTGATGGAGCGCAAGGGCTTTTCGCCGGATCAGTACCGCGATCTGCATCCTG
>JBBQBL010000261.1:0-3447 GCA_038317805.1 Micropepsales bacterium
GCCGTCGATCTTGTTGTAGGTGATCTTGATGCCCTTCTGGGCGGTCAGGCGGTCCACCAGCTTCTGCACATCGGGCTCCGGCACCACGTTGTCGCGCGTGCCATGCACGATCAGGCCCGACGCCGGGCAGGGCGCAAGAAACGCAAAATCATACATGCTGGCCGGCGGGGCGATGGAGACAAAGCCGGTGATCTCGGGGCGGCGCATCAACAGCTGCATGCCGATCCAGGCGCCAAAGCTGATGCCGCACACCCACACGTTCGACGGGTTGGGATAGAGCGTGTTCATCCAGTCCAGCACGGCGGCGGCGTCGGACAATTCGCCCGCGCCATTGTCGAAGCTGCCCTGGCTGCGGCCCACGCCGCGGAAATTGAACCGCACGGTGGTGCAGCCCAGGCCGTGGAACATGTGGAAGAGGTCATAGACCAGCGGATTGTTCATCGTGCCGCCGAACTGGGGATGGGGGTGCAGCACCAGCGCCATGGGCGCGCCGGGGTTCTTTTGCCGCTGATAGCGCGCTTCGATGCGCCCCGCCGAGCCGGGCAGAATGATATCGGGCATGAAGACCTTTTTCCCACCGCACATCTGCAAGCGAAAAGCTCGGTTTTTCCGGGATTTTAGGCCCTTAAAACCTTATGTTTTTCAATTGCTTACAAAATGACCAACCAAAGAACCGTGAATACTTGACCATTCTACTCGGGAACTCTATATCCCGGACCCTCAGGCACCCCTGGTGGCTTGGCGCTCTCTCTACACCGGGAGGGGGGTCAAAAAGCAAGGAAAAACGCCTCTTTATGGAAGGAAAGCTGACATGCGGCTGAGCACCAAGGGACGTTATGCAGTGATGGCGATGGCGGACCTCGCCGGAAACGCCACCGACGCCCAGATCCCGGGCGATCCCAAGCCGGTGGCGCTGGCCGATATCGCCGCCCGCCAGGACATTTCCCTTTCTTATCTCGAACAGCTGTTCGCCAAGCTGCGGCGCGGCGGCCTGGTCACCTCGGTGCGCGGGCCGGGCGGCGGCTATCGCCTGTCGCGGCCGTCGGGCGAGCTGCGGATCGCCGACATCATCCTGGCGGTGGACGAACCCATTGCCGCCACCCGCTGCAAGACCGGCAGCACCAAGGGCTGCACCAAGACCGGGGCGCGCTGCGTCACCCATGACCTGTGGGAAGAGCTGGGCCAGCAGATCCATGTCTTCCTGTCGTCCGTGTCGCTGGCTGATGTGGTGGAGCGCCGGGTGCTGGGCCGCGCCAAGCCTTGCAATGATTTGGGCAACGACCTGGGCAATGAGTTGAGCGTCGCGGGCGCCGCCGCCGAGTAACAGCATATGCATTATCTGGATCACAACGCGACTTCGCCTTTGCGCCCCGAGTGCCTCTCGGCCATGACCCACGCCCTTGGCATCGGCGGTAACCCGTCATCTCCGCATGCGGCGGGCCGCGCCGCGCGCGCCGTCGTCGAAGACGCCCGCGAAAAGGTTGCCGCCCTGGCCGGCGCCCGCGCCGAACAGGTGATCTTCACCAGCGGCGCCACCGAATCCGTTCATCTGGCCATCTTCGGCGCCGTGGAAGCGTCGCTGGAAGGCGAAGACTCGCGCAAGGAACGTATCACCCGCCTGTTCGTCTCCGCCATCGAGCATAAGGCGGTGACGGCCACCGCGCGCAAGCTGGCGGAACGTTTTCCCTGGGTGCGGCTGGAAATCTTGCCGGTGACGGCCGATGGCGTGCTGGACCTGGAAGCGCTGCGCGTGGCGCTGCGCGAAGGCAAGGGCCGCGCTTTGGTGGCGGTGATGGCCGCCAACAACGAGATCGGCACCATTCAGCCGATCGCGGAAATTTCCGCGCTGGTGCGCGAAGTCGGCGGCTTGCTGCTGGTGGACGCGGTGCCGGCGGCCGGCAAGATGAAGCTGGATTTTGCGCTTTGCGATTACATGGTGCTGTCGGCACACAAGCTGGGTGGCCCCTTGGGCGCCGGCGCGCTGGTGGTCGCTGACGGTGCGCCGCTGGTGGCCCAGATCGTGGGCGGCGCACATCAGCGCGGGCTTCGCGCGGGGTCTGAGAATATTTCGGGTGACGCCGGCTTTGGTGCCGCGGCTCACGCCGTAGCCGATGGCGCGGGCGAACGCGCGCGCATCGCCCATCTGCATGACCATTTCGAAGCAGCCCTGATGGCGGCGGCGCCGGAAGCCGTGATCTTCGGCAAAAACGCGCCGCGGCTTTGCAGCACCACCGGCTTTGCCATTCCGGGCCTGACCGCGCCGACTGCGCTGATGGCCATGGACCTGGACGGTGTGATGATGAGCGGCGGTTCGACCTGCTCCAGCGGCAAAGTGCTGGTCAGCCCGGTGCTGGCGGCAATGGGCGTGGACGAAAAACTGGCGGCCTGCGCCCTGCGCGCCAGCTTCGGCTGGTCCTCCACCATGGAAGACGTCAATGCGGCGGTCGCCTCGCTGGTCAAATTGCGCGAACGCGTTCGCGCCCAAAGCCTTCAGGCGAAAGAGCAAGCAGCATGAGCATCGCCGCCGAAACCAAAACCCAGGTCGCCGAGATCGGCGACAAGTACAAATACGGCTTCGTCACCGACATCGAGATGGAAATGGCGCCGCGCGGCCTGTCTGAAGACACGGTGCGCTACATCTCGGCCAAGAAGGGCGAGCCGGAATGGATGCTGGAATGGCGCCTGGCCGCATTCAAGCGCTGGGGCGCCATGAAGGAGCCCAACTGGGCGCGGGTGCATTATCCCAAGATCGATTACCAGAATTCCTACTATTACGCGGCGCCCAAGAACACGCCGCTGAAGCAGAGCCTGGACGAAGTCGATCCCAAGCTGCTGGAGACCTACAAGAAGCTGGGCATCCCGCTGCAGGAGCAGATGGCGCTGGCCGGCGTGGCGGTGGACGCGGTGTTCGACAGCGTGTCGGTCGCCACCACCTTCAAGGACAAGCTGAACGAGGCGGGGGTCATCTTCTGCCCGATCAGCGAGGCGATCCGCGATTATCCCGACCTG
Source organism: Micropepsales bacterium (assembly GCA_038317805.1). Taxonomy (GTDB): domain Bacteria; phylum Pseudomonadota; class Alphaproteobacteria; order Micropepsales; family Micropepsaceae; genus Rhizomicrobium. Next base: position 3,010 of record JBBQBL010000261.1, read on the forward strand.
GTGAAGAAGTATCTGGGCACGGTTGTGCCGGTGACCGATAATTTCTTCGCCACCCTGAATTCGGCGGTGTTTTCCGACGGCACGTTCGTTTACGTGCCCAAGGGCGTGCGCTGCCCGATGGAGCTGTCGACCTATTTCCGCATCAATGCGTCGGAGACAGGCCAGTTTGAACGCACCCTGATCGTGGCCGATGAAGGCAGCTATGTGAGCTACCTGGAAGGCTGCACCGCGCCCAAGCGCGACGAGAACCAGCTGCATGCCGCGGTGGTCGAGCTGGTGGCGCTGGACAATGCCGAGATCAAATATTCCACGGTGCAGAACTGGTATCCGGGCGACGAGAACGGGCTGGGCGGCATCTTCAACTTCGTCACCAAGCGCGGCGATTGCCGGGGCAAGAAGTCCAAGATCAGCTGGACGCAGGTCGAGACCGGTTCGGCC
>JBBQBL010000262.1:0-3434 GCA_038317805.1 Micropepsales bacterium
GTTCTTGTTACTCATGGCCGCCTGGCCCAGGAATTCATTTCCGCGATGGAGCATATGGTGGGGCCGCAAACCCACCTGCGCGCCGTCTGCATCGGGCCCGAAGACGATATCGAGCGCCGCCAGCGCGAGATCGCGGCGGCCGCCAAGTCGGTCGACGTGGGCAATGGCGTGATCGTCGCCACCGACATGTTCGGCGGCACGCCCTGCAACCTGGCGCTGACCTTGCTGGAGCGGGGCAAGATCGAGGTGCTGGCCGGCGTCAACCTGCCCAGCCTGATCAAGCTGATCGACATCCGCAACAAGGTGCCGCTGGAACAAGCCGTCAAAGACGCCATCGAAGCGGGACGCAAATATATGCGGGCCGGAAGCGCCGACCTGGGATGACCACGCTTCACGCCAGCGCCAAGATCCTGAACAAGCGCGGGCTGCATGCCCGTGCCAGCGCCAAGATCGTGGAAGCTTCGGCGCGTTTTCAGTCCGAGATTCACATCATCAAGGACGGCCAGGCCGTCAATGGCCGCTCCATCATGGGATTGATGATGCTGGCGGCCTCCATCGGCTCCACGGTGATGGTCACCGCCGAAGGCCCGGATGCGCAGGAAGCGCTGACGGCGATGTTGGCGCTCATCGAAGCGAAATTCGGCGAAGAGTGACGCCCGCAGTCGCCGCGCTGGTGCTGTTCGCGGCGCTGCTGCATGCGTCCTGGAATGCCATGCTCAAAGGCGGCCGCGACGGCTTCTGGGGCATGACGGTGATGGGCATCGCCACATCGCTGGCCTGCGCCGTAGCGCTGCCGTTCCTGCCCGTGCCCGCCCGCGCCAGCTGGCCCTATATCGCCGGCTCGGCGCTGCTGCATGTCGGCTACAACGCTTTTCTGGTGCGTGCCTATCGCCGCGGCGATTTCGGCAGCGCATACCCCATCGCCCGCGGTTCCTCGCCGCTTCTGGTGACATTGGGTGCCGCCCTGGTCGCGCAGGAAGTGCCGACGCTTCTGGGCATGGCGGGAATCGTGCTGGTCAGCATCGGCATCATCTCGCTGGCCTTCCGGGGCCGCCAATTGCCGGAGACCGGCATCTTCTATGCGCTGGGCACCGGTTTCTTCATCGCCGCCTATAGCGTGACCGACGGCATCGGCGGGCGGCTTTCCGGAAGCGCGGTGTCCTACACCTTGTGGATGTGCGTGATATGGGGCGCCACCGCCCTGCCGCTCTACAAATTCCGGCGGCCCGGCGCCGCGCTCTGGCAGGGCGCGCGCGCCACGGGCCTTGCGGCGCTGGGCGGGGTGGTTTCCGTGCTGGCTTACGGCATCGTCATCTTCGCCATGACCGTCGCGCCGATGGGTTCGGTATCTGCCTTGCGCGAGACCAGCGTGTTGTTCGCGGTGCTGCTGGGGCGCATATTCTTCGGCGAAACGCTGACGGCCCGCCGGATCATTTCGGTGCTGGTGATCGCGGCGGGAGCGCTGTGCCTGGAATGATGAAGAAATTCGCGGTCGCGATCCTGGCGCTGCTGGCCACGCTATCCCTTCCTGCATCTTTGGCCGGGTCTTTGGCTGGCGCACAGACGGTGCAGTCATCGCTGCCCGGCGCCATAGCCCATCCGGCGCTGTGGCATGTGACGGGCGAGGCCGGCGAGGTTTACCTGCTGGGTTCGATCCATGTGCTGCCACCCAATGTGAAGTGGCACACCCTTGCCATCAGCCTGGCGCTGTCACGCGCCGATACTTTTGTCTTCGAAGTGCCCGAGGATGCCGCCGCGGTCAGCGAACTCCAGGACCTTATCCAGAAGAACGGCTTCCTGCCGCCGGACCAGAAGCTGCGCGACCTGCTGCATCCGAAATTCCGCGCCGACTATGACGCGGCCGTGAAAACCTCCGGCCTGGACGCCGCCGGCGTGGACCGCGAGCGGCCCTGGCTGGCGGGCATCCAGCTGATGTTCACTCAGATCAGCAAGCTCAACTATGCTTCCAGCAACGGCGTGGACAGCGTGCTGATGGAAAATGCTGTGCGGAACCACAAGCCCATCCGCTATTTCGAAACCATCGCCGACCAGTTCGCCCTGCTGGCGCCGGACGACCGCGCGCTGGAACTGGAGGAATTCGAGGCCGGCCTTGCGGACCTGCGCGATGTCTCGGCCGGCATCCAGCCCATGGTCGATGCCTGGGCCAATGGCGACCAGGCCAGGCTGGACGAATTGATCAACGGCGATCTCGACCAGTTTCCGCAAGCCCGCAAGATGCTGCTGGATGATCGCAACTTGCGCTGGGTGCCCCAGATCGAAGCCATGCTGAAGGAGAAGCACGTCTTCTTCATCACGGTGGGCGCCGGCCATTTGACGGGCCCCAAGGGCGTGCCGGCGCTGCTGCGGAAAGCGGGTTACCGCGTAGACGGCCCCTAGGCAGCGCGGCGGTAATGTTTGCCCTCTTCCACCTCCTCGATGATTTTTGACACGAAGGCGGGCAGGTCATCGGGGCTGCGGCTGGTGATGATGCCGTTGTCGACCACCACCTCCTGATCCACCCAGGTGGCGCCGGCATTCTCCACATCCTTGCGGATGGTCTTGTAGGAGGTCGCCTGCCGGCCCTTCAGGGCATCGGCCTGCACCAGCAGCCACGGTCCGTGACACACCGCGGCCACCGGCTTGCCGCTTTCCAGGAATGCCTTCACCAAAGCCATCGCGTCTTCATCCACGCGCAACTTGTCAGGGTTCATCACCCCGCCGGGAATGACCAAGGCATTGTAGTCACCTTCCTTCGCATCCTTGATGGCCATATCCACGGCCACGGGCTGTCCCCAGTCGCCTTTCTGCCAGCCCTTGATCTGCTTGCCGTCGGGCGAGGCTATGGTGACCTTCACGCCCGCTTCTTTAAGCTTGTCGCGCGGCACTTCGAGTTCAGATTGCTCGAATCCGTTGGTGGCGATGATGAGAATCCGGGCTTGGGCGATGGCTGTCATGTCTGTCTCCATTGGGGGCGCACAGGAGACAATCCCGGAACCCGGTTTGGGTTCGCGGGCAAATTTCCAGCCTTTTCAGGCCCCAAACAACCATATGCACATTTCTTTATATGTTCCTTGCCCCGCCCTGCCCTGACTGCTATAGGCACGCCCGAAATCCACGGGAATCGCTTCATGGCCGCTTTCAGCGACTACATCGTCAAGGACATCACCCTGGCCGACTGGGGCCGCAAGGAACTGAACATCGCCGAAATCGAGATGCCGGGCCTGATGGCCACGCGCGCCGAATATGGCAAGGCGCAGCCGCTGAAGGGCGCCCGCATCGCCGGCTCGCTGCACATGACCATCCAGACCGCGGTGCTGATCGAAACGCTGAAGGCGCTGGGCGCCGACATCCGCTGGGTGTCGTGCAACATCTATTCGACCCAGGACCATGCCGCCGCGGCGATCGCCGCCGTTGGCATCCCGGTGTTCGCGATC
>JBBQBL010000263.1:0-3428 GCA_038317805.1 Micropepsales bacterium
GGCTCTATACGTCGCGGATGGGCGACCTGTCGCGGCTGATCTTTGAATCGGAAATCCGTCACTTTCAGAAGGCAGGCTAACGGCCATGAGCGAAGAGCCCAAAAAGCCCCGCAAGAAAGCAGCGCCCAAGACAGAGGCAAAGTGCGACGCACCGAAGACGGAACGCATGGACGATCAGAGCGCCCGCGAAGCGGTGCTGGCCGCCGCCCTGCCCCATGCCGCCTTCGACGGCTTCACGGACAGCGTATTACAGAAAGCGGCAATGGAAGCCGGTGTGAAGGATGTGGCGCGATTGTTCGAGAATGGCCCCATCAGCCTGGTCGAATTTTATTCCAGCTGGGCCGACGCGCAGATGGAAGCCAAATTGGCGGCGACCGATCTGAAAGCCATGAAGATCCGCCAGCGCATCGCCGCCGCGGTCAAGGCGCGGCTGTCGGTGCTGGCGCCCCATAAGGAAGCCGCGCGCCGCGCCGCCGCCTTGCTGTCGCTGCCCATGCATGCGGCACTGGGGGCCAAGCTGGTCTATCGCACCGTGGACGCGATGTGGCGCGCGGCCGGCGACACCTCCACCGATTTCAACTTCTACACCAAGCGCGGCATCCTGGCCGGCGTTTACGGCTCCACCGCCATGCGCTGGTTCAATGACGCGGGCGAGGATGAAAAGGCCACCGACGAATTCCTGGCTGCCCGCATCGAGAATGTGATGCAGTTCGAGAAGTTCAAGGCGAAAGCCAAGGAAGCTCTCTCGAACTTCCCGGCCTTCGCCAACTTCACGAAATCAAAGTAGCTCGGCGATCTGAACGGCATTCAAGGCTGCGCCCTTAAGCAGCTGATCGCCGGCCACAAACATGGCGATGGAATGCCCGCTGGGATCGCTGACATCCTTGCGGATGCGGCCCACCAGGATATCGCCCTGGCCCGACGCATCGAGCGGCATGGGGAAGTAATTCCGCGTCCGGTCATCCACGATCTTCACACCAGGCGCCTTGGACAGGATGGCGCGCACCTCGTCCTCGGTGATGGGGTTCTCGCATTCGAAGGTGATGGACTCGCTATGGGCGCGCAGCACCGGCACGCGGATGCAGGTGACGCCGATGCGGATCTGATCGTCCTCGAAGATCTTTTTGGTCTCGTTGATGACCTTGGTCTCTTCGTCATTGTAGCCGGTCTCGGGGTCGATGGCGGTGTTGTGGCTGAAGACGTTGAAGGCATAGGGGTGCGGCATGACCTTGGGCGTGAAAGGCTTGCCGTCCAGAAAGGCGCGGGTGCCGTCTTCCAGTTCCTGCATCGCCGCCGCACCGGCGCCCGACGCCGCCTGGTAAGTGGAGATGATGACGCGCTTGATGCGGTTCTTCTGGTGGATGGGCCACAGCGGCACCAGCGCGGTGATGGCCGAGCAGTTGGGATTGGCGATGATACCCTGGTGGTCCGCAATGCGTCGGGCGTTGATCTCCGGCACCACCAGCGGCACCGACGGGTCCATGCGGAAGGCGGACGAATTGTCCACCACCACGCAACCGGCCTTGGCGGCGATCGGCGCATATTTCTTGGAGATGCTGGAGCCGGCCGAGAACAGCGCGATGTCCATACCGTTGAAGCTGTCGTCCTTCAATTCTTCGATGGTCAGTTCCTGGCCGCGAAAAGCCTGCTTCTGGCCGGCCGAACGCGCCGAGGCCAGCAGCTTCAGCGATGCCAGCGGAAGCCCGCGGCTTTCGATGCAGCCGACGAATTCGCGGCCCACGGCGCCGGTGGCACCCACGATGGCAACATTCTTGTTCTTCAAAGCACGTCTCCATTTGTTTTGCGGCCCTGGCTCTCGCCAACGCCGCGCAGGCAATAAAAAAGCCCCGTCCGGTGTGGAGCGGGGCTTGGGTCTTCGGCGTGGCCTTTGCTTAAGCGCGCGCGATCCCAGCCCCGGTGGGCTTGGTCTTGGTAGTGCGCTTGGTCTTCAAAGTATTCACGGCAGGACTTTCAATTCGGCATCCATCGCGGCCAGCTTTTCCGGCGTCACGACGTCGGGCAAATACTGCACAACATCCGGCAGTGTCAATTCCAACCCTTCATTGAACTGCGGGTGATTGACCACCTCGGGGAAGTATTTGAGGAAAATCGCCTTGGTGGCGGGGTTGGCCGCCAACTCGCCCAGCTTGCTGGTCTGGACCGAATATTTGGCGGCGGGCGCGGTTTGCGCCGCAGTTTCAGGGGCCTGGGCCAGCGCCGGAGTGGCGATCAGAAGCGCCAGGACGATTACGGCGGCTTTCATGCTTTTCCTTTCAGACGGGTAACGTGCCCCATCTTGCGGCCCGGGCGGGATTCTTTCTTGCCATAGAGATGCAGCGCCCCGCCCCTGGCAAGCGCTTCCCAGGCATCGGCCTCGGCGCCGATGATGTTCTCCATCACCGCATCGGCATGGCGCACCGGATCGCCCAACGGCCAGCCGGCCACGGCGCGGATATGCTGTTCGAACTGCGAGCATTGGCAGGCTTCGATGGTCCAGTGGCCGCTGTTATGAACGCGCGGCGCAATCTCGTTGACCAGCAACGTCCCGTCCTTGCCGACGAACAATTCCACCGCCAGCACCCCGACATAATCCAGCGCATCGGCAATCTTTTTCGCGATCCCCTTGGCGTCTTTCACCTGCGCGGATGTCAGCTGCGAGGGCACAGTGGAGCGGCGCAGGATGTGATTTTCATGCTCGTTGTGCGGCGGATCATAGGCCGCAAAAGCGCCATCCGCGCCCCGCGCCGCCACCACCGACACTTCATAGGAAAAATCGACAAAGCCTTCCAGGATGGACGGCGCGCCCTTGAAGCTTTCGAACGCCTTGGCCGTATCATCGGCGGATGCGACTTTTGCCTGACCCTTGCCGTCATAACCGAAACGGCGCGTCTTCAGGATGCCTTTTCCGTTCAGCTTGCCGAACGCCGCGCGCGCCTGTTCGACGCTGGTCACGTCAAAGAATGGCGCGGTCTTCAGCCCCAGCTTTTCGACAAAGGTCTTTTCCGTCAGCCGGTCCTGGGTCATGGCCAGGGCGTGAGCGCCGGGGCGCACCGGCACGCGCTCGGCCAAATGGGCGATGGCGTGGGCGGGAAGATTTTCGAACTCGAACGTCACTGCGTCGCAGACTTCAGCAAAGCTCGCCAGCATGTTCAGGTCATCATAGGGCGCGGCCATCGCATTCTGCGTCACCTGGAAGGCGGGCGCGTCGGCGGCGTCATTGTAGATGCTGGTCTTCAGGCCCAATCGCGCGGCCGCCAGCGACAGCATGCGGCCCAGCTGGCCGCCGCCAATGATGCCGATGGTGCCGCCCGGCGGCACCGGCTTTTTCAAACTTTTCATTTGGGAAGACTGGTCATTTCGGTTTCTTGGCAACCGATTTGGTCTGCTTGTCGCGCCAGGCATCCAGCCGCTTCTTCACGCCCAGATCC
>JBBQBL010000264.1:0-3404 GCA_038317805.1 Micropepsales bacterium
AAATGGCCGGCCAGGGGCGCACATGCATGCTCCGATTCTAGAATGCTCTCAGAAGGGCAGCAACCCGATCATGGCGCCCGACAACCCGCTGGCCAGGGTTCCGGCCACCAGCGCCTTCAGCGCCAGGGACACGACTTCGTCGCGCCGGTCGGGGATCAGCGCGCTCATGCCGGCGATCAGAATGCCGACACTGGCAAAGTTGGCGAAACCGCACATGGCATAGACCATGATCTGGGTGCTGCGCGGATCCAGGGTTCCGGCCGGCAGGGCCGCCAGCCGCAGATACGCCACCAGTTCGGTAAGAATGATCTTGATGCCCATCAATCCCCCGGCCGCGCCGGCTTGGCCGGCCGGCACGCCCAGCAGCCAGACAAAGGGCGCAAACAACCAGCCCAGCATGCGTTCCAGGGTCAGCGGCGCGCCAGCCACGGCCGGCAGATGGCCCAAAATCACGTTGGCCAGCGCCATCAGCGAGGTCATCACGATCAGCATCGCCAGGATCTGCAGATAGATTTTCAGCCCGTCTTCGGTGCCCTGCGCCATCGCGTCCATGGTGGAGCGGTAATGCACCGTTTCCTGCTTTTCGGTGAGTTCGGTTTCGGCCGGGCCCGGCACCATGATCCGCGCGATCAAGACGCCCGCCGGCAGTGACATCAGCGACGCGACCAAAAGATGTCCCAGCGCACCGGGCAGCACGTTCCTAAGGATGGTGGCGTAGAGAACGAACACCGTACCGGCGATCACCGACAGGCCCACCGTCATCAGGATGAAAAGCTCGGTACGCGCCATGCGCGCCAGATAGGGGCGGATCACCAGTTGGCCTTCGATGTTACCCAGAAATACGGTCGCGGCCGCGCCCAGCCCCACGGCGCCGCCCAGCCCCAGGCTGCGCTTCAGCACCGTCGCCAGGCCGTGCACAATGGCGGGCAGGACGCGCCAGTGCCACAGGATGGCGGACAGAGCGCTGATCACCATCACCAGCGGCAGAATGCCAAAGGCAAGGTTGATCATGTTGCCGGGATTGGTGACGGCGAACGGCGCCGGGCCGCCGCCCAGGTAACCGAAGATGAAGCTGGTGCCCGCACCCGTGGCAGTGGACAAGGCGGTGACCACCCCGTTCAGCCGGAACAGCCCGTCCCGCAGCATGGGCAGCTTGAGCAGCAATAGCGCCACCACCGCCTGCAGCAGCAGGGTGCCGATCACGATGCGCCAGTTGAAGCCGCGCCGGTCCTCCGACAGGGCCCAGGCCAACGCGATGATGGCGCAGATACCCAGCGCCGATTGCAGATGCGGCAACAAACAGGCCCCCGCCAAAGTCCCGGCTTCACGCTACACGATTTTGGCCGTGGGTGAAGCCGCAGCGCCCATGACACAGAAGCGCGCTGGGGATACTGTCACAATCGGGGATGGCAAACGTGACCGCAAAAACCACAGGCACAAAAACACCTGGCAGGATCGCCGCATTGGCGGGCGCGCGCGCCTTTCCGCCGCTGGTGGTGGTGATGTTTCACTTCAGCGAAGGCCATCATTACTCCGGCTGGCGGCCGCTCGATTTTCTCGCCACGCGCGGTTATCTGTGGGTGGAGTTCTTCTTCGTCCTGTCCGGCTTCATTCTCACACATGCCTATTGGCCGCGCCTGAACGAACTCGTACGGCTCTCCGGCTATGTAGCGTTCCTGCGGGCGCGGCTGATCCGGCTATATCCCCTGCACTTATTCATGCTGCTGCTGTTGCTGGCGATGGTGATCGGCTTGCGGGCGCTGGCCGCGCATGGCGGCTATTATTCGATCTTCGACGCCAAGTATCACCAGAATGTCAGTCCCGAAGGCTTCTTTCTCAGCCTGGCGCTGGTCCATGCCTGGAACACCATGCAGTCCCTCACCTGGAATGGCGTGTCCTGGTTTGTTAGCGTGGAATTTGCGCTGTGCCTGCTGTTTCCCGTTCTGCTTTGGTTGGCAGAAGGGAAAGTCTGGCGTGGCTTTGCCCTGATCGGCGCCGGACTGGCGGGGCTGATCGCACTGCTGCTGACATCCCGGCATGGCCTGGACATCACTTTCCACAATGGTGTGCTGCGCGGGATATCGGATTTTTCCGTCGGCGTGGGCATGGCGGTGCTGTTCCGCCGCCTCAAGCCGCGCGACCGGTTGCCCGAATGGGGGCATTCGATCCTGCAACTGCTTCTGCTGGGCCTGCTTGGATATGTCGTGATGCATACCGGCTGGTCGCACACACGCATGGACATCTTGACCGTGCTGCCGCTGATGATGCTGGTCTTTGCGCTGGCCTTCGACCGCGGCCTGGTGGCGCGGGCACTGCAAACCCGCCTGCCGCAGCGCCTGGGCGAATGGTCCTATGCCATCTATCTGGGACAGACCGCCTGGCTGCTGGGCATCCGCTTCCTGGAGCAGCGCATTTATCCGGCGCCGGACGCCATCGTGCTGGGCATGCCCTTTTCCAGCCTGATCTGGTGGCTGGAGCCGCTGGGCCTGGTCATCACCTGCGTGCTGTGGGGTGGCTTGCTGGCGGAGTTCATCGAACTGCCGGCCGCGGCGCGGCTGCGCGAGCGATTCGGCCGCCGCCTTGACCCGCAAAGCATCCCAACGCCATCCTGAGCGTTCCAAAAGCGTCGGCGAGAGCCGGAGCGACTATCAAAAAGAGCGGCGGCGAAAGCCGGAGCGACATTAAATAAATTGGGAGTTTCGCCATGACCATTTCCTTCAAGGACAAAGTCGCGATTGTGACGGGTGCCGGTGGGGGCCTTGGCCGGGCGCACGCCCTGGCGCTGGCCAGGCTGGGCGCGAAGGTGGTGATCAACGACCTGGGCGGCGCACTGGACGGTAGCGGCGGCAATTCCGCGGCCGCCGAAAAAGTGGTGGCCGAGATCGTGGCGGCCGGCGGCGAAGCCATCGCCAATGGCGCCTCGGTCAGCGATGACGCCGGCGTGGCGCAGCTGGTCAAGCAGACCATGGACAAGTGGGGCCGCATCGATGTGCTGATCGCCAATGCCGGCATCCTGCGCGACAAGAGCTTTGGCAAGATGGAGCTGAAGGATTTCACCGCCGTGATGGACGTGCATCTTCTGGGCACGGTCAAGCCGTGCAAGGCGGTGTGGGAGATTATGAAGGCGCAAGGCTATGGCCGCATCGTGGTCACCACATCCTCCACCGGCCTGTACGGCAATTTCGGCCAGACCAATTACGGCGCCGCCAAGCTGTCGCTGGTGGGCTTCATGAATTCGCTGAAGCTGGAAGGCGCCAAGGACAATATCCGGGTCAACGCCGTCTGCCCGGTGGCCGCCACCCGCATGACCGACGCCCTGATGCCGCCGGCGGTGCTGGAAAGGCTCAAGCCGGAATTTGTTTCGCCCGCGGTGGTGTATCTGGCGTCGGAAGAAGCGCCCACCG
>JBBQBL010000265.1:0-3382 GCA_038317805.1 Micropepsales bacterium
GCCAGCTCCTATTCCGCCTCCAAGGCGGCGGTGCTGGGCTTCACCAAGTCGCTGGGCAAGGAGCTCGCGACCAAGGGCGTGATCGTCAATGCCGTGACGCCGGCGACGTTCGAAAGCCCGATCCTGGATAACGTGCCACAGAGCCACATCGATTACATGCGCTCCAAGATTCCCATGGAGCGCTTCGGCACGGCGGCCGAGAATGCCGCCGCGGTGTGCTTCCTGGCCAGCGAAGAATGCTCCTTCACCACCGCCAGCACGCTGGACACATCGGGCGGGCGAACAACATATTGATGACCCGTTCGGACTGCCTGGTTAGCGTTGCAGCACTTCTGCTGCTGACGTTGCCGGCGCATGCCGCCGCCAGGAAGCCCGCACCCAAGCCAAAGCCGGTCCTGTCCGCCTTTCAGCAGGAAGAGGCGATGAGCCCGGCCGAACTGATCAAGCGCTGGCATCCCATCACGACCAAGGCGTCCAAGCGCTTTGGCGTGCCCCTGATCTGGATCAATGCGGTGATGCGGCTGGAATCAGGCGGCCGCACCATGCTGTCGGAAAACCAGCGCATGATCTCCGACAAGGGCGCGCTGGGCCTGATGCAGGTGCTACCCGGGACCTACGCGGAAATGCGCGCGCAATACGGGCTGGGCGCAGACGTGTTCGATCCGAAAAACAATATCAATGCCGGAACGGCGTATCTGAAGTGGCTGCGCGGCAAATATGGCTTTCCCGCCATGTTCGCCGCCTATAATGCGGGCCCCGGATCGGTGGAAGCGGTGATGGCGCGCACCAAAATTCTGCCGACCGAAACGCGCCTCTATATGGCGGGCATCAACAAGATATTGGGCGGCGGCGCCGACGGCATGCTCATCAATTCCGCCAGGCTGACGCGGCCCGACGGCACCGCCGTCCTGATCGATCCCATCGCGGTCAATTCCATCCGCGCCGTCGCGCCGGGCGAATACACCGAAGGCGTGCAGACGGTGATTGTCGCCGGGCGGTTGCGCCAGGGCGTCAAGGAAGACCTGAAAACCGTGACCGAAGCCATCCGCATCCGCGGCGGCACGATCTAGTTACGGCTTCTGCGAGGCCATGTAGGCGGCGACGTTCAGGATGTCGGCATCTGACATCTTGTTCACCACATCCTTCATTTTGCCCAGTGCCGAACCCTTGCGGTATCCGGCCTTCATATCGGCCAATTGGCGGATCAGGTAATAGGCGCCGCGCCCGCCAATGCGCGGGGCATCGTCATGGCCGCGATAGTCTTCGCCGTGGCACGATGCACAGCTGCGCATCTTGCCGCGATTGCCCATCGCCACGATGCGGCCCTTGGCCAGCGAACCCACCGGCACATAATCGACAAAACCGGCATGCTGGTTGCGCAGTTCGACCTGCTCGTTTTCGGCGACCTCATAAATCATGTCGGGCGGCACCGGCACCGTCTCGGCACCCTTGTCGAAGAAGCGGGCGCCGCCGCCGCCGACATGGTTGGCGGGCGCGCGGCTGGTTTCCACCACCCGGATCCATTTCTGCTGCGCGCGGGGAATGACGGCGAAATACTTCGCGGCTTCGCGCAAATCCTTTTCGCTGATCGCATAGGCCATCTCGATCATGGCGGGCGCGCGGATATTCTCGCGGTCCCCGTTCTTGAAGGCATGCATCTGGTCGATGATATATTTCACCGACAGGCCGGAAACACTGGCCGATTCCGGATGACCATTGCCGTTGGGCAGATGGCAGAGCATGCAAGCCGGGACATGGGGCTTTTGGCCATGCGCGACGATGTCGGGCATCGGCGCATGTTCCTTGGGAAACCAGTCGGGCGGACCAAAGCCGTTATTGATCTGTCGCATCGTCAGCTTCATGGACGGATCGGCGCCTTCGGCGGTGTGCACCGAATCCGGCGGCAGGGGTTTGAAGTCCGGCGGCTGCATGGGATAGGCCCATTCGAAGCCGGCCACGGGCCTCGGCATCTTGAGCATGATGTCCTTGGCTACCGGCGTGTCGGTGGCGGGAGCTTGTGCGCGCGCGGCGAACACAATCACCGGCGCCAGCATCAGCGCTGTCAAAATCACTTTCTTCATGGGTTCCCCGCCCTGATTTGTGGGCGGGACCATAGGTCTAGGAGCGTAGCCGCCGCAAGATCGGCCGTTCGATCGCCCAATGGATTGCGCCGCCCGCGCCTGCGGCCAGCGCCATCATTGCGGCGACAGACAGAATGGCCGGCCGCGCCGAAAAGGACCCCAGCAGGCGGAAGGCGAAGGAAAACACGGCGTAATGCGTCAGGTAGATCACATAGGACGCCGCGCCCAGGAACAGCAGCAGGCGCGGCACCTTCCAGGCGCCCGCCTGATCGGCCAGTGCCAGGCCCAGCACCACCAGCCCGCCGGCAAGTCCCAGCACCATGTCATCCAGCATGAAGTTGGCCGCCACGATGGTCATGGCGGCAAACCCCGCCAAGCCGGCGGCCAGCGGCAGGAAGAACGCGCGCGCGGGAATGCGGGGCATAGCCAGCCTGGCAATCATGCCGAACAGGAAACAGGAATTGACCGGGTTGGTGATGGTGGCGGGGCCGCCGGGATGATGGAACAGGATAATCGCGGTCAGTATCCAGGCGCCGAACAGCGCAATACCCAGCCGGCGACCGATGATCAGTCCCGCGAACGCCAGATAGAACAGGATTTCATGAAACAGCGTCCAGGCCGCCACGATGATGCGCGGATGGAAGAAGGGATCCATCAACCCGTAATTCAGGGCGATGTCCCAAAGCGGCGGAGCGGTGCCCATGACCGCAAGCGCGCCCACGCTTAATGTCAGGCAGATCCAGTAGATGGGCTTATGAAAAGGCCGACTTCTGGCCTGTTCAATCAACCGGGTCATAGTTGAAAGCTCTTGGCTAGAATCTTTTTCGAACAGTTCAGCATTGTCGATACGAATGTAAGGGACTGTATCCTGAATGGTGACGATTGCCTCCATAAGAGACTGATAGTTCGTCCCGTCAAACAGTCCACCCTTCAAGGCATTTACATCAATACGTATGGTCAGCATCGTCTTGAACGGATCGGCCTCTTTCGGAGCCGGTGCTTTCGCCTTGACGATCTGAGAATGGGTAGAGGTAGATCGCTCCGTCCTTGAAGGTCTTGCTGTCTAGGACCTTGGGCGGGGACCGCTTTTGGGACCCTTGGAGAACTTGGTTCTCATCAGCCATATCCGACCCCTTAAACGGAAAAATCCGTTTACGATCCGTTTATAGCCTTTTAGTGGAAATAAAATAAAGCCAACGGTCATAAACCATTGATTTTATTGGAAAACTTGGAGCGGGCGAACGGATTCGAACCGTCGACCCTAACCTTGGCAAGGTTATGCTCTACCCCTGAGCTACGCC
>JBBQBL010000266.1:0-3365 GCA_038317805.1 Micropepsales bacterium
TCAATCTGCCGCAGCAACGTCACGATCTGCTCAGCACTAAACCTCTTCTTCGGCATGACAAAACTCCTTTCCAAGACGGGTTCTAACATTCCGCTTGGTACAAAAAGAGCCAGTCTGGTCACCGTGATGCTTCTTCCGCTACGAATTTCGACAATATCAGAGCTGCCGTAGAGAATGCGGGAAGGTGGACCTGCAAAGAGGAGTGGCGGGCATTAACCTGGTTTGAAAGCGAAATTCGCAAGTCCGAAAGGGCCGGCAAGGCCTGGTTTATGGCGTCGGTGTCCTGCGATGGGCAGCGATTGTCATGTGGTTGTCCCACCATAGAAGGCGCCTTTGCCTACGTTCAGCTTTATCAGAAATTTATTGCCGATCAGTTTTATGCTGTTGGGCCGCCTTGGGCTGACACAGGGAAATACAAGACCTGAAGAATAGTTATGCTTGGCGCTCGGCCGTTGTCAGGCAATTACGGCTATCCGCGGCGCAAAAAACTGGTCTGATGATGCAGGCGGCCCAAAAGCCCTACCTCGGCCCATTTAGGGCGGGTTAAGTGGGAGACTGGTTGGTACCCGACTGGCACCGCCACCACTTTTCCCTCAATGACCGATCATCCTTTGTGCCAGCGGCATCCAGCCGGACCAGTGATAGATCGCAGACGTGATCGCCTGCACCGTCAGTATCCAGGGCGCGGCGATCCAATAGACCGGATGCACGCGGCCGCGCGTCATGCGGTCATAGATCATTGCCGCCGCGATCATGACATCAGGGCCCAGATAGGATTGAGCTGCGAATCCGAGGAAGCCGTCGCCCCAATGGACGATGATCCAGGGGCCGATCCAGCGTCCGAACGCGGCCGGCAACAGCATGATCGTCGCCAGCAGGATCAGCCGTTTGTGGGCCGCTGAATCTTTGCGCCACAACAGTCCTGGAACGGCGAAACTGGGGAACAGTATCATGTCCGTCAGTGGCACGATCATGAAGGCCAGCATCTCAGTCACGCCCGCCTCGAAGCGGAGCCGGCGGCTGACCAGGGTGGTTGCCACGCCCAGCACAACCATGACCGGCACCAGCGCCACTGCGGCCAGGCCCAGCTTGCGGTGAATGTCCGCTCGCCGCGAACGGATCAGCCAGACCTGTGCCGTGAACAGGATCATCCATCCTGTAAAGATCACCGCATGGATATGCACGATCAGGGGCGGAAAAGGCGCCCGCCCCTTGATCTGTCCATGAAGTTCGGGGCCAAACCCCATGACGATGGCGACCCAGGCCATTGCAGCAAAGGCCAGGAAAAAGGCGCGGTCATGCCTGTGATACGGCGCGAAGGAGGGCGGGGCGGGATTCTCAGCCATGCTTGCGGCTCCATAGGCGCCAAAGGCGGTACGCGATCACAAGGGCGAGAAGCGCCAGAAGCCCGTCGCTGACCTTGCCGCTGACATGCAGCATGCCGCGCGCCGAGGCCAGGAAGATTCCCGCCCCGGCGAGAATGCATCCGATTATCAAAATAGCATCGAAGCGGCCCGCCGACATGCAACGACCCTAGTCGTGCGCTGCAGTCACTTCAATCGCCGCGTCCTCATCCAGCGGATAGACCGGACGGCGCAGCCGCTTGTAGGGCAGGCGCGCAAGGTCGGACGTGCAGGGGCCGGCGGTGGAGACGGTAAAGCTGGCGGCCGCGATGGGGTCATAGGCGCGCCGGTGTCCCACCGCCGCCTTGATGCCGATCATGCTGAGCTTTTCCGGATCGATCCCCTGGCTACGCCATTGGCCCAAATCCATCGGCGCCAGCCGCTTGCTGGTCAGCAGGATTGTGACCCCGCCATGACGCACCACGGCGCTGTCGCCCATGCTGATCTTGCTGCCCAGCACCACCATCTGGCTTTGCCGGTCTTCCAACTCGAAGTGTCCGTCGCTACGGGATATCAGCTCCACTTCCAGAGTAAGCGGGCCTAGGTCCAGCCCGCTGCCCTTGCCGCCGATGGGCAAGGTGATGTGCCCGCCGATGGGCAAGGACTTCAGCGCCGCCACGGCGGCGGCATCGGCGATGATCACGCCCGAGCCTGCCATATCGTATTTGATCAGCGCCCGCAGCACATCGGTGCAATCGCCCGGCCCGCCGCCGCCGATATTGTCGGCCGGCTCGACCAGCAACACCGGCCCGTGGCCGCGCGGCAGGAATGTGCGCACAACTTCGTCCAGGTCGTGTTCCTTCGGGATGCCTTCGGTGCGCCGCGCCCAGGCGATCTGTTCCAGTTCGCGCAAGGCTGCTTTGGCGGCTTCGTCATCGCCCTCGGTGATGATGCCGAAGGCGACGCCGGCGTCGCGCACGTCGGAATAGGCATAGCCGCCCACCACATTCACCGCCAGCACGCCGGGCATGTCGCGCTCCATGCGGCGGGCGGCTTCCTCCAGCGCATGCATGGCGCCGTCGCGGGTGCCGGTGCCGGTGGGCGGCCACACGATATTGGTCACCAGCACATGCTGGCGCGGGCGGATGCCGGTCTCCAGGCAGCGGGCAAGCAGCTCGGTGGCGCGCACGGCGCTTTCATAGGTGTCGTCATGCGGGCACAGTCGGTAGCAGACCAGCCCGTCGGACAGCGCACCCATTTCCCGGGTCAGGGTGGCGTGCAGGTCATAGACCCCGAAGATGGGCAGGTGTTCGGCGCCGGGAATGGCGCGGATGCGTTTCAGCAATTCGCCGTCCACGTCTTCCAGTTCGGTTGTGACCATGGCGCCATGCAGCGATAGGAAGATGCCGTCCAGTTCGTGCGCGCGGGCCCGCAGCACCGGCTCCACGTCCTGCCAGAACCGTTCGAACACCGCATGCTCGACCATGCCCGAGGCGCCGCACAGGTAATTGGCGGTGGGGATCACCTCCCAGCCCAGGCGCTTGGCGGTGGCCAGGAAACCGTCCACCTGCGAGCCGTCGCCGATGCGATCCAGCAGGGCCTGGCCGCGGTGGATCATGAAATCGTCCATGGTGGTGCGGTCGTCGGTGAAGCTGTGGGTCTCGTGGAAGATGCCCGCCAGCAGGATTTTGGTCACGTCCGTGCCTCTGTTATCTTTTGGCCAGAGGATCGCTGCGGGCACGATGAAAAACAACAAGAAGCTATGGGCGCTGGCCGCGGGCCTGCTGGCCGCCGCCATGCCCGCGTTCGGCCAGGGCAGGGATTGGGCGCTGTATGGCGGCGAGGGCGGGCGGCGCTTTTCCAGCCTGGCGCAGATTACCCGCGCCAATGTGGCCAAGCTGGAGCAGGCGTGGCGCTTTGACATGGCCGAGATGGGCGATCCCCAGACCCATCCCCTGGCGGTGGACGGTATCGTCTATGCCTATACCCCCAGCCTGGACACCATCGCGCTGGATGGCGCCA
>JBBQBL010000267.1:0-3323 GCA_038317805.1 Micropepsales bacterium
CGAGATGGCCGACAAGGGCTTTCTGGTCACCAACTCCGAAGCGCTGGTGAACTGGGCCCGTACCGGCTCCCTGATGTGGATGACCTTTGGCCTGGCCTGCTGCGCCGTGGAAATGATGCAGGCCTCGATGCCGCGTTACGACCTGGAGCGTTTCGGCATCGCGCCGCGCGCCTCGCCGCGCCAGAGCGACGTGATGATCGTCGCCGGCACCCTGACCAACAAGATGGCGCCGGCGCTGCGCAAGGTCTACGACCAGATGCCCGAGCCGCGCTATGTCATCAGCATGGGCTCGTGCGCCAATGGCGGCGGCTATTACCATTATTCCTATGCCGTGGTGCGCGGCTGCGACCGTATCGTGCCGGTGGACATTTATGTGCCCGGCTGCCCGCCCACCGCCGAGGCGCTGGTTTACGGCATCCTGCTGCTGCAGCGGAAAATCCGCCGCACCGGCACCATCGAGCGCTGACATGAGCGATACTTTGTCATCGAATTTGGGCGCCCTTGGCGAAAGCATCAAGTCGGCGCTGGGCGGCGCGGTGACGGGCGTGACCCTGGCGCGCGGCGAACTGACCATCGAAGTGGCGGCGGGCGAAATTCTCAAGACGATGGTCCATCTGCACAACCAGGGCGATTTCAAGATTCTGGTCGATGTGTGCGGCGTGGACTGGCCGCAGCGCGCCAAGCGCTTTGACATCGTTTATCACCTGCTGTCGCTGACCAGGAATGTACGCATCCGCGTCAAGACACAGGTGGGCGAGGGCGAGAGCATTGCTTCCATCATCGGGGTGTATCCCGCCGCCGGCTGGTTCGAGCGCGAAGCCTTCGACATGTATGGCGTGCCGTTCGCCGATCATCCCGACATGCGCCGCATCCTGACCGATTACGGTTTTTCCGGTTACCCGCTGCGCAAGGACTTCCCGCTCACCGGCTATGTCGAGCTGCGCTATGACGACGAACTCAAGCGCGTGGTCTATCAGCCGGTGCAGCTGGTGCAGGAATTCCGCGACTTCGATTTCATGAGCCCCTGGGAAGGCGCCCCCCATATCCTGCCGGGCGACGAGAAGGCCGCGCTGGCGCCGAACGCCACCTCCGGCGATCCGGGGAAGAAGCCATGAGCACCGTTGTGTTGGACGCCAAGGAAGGCCACATCTCCGACGATCCGCAGCTGACCATCAATTTCGGTCCGCAGCATCCGGCGGCGCATGGCGTGCTGCGTCTGGTGCTGGACCTGGACGGCGAAATCGTCACCCGCGTCGATCCGCATATCGGGCTTTTGCATCGCGGCACCGAGAAGCTGATCGAACACAAGACCTATCTGCAGGCGCTCCCGTATTTCGACCGGCTGGATTACGTCGCGCCGATGAACCAGGAACATGCCTTCTGTCTGGCGATCGAAAAGCTGCTGGGTTTGGAAGTGCCCAAGCGCGGCCAGTATATCCGCGTGCTGTTCTCCGAGATCGGCCGCCTGCTCAACCATCTGCTCAACGTCACCACCCAGGCGATGGACGTTGGCGCACTGACTCCGCCGCTGTGGGGCTTCGAAGAGCGCGAAAAGCTGATGGTTTTCTACGAGCGCATTTCCGGCTCGCGCATGCACGCCGCCTATTTCCGCGCCGGCGGCGTTCACCAGGACATGCCGCCGGGCCTGGCCGAAGACATTCTGAAATTCTGCGATCACTTCGTCACAGTGCTGGACGATATCGAAGGCCTGCTGACCGAGAACCGCATCTTCAAGCAGCGCAATGTCGATATCGGCATCGTCACCCGCGCCGAAGCCGAGATGTGGGGCATGTCGGGCGTGATGCTGCGCTCGACCGGCGTGAAGTGGGACCTGCGCCGCAGCCAGCCCTATGAGTGCTACAACGAACTGGATTTCCAGGTCCCGGTCGGCAAGAACGGCGACAATTACGACCGCTATGTGATGCGCATGGAAGAAATGCGCGAATCCACCAAGATCATGCGCCAGTGCATCGAGAAGATGCCGGTGGGTCCGGTGGTCAGCGCCGACAACAAGGTCGTGCCGCCGCGCCGGGGCGAGATGAAGACCTCGATGGAAGCGCTGATCCATCACTTCAAGCTTTATACCGAAGGCTTCCATGTGCCCGCTGGCGAGTCTTACGCCGCGGTGGAAGCGCCCAAGGGCGAGTTCGGCGTCTATCTGGTGGCCGACGGCTCCAACAAGCCGTATCGCTGCAAGATCCGCGCGCCCAGCTTCGTGCATCTGCAGGCGATGGATTACATGTGCAAGGGCCATATGCTGGCCGACGTGTCCGCGATCCTGGGCAGCCTCGACATCGTGTTCGGCGAGGTGGACCGGTGAGCAACCTCGATGTCGCAAGCGCGCAGCTCGACGCCTACAACGCCCAGGACCTGGAGAAGTACGTTTCGTATTTCACCGAGGACTGCATCGTGTCGGGCTTGAACGGCACGCCGACCGAAACATCGCGCGAGGCCATCAAGGCGCGTTACGCCAAGGCCTTTGCCCAGTTCCCGCAGAACAAGGCCGAACTGAAGAACCGCATCGCTGTCGGCAACACCATCGTGGATCACGAACTGGTGATCCGCGCTCCCGGCGGCGAGCAGTTCGAGATCATCGCCATCTACACCTTCCGCGACGGGCTGATCGCCCGCGTCGATTTCGCAAAGTAGAACCATGTCGCTTCGCCGCCTCGCACCGCCGGACATGCAGCCTGCCAGCTTCGCTTTCAATGCGGAGAATGCCGAGTGGGCCAAGGCGACCATTGCCAAGTATCCGCCGGGCCGCCAGGCGTCCGCGGTGATCTCGCTGCTGTGGCGCGGCCAGGAACAGGAAGGCTGGGTCTCGCACCCGATGGTCGAAAGCATCGCAACGATGCTGTCCATGCCCTTCATCCGGGTGCTGGAAGTGGCGACCTTCTACACCATGTTCAACCTGCAGCCAGTCGGCACCCTGATTCAGGTCTGCACCACCACGCCCTGCTGGCTGCGCGGTTCGGATGCGGTGGTCGCGGCCTGCAAGAAGCATATCCACAGCCATGAGAAGACCGTGTCGGACGACGGCAAGTTTTCCTGGATGGAAGTGGAATGCCTGGGCGCCTGCGTCAACGCTCCGATGCTGCAGATCGGCAGCGACTTCTATGAAGACATTGACGGGCCGATCACCGAACGGATGATCGCTGACCTGCGCGCCGGCAAGGCGCTCAAGCCGGGGCCGCAGAACAGCCGCGTCTCGTCCGAGCCGGAAGGCGGGGCCATCACCCTGACCGACACGGCGCTGTATGACGGCTCGATTATCGGCAAGTACAAGGTCGCGGCGCCACAGCAAGCCGCCAACACCGATGCCG
>JBBQBL010000268.1:0-3313 GCA_038317805.1 Micropepsales bacterium
ATCGCCATCGGCGATCCCTTCGGCATCGGCTCCACCGTGACGGCGGGCATCGTCTCGGCGCGCAACCGCAACATCAATGCCGGGCCCTATGACGATTTCATCCAGACGGACGCGCCGATCAACCGGGGCAATTCCGGCGGCCCACTGTTCGACGTGGACGGCAATGTCATCGGCATCAATTCGCAGATCTACACGCCCAGCGGCGGCAGCGTCGGCATCGGCTTTGCCATTCCCGCCAACCTGGCGCGCGAGGTGGTGAACCAGTTGCGCCAGTTCGGCATCGCGCGGCGCGGCTGGATCGGCGTGCGCATCCAGCCGGTGACCCCGGAGATTGCCGAGGGGCTGGGACTGCCCACCACCCAGGGCGCGCTGGTGGCCGATGTCACCAAGGGCGGACCGGCCGCCAAGGCGGGGCTGTACAATGGCGACCTGGTGACGGGTTTCGACGGCAAGGGAGTGCCGGATGACCGCGCCCTGCCGCGCATCGTGGCCGACACGCCCATCGGCAAGACCGTGAACATGGATGTGCTGCGCAAGGGCAAGAAGCAGACCCTGCGCATCACGGTGCAGAAGCTGGCCGACGATGCCAAGCCGGACAAGCCGTCCAAGGCGCCGCCCGCGCCGGTGAAGAACCAGAGCAAGCTGTCGCAACTGGGCCTGTCGCTGGGTGCGCTGGATGGCGGCGCGCGCGCCAAGTTCAAGATCGGCAGCGGGGTGCAGGGCGTTCTGGTAAGTTCGGTCGAGGCCGGCAGCCCGGCGGCCGAGAAGAATCTGCGGCCTGGCGATGTGATCGTGGAAGTGGCAGGCCAGCCAGTAAAGACGCCGGACGATGTCGCCAAGCGCATCGATGGCGACGTCAAGGCGGGCAAGAAAAGCGAGCTGATGTTGATCAACCGCGACGGCGATCTGACCTATGTAGGGTTGAAGCTGCACTGAGGAGCGCGCATGGGCATCCTGGTCATCTGTTCCTATCGGCCGCACGCCGGCCATGAAGACGAAGCTCGCATGTTGATGGCCGGCCATGTGCCGCTGCTGCGCGATCACGGCCTGATCACCGACCGCCCCGTGATACAGGGTGTGGCCCAGGACGGCGCGCTGGTGGAAATCTTCGAATGGGAAAGCGTGGAGAAGTCGCGGGGCGCGCCCACCATCGCCGAGATCGGCGCACACTGGCAGGCAATGAGCGCGGTAATGGATTTTGTGCCGCTGTCGGAGCTGCCTGAAGCCAGGCACCCCTTCGCGCACTTCAATCCGATCTGACGATCTCGTCGTCCGAATATCCCTGCAGATATAGCAGCGCGGTGAGGTCATTATGCTGGATGGCCGCGTCGGCTCCAGCCGCCACCACCGGCTTGGCGTGATAGGCCACGCCCATGCCCGCTTTCTGGATCATGGCAAGATCATTGGCGCCGTCGCCCACCGCTAATGTTTCGGCAAACTCGATTTCCAAATTCTCGACCGCTTCTTCCAATGCCTTCACCTTGGCTTCGCGTCCCAGTATCGGTGTCGACACTTCGCCGGTCAGCGCCACGCCGTCATCCAGCAAGGTGTTGCCGCGCTCGGCATGAAAGCCCGCCGCTTCCGCCACCCGCCGGGTGAAATAGCCAAAGCCCCCCGACACCAGCATGGTATGGGCGCCATGGGCGCGCATGGTGGCGAGCAGAGATTTGGCGCCGGGATTGAGCCGCACCCGCTCGGCATAGGTGCGCTCCAGCGCGTCCAGCTTCAGGCCCTTGAGCATGCCGACGCGCTCCTTGAGCGCCGCCTCGAATTCCAGTTCCCCGCGCATGGCGCGCTCGGTGATGGCGGCGATCTGGGGCTTGAGGCCGGCCATGTCGGCCAGCTCGTCCAGGCATTCGACGTTGATGATGGTGGAATCCATGTCCGCCAGCAGCAGCTTCTTGCGGCGCTTCACGGTGGAAACCAGATTGATGTCCAGGCCAAAGTCCTCGCAGCGCGCGCGCGCTTCGGCCAGCGACGCCACCTCGTTTGCCACGGGAAGATCAAAGGCATGGCCGGGCGACAGAATCTTCGCCGGGCCATTGTCCAGCCCACGGAAGATATCCGGTTCGGCGCCCTTGCCGATGACATTCAGAACAAACATTGTGCCGCCATGATTTTAATTGGGTTCATCATCCGATGACGGGTGACGCCGTCCTTATTGCAGGGCCGACCGCGAGCGGCAAGTCGGCCGCGGCGCTGGAACTTGCCGAACAAATCGGCGGCGTGGTGATCAATGCCGATTCCATGCAGGTCTATCGCGAAGCGCCGATCCTGACGGCGCAGCCCTCGGAAGCCGACAAGGCGCGGGTGCCGCATCTGCTCTACGGCCATATCAGCGCGCGCGAGGTTTATTCGGTAGGTCGCTGGCGTGACGATGCCGCAAAAGCACTCGCCGGCGCGAAGGCGATGAAGCGTGTGCCGATCTTCGTGGGCGGCACCGGCATGTATTTCATGGCCCTGACCGAAGGGTTGGCCGACATTCCGCCCACCCCGCCGGAAATCCGCGAAGCCGCCCGCGCCTTGCTGGACGATATCGGGGTGGAGGCTCTGCATGCCAGGCTGACCGACCGCGATCCGGTGACGGCATCCAGGCTGCGGCCTTCCGATCCGCAGCGCGTGCTGCGCGCCTTTGAAGTGTTCGAAGCCACGGGGCGTCCGTTGGTGGAATGGCAGGAGACGCCCAGCGCGCCGCTGCTGAAAGATGCCGGGCTTGCCGCCTTTGTGCTGGACCCGCCGCGGCCGGAACTGCGCGCCCGTATCGCGGCGAGGTTTGAAGCCATGCTGGAGGAGGGTGGTCTGGACGAAGCCCGCGCGCTGGAGGGCCTGGACCCTGCCTTGCCGGCGGCCAAGCTGCTGGGCCTGCGCCCGCTTCAGGCCTTGGCGGCGGGAACTCTGACCCGGGCAGAGGCCTTGGACGGGGCCATCACCGCCACCCGCCAATTTGCCAAGCGCCAGATGACGTGGTTTCGCAACCGTATGCCACATTATATCTGGTTTGACCCACTTGTTAGCAATATAATTACACAATACAGGCAGAATTCTGCGTGAAATTGCTTGACGCCGCATCGCACCATCTTTAGGTTCCCGCGCCATGATGAATTTGCTCGTAGTAATCCAGCCGCTGGCCCACCGAAGCTGACGCTTTGGGGAAGGGCATAGCGGCCATGCGGACAAGGGGCGGAAACGCCCCTTTATCTTTGGTGCGGTTACGAGCATTGCAGGACTGAGAGACGGGACGATGGACAAGGACAACACATTGCAGGGTGCGGCGATCGCCGCCGAAGCCGCCCAGACCATGACGGGCGCGCAG
>JBBQBL010000269.1:0-3306 GCA_038317805.1 Micropepsales bacterium
TTCCGCGAACTTGGCCGCATCGATGCCGGGAATTTTTGCCCGCAAGGTGAGATGCGACTTGGTGATGGCAAAACCGTCGCCCTGCTTTTCCAGGGTGATCTCGGCCTTGGTGTTCATTTCCTCGGCGGTGAAGCCGGCTTCGCCCAGGATCAGGGACAGGGCCATGGTGAAGCAGCCGGCATGGGCGGCGCCGATCAGCTCTTCGGGGTTGGTGCCGGGCTTGCCTTCGAAGCGGCTGGCAAAGCCGTAGGGGTAGTCGCTCAGCGCCCCGCTCTTGGTGGTGATGGCGCCCTTGCCGTCCTTGAGGCCGCCCTGCCATTTTGCCGTGCCAAATGTCGTCATGCCGTTCTCCTTCGTTGAAATCGGGGACAATTTCGCACAACCGTTAAGCCGTGCTAACCATCCCGCTTAACTCAAGCTTAGCCCTGTGACGCCAAGATGAACACGCCGCAATCTGTAGTGCTTGTCGTTGCGGTTGCATTGGTGGATCCGGACGGCCGCGTGCTGATTGCACAGCGTCCCGAAGGCAAAAGCATGGCGGGGTTATGGGAATTTCCGGGGGGAAAGGTCGAGACTGGCGAAACGCCGGAAGCAGCGCTGATCCGCGAGCTGGCCGAGGAACTCGGAATCGCGGTGAAGGAGGCCTGTCTCGCGCCGTTCACCTTTGCTTCGCATACCTACGACGCATTTCACCTTTTGATGCCGCTCTACATCTGCCGCCGCTGGGACGGCACGCCCGTGCCCAGACATCATGCGGCGCTGAAATGGGCCCGCCCGCGCGACATGAAGGACTTTCCCATGCCCGCGGCCGACTTGCCGCTTATTCCCATGCTGCGCGATCTCTTGTGAAGCATTGCGGCGGCGCCACCGCCATGGAATACGCCCTGATCGCCAGCCTGATTTCCATCGTGATCGTGACCGGCGTGTCCGCGGTCGGCACCAAGCTTTCCACCTTCTTCGCCGCCGTCACCCCTTGAGGGGACGTTCGTCGGTGCCCAGCGCCTGGGCCAGCCGCGCGGTGGCGCTGCCGGGCTTGAGCGGTTTCTGCTGGCTGTCATGCGGCGCCCAGCCGGTGTGATAGAGCGTCTCGAACCGCACCAGCAGTTTGCCATCCTCGCTATGATGCTGGGCGTAATGCGCCAGCAGCGCCGCCAGGGTGTCGCGGCGCAGGGGCTTGCGGCTGCGCTGTGACAACACATTGGTCAGGCCGTGGGCGCGCAGGTCGCGCGCCAGGCCGGCGAAGTCGCGGTAGCGCACATTCAACCGCTCGACATCGCTGACGGGCAGGGCAAAGCCGCCGCGCTGAAGCAGCCCGCCCAGATCGCGCACATCAGCAAAGGGCGAGACGCGCGGACTGATGCCGCCGCGGGTTTGGGTTTCGGCATGGGCGAAACTTTCGCGCAATTCGCTGAGGGTGCCGCCGCCCAGCAGCGCCGCCATGAACAGGCCATCGGGCTTCAGGGCGCGGCGGATCTGCACCAGCGCGCCGGGCAGGTCGTTGATCGCCTGCAGGGAATAAAGACTGACGGCCAGGTCGAACGGGCCATGGGCGTCGAGAATTTCGTGGCCGTCGAAACCGGCGCGGGTCCAGTGCGCGGCGAAGGGCGCGATTTCCGGCGCCACAGAATCCCCGATCCAAAGACCCCTTTCAAATTTGCGCGTCACCGCCGCCAGCCGGTCGGCTAGTCCATCGGCCGCAGCGCGGTCGAGGAACCGGTCACCGGCCAGCCGCGCCGCGCGGCTGCGCGCCATTTGACTGGCGGCATAATCAAAAAGAGGCGGACGAGGCTGGGTCATCCTCGCTAGAATAACGATCATGCTCGGGAATGTCGCCAAGCCGGTTCTGGACCTGTTGTTTCCGCCGCTGTGCATCGGCTGCCGCGCGAATGTGGGCGAGGCGGGCTTTTGCGCCGATTGCTGGAGCAGCATCACTTTCCTGGATGGTCCCGGCTGCGCCTGTTGCGGCATCCCGTTTCCGGTGGCGCTGGAAGGCGACAATCTCTGCGCGGCATGCCTGGCCAATCCGCCGGCCTTCGACAGTGCCCGCGCCATCATGGCGTATGACGACAAAAGCCGCGGCGCGATCCTGGGGCTGAAACATGCCGACCGGCTGGACCTGGTGCCGGGCTTCGCCCGCTGGCTGGGCCGCACGGGACGGCAAACCCTGGCGCAATGCGACCTGGTGGTGCCGGTGCCGCTGCATCGCTGGCGGCTTTGGCAGCGGCGTTACAACCAGGCCGCCGAATTGGGCCGCGCGCTGGCCAGGGAATGGCGCCTTGCTTTCGATCCCGTGCTGATCCGCAGCCGCGCCACGCCCAGCCAGGGCGCCATGGCCAGCGCCAAGGCGCGCCGCCGCAATGTCCAGCGCGCCTTCCTGGTTTCCGATCCAGCCCGGGTGAAGGGCAAAAGCGTCCTGCTGCTGGATGATGTGATGACTACCGGGGCGACGGTGGAAGCCTGTGCCCGGGCCTTGAAACGGGCGGGCGCGGCGCGCGTTCACGTACTGGTGCTGGCGCGCGTTGTGAAGGCGCCGGACGTGCTTATATAGAGCCCCGAAGCTTCGAGTCTGACGCCATGAAAACCGTACGGATGTATACGACCCCGATCTGCCCCTATTGCGTGCGGGCCAAGTCGCTTTTGAAAAAGAAGGGCGTGGAGGTCGAGGAAGTGGACGTGCTGATGGACACCGACGCGCGCGAGGAAATGGAATCCAAGACCGGCGGCGCCCGCAGCGTGCCGCAGATATTCATCGGCGATACCCATGTCGGCGGCTGTGACGAGCTTTACGCCCTGGAAAAGGACGGCAAGCTGGACCCGCTGCTGGCATAAACCTTCGCAGTCGCACACCTTTGCGCCACTGGACAAAGCCGGCGGGCCCCCGGAATATGGCCGCCAATTCATCCAATGGGGAAGAGATTGCCATGAGAAAATTTCTGCTTGCTTCGGTTGCCCTGATGCTGGCCGCGCCCGCCGCGATCGCACAGATGAACCCCGCGCCCACCATCGCGCCGGCGCCCACCGCCGATGAAATGAAGCAGCCGCGCCCGCCGCGCGCCGCCGGCATTCCCACCGCCGTGGCCGTCGAAGCCGCGCTGGAGGCCAACCGTGTCTGCCTGGGCAACACCTACAAGACCACCGCCATGATCGCCGACAGTGCCGGCGTGCCGATTGTGGTGATCTCCAATGACGGCGCCGCCGCCGTCACCCAGCGCATCGCCATGAGCAAGATCCAGGCGGTGCTGAAATACAAGATGAGCAGCGGCGATGTGGCCAAGAAGGCCGCCGCCGATCCGGCCTTCGCCGCCG
>JBBQBL010000270.1:0-3284 GCA_038317805.1 Micropepsales bacterium
GGCGATACCCTGTCGGAATCCGGCACCATGGTGTTCACAGGCATCCCCAACTTCGCGCCGGAAATATTGCGCCGGGTGCGCCTGTCCGATCCCATGAAGCAGAAGCATCTGTCGCGCGCGCTGGAATCGCTGGCCGAGGAAGGCGTTACGCAAGTGTTCAAGCCGGCCATCGGTTCGCAATGGATCGTGGGCGTGGTGGGCGCGCTGCAACTGGACGTGCTCAAGTCGCGGCTGGTGGCGGAGTATGACCTGGACGCCGAACTGGAAGCTTCGCCCTATGACAGCGCCCGCTGGCTGAAGGGTTCGGAAGGCGAGCTGGAGAAATTCTCAAACGCCAACAAGGGCGGCATGGCGACCGACCGTGACGGCGCACCGGTATTTTTGTCCAAGAGCGCCTGGGAAATCGGCTATGTCGCCGAACGTTTTCCGAATGTAAAGTTCCTGAAGACCCGCGAGCGCCACGAAGTCAACGCGGAAAACCTGGGTTAGGCGGCGGCGCTTACGCCTTCGCGCCAGCCGCGCAGCACGCGGGTGGCTTCGCTCATCGGCACGGTGTCGTAGGCATCCAGCACTGCAAAGGCATGGGCGCGGTCGCGGCCCGGGCGGACCAGCAGGGCCAATGCCGAAAAAGCCGCGCGTTCAATGTTGGCGCCCTTGCAGGCCACCGCCAGCGCCGCGCCGCTTTCATCGTCCAGAATCTGCACCGCCATCGTGTCGTCCACGCCCAGGCTTTGCGCCAGGGCATCGTGCAGGCCTTCGCCGCGGCGAGCGGCATCAATCAGGGTCTGCGCCGTGGATTCGCGCGGCAGCACGCGCCCCGACAGCTCGGGATCGGAATAAAGCTGCACGCGCAGACGGGCGCGGGTGGCGGGATCGACATCGCGGGCCGCCTTGGCCAGCAGGGCCTCGCACACGCCGCGCATGCTGTCGGGATAATCGGACGGCCAGGCGGTGAGCAGCTCGGCCACTTCCTCGGCCAGCGCGGCGCGCAGGGCGGGGCCCTGGTCGGCCAGTTGCAGCAGGTGGGAAAGCTTTTGCGAAGCGGCCATGGCGATATCCTTTGCAGGGACATGCTGGCGCATCACTCTTAATGTTTCGTTTGCCGGATGCTTAACAGGAAGTAAATTATCCGATCACAGCGCCAGGCGAGCCGCAGGGTTGCGCGGCAGGATCAGCCAACGACGGCCCAACTATCTGGATAGTACCCATTGAACGGCGAGCGCGACGACACGGTATAGGCGCCCATCGCGCCGAACAGTACGTAATCGCCATTGGCGATACTGTCAGGCAGCAGCACCGGGCGCGGCAGCACGTCGGCGCTGTCGCAGGTGGGGCCATAGGCGCGGAAGGGCCGTTTCTCGCCGCTCAGCAGCTTGGCCTTGCCGCGCGGGTCCAGGCTGATGGCGGTGGGCGGATAGTCCTCGTCGAAGCTGATGAAGCGCTGCTCGTCGAAGCTGCCATAGATGCCGTCATTCATGTACAGCCGGTCGCCGCGGCGCATCACCACCTGGGTCACCAGCGAAATGCCCGGCGCGCACAAAGCGCGGCCCGGCTCGCACATGATGTTCAGCTTGGCCGGCCCCAGCGTGTTCAGCGCTTCCTTGATCATG
Organism: Micropepsales bacterium; assembly: GCA_038317805.1. Lineage (GTDB taxonomy): Bacteria > Pseudomonadota > Alphaproteobacteria > Micropepsales > Micropepsaceae > Rhizomicrobium. Next base: position 1,611 of record JBBQBL010000270.1, read on the forward strand.
TCGAAATACCAGTGATAGGGCGGTGGCTCCTGCCCCGAATAGGCGGCCGGGAAACCACCGCCGATATCCAGCGCCGCGATCTCCACGCCCGACAAGGTGATGGTGCGCTGGGCGATCTCGATCGCCTGGGCATAGGAGAAGGGCGACAGGCATTGCGAACCGACATGGAAGGTCAGGCAGGGCGCCGCGCCCGCCACGCGCACGCGCTTGAGCAGCTTGGCGGCTTCTTCGGGCCGGCAGCCATACTTGCTGGACATTTCCAGCAGCGCGCCGCCCAGCTGCGCCACCAGCCGCACGAACACGCGCAGTTTTTTGGGGTTGCCGGTTTCGGCCAAAAGCTTGTCCAGCTCCGCAGCGCTGTCCACCACGAAATCGGTGACGCCGTGTTTCTCGAAGGCGGCCTTGGCCTGGCCCGGCAGGCGCACCGGCGCCATGAAATGGCAGATCGCGTCGGGAAACAGGCTTTTCACCGCCTCGATCTCGCCCAGGCTGGCGGTGTCGAAATGGCGGATGCCGGCATTCCACAGGTTGGTGATGGCGATCGGGTGCGGGTTGGCCTTCACCGCGTACAGGACGTCGCCCGGGAACCCGTCCAGGAACTGCTTGGCGGCGCCGGCGAACTTGTCGGGATGCACCAGATACAGCGGCTCGGTCGGCTTGAGGCTTTCGATCGCTTTCAGGGCGGTCGCAAAGCGTGGCAGGGCGTCGAAACGGGTTGGCGCGTTCATGGTTTGGCGTTTTGGGCCTTTGCCGAGCCCTGCGCAAGAAGTTTTCCCCACCGACCTTCGCTGGCTCAAGAGCCAGCTACGGCCACCTCCCCCATGCAAGCGCGCTTTCAGCGCGCGCGGGGGAGGAATTAGGCTGCGCACGCCGGCGCAGCCTTTTTCATGACAGTTTGATTGCTATTGCGGGGGTGCCGGCGGGGGCATGTCGCCCATCGGGCCGTGGCCCATTGGGCCTCTGCCCTGACCCATGCCGTGGTGGCGGCCGCCCATCATGCCCATCATCATGCCCATGCGTCCGCCCATGGCGCGCATGGCGGCATGGCCGAACTCCTGCTTCTGCTCGGGATTGAGCGAAGCATAGAGGGCGCCCAGGGATGGACGCTCTGCATCGATGTCGGACAGGCGGCGCTTGAGCATGGTTTCTTCCATGGTCAACCGGGCCATCATATCGCGGCGCTGGCCTGGCTCGCGGCGTTCGCGGGTGGCGCACTCGCCGGCATGCTGCTTGGCGACTTGCAGACTGGTCTGCTTCCAGCGTGCGAACAGCGGTTCCTGGCTGGCGGTGAGCGACAGCTTGGTTTCCAGAAAGGCCAGCTCACCGACCTTGTGGGCATACAGGTCCTGGCACATCTGGCCGCGGCGCATCATGCGGTCTTCCATACCGGGCGGCGGTCCGGGGGGCGGACCGACTTCGGAACGGGCGCCGCCGCTGTCGCCGGGGGCAAGCTGCGCGATCATCACCGGTTTGCGCGCCACGACATCACTGCCGATCAGGGCGAGCATCATTGGCTTGGCGGTCTGGGCGGCATGGGCATTGGTGGCAATCAGGGCCGCGGTCGCCGCGCCGCACAGGGCGAGACTGGCGACCATGGGAAGAAGGGCTTTGCGCATGGAAAAATTCCTTCGGTTCGAAATTTGGCCGCAGCCTAGGGGGGGCTGCGTGCCCCCC
>JBBQBL010000271.1:0-3232 GCA_038317805.1 Micropepsales bacterium
ACCGAGAGAGACATGACCCACACCGTCACCATTCCCGCGCCCAAGACCGGCCCCGCCCCCTTCCCGATTCCCACCGACCTGTGGATCGGCGGCAAATGGGTGGAAGCCGCCAGCAAGAAGCGCGTCGATGTCTTCGATCCCTCCACCGGGAAGAAAATCACCGACGTCGCCGACTGCGATGCCAATGATGCGCTGGCCGCGGTGGATGCCGCCGACAAGGCTGCCGCCGGCTGGGCCGCGACCACGCCGCGCCAGCGCGCCGAGATCCTGCGCAAATGCTATGAGAAGATTGTCGAGAATATCGAATGGCTGGCCTATCTGATCAGCCTGGAGAACGGCAAGGCGCTGCCCGACGCGCGCGCCGAAGTCCTCTATGCCGCCGAATTCTATCGCTGGTATGCCGAGGAATGCTGTCATGTGCTGGGCGAAATCGCCCTGGCGCCGGCCAGCGGCGCGCGCATCCTGGTGCAATACCAGCCCATCGGCATCGCACTGCTGATCACGCCCTGGAACTATCCCGCAGCAATGGCGACCCGCAAGATCGCGCCGGCCCTGGCGGCCGGCTGCACCGTGGTGCTGAAACCCGCCACCGAGACCCCGCTGACCGCCTTTGCCGTCGCCCAGATCATGCATGATTGTGGCGTGCCGGCCGGTGTGGTGAACGTCGTTACCACCGGCAAGGCAAGCGCCCTGTCCAAGGCGGTGCTGCACGATCCGCGCGTGCGCAAGATTTCCTTCACCGGCTCGACCCCGGTGGGCCGCGCCCTGCTGCACGAGGCCGCCGACCAGGTGATTTCCTGCGCCATGGAACTGGGCGGCAACGCGCCCTTCATCGTCTGCAAGGACGCCAACCTGAACGACGCGCTGGACGGCGCCATGCTGGCCAAGATGCGCAACAGCGGCGAAGCCTGCACCGCCGCCAACCGCTTCTATGTTCACAAGGACATCTACCAGCCGTTTACCGATGGCATGGTCAAGCGCATGTCGGCGATCAAGCTGGGCGAAGCCACCGATCCGGAATCGACCCTGGGCCCGATGGTGAACGAAAAGTCCGTCGCCAAGATCGCCGAACTGGTGGACGACGCCGTGGCCAAGGGCGCCAAGCTGCTGCTGGGTGGCCAGCGGCTGAACCGGCCCGGCTATTACTATCCGCCTACCGTGCTGTTGGATGTGCCCGACAATGCCGACATGATGAAGGAAGAGATTTTCGGACCGGTGGTTTCGCTGCAATCCTTCGAGGACGAAGCCGAAGCCATCCGCAAAGCCAACGACACCGAATATGGTCTGGCGGCTTACGTCTATACCCAGGACCTCAAGCGCGGCATGCAGATCTGCGAAAAGCTGGAAGCCGGCATGCTGGGGCTCAATCGCGGCTTGATGTCGGACCCGGCGGCGCCGTTCGGCGGCGTCAAGCAGTCGGGCCTGGGCCGCGAAGGCTCGCACCACGGCCTGATCGAGTTCTGCGAGATCAAATACGTCTCGACCAACTGGTGAGTCTTTTTGGTCGCGCAACTTTCGGGCTTCGCCCGGTTGCGCTCTAAGACGAACAACTCACTTCCAGATTGCAAAGCTCTGGTGGCGGCGGCGCGGCGAAAGCCTCGTCGCCGTCATGGCTTTGGAACGGTGACTGAACCAATTTGAAGATGCGGTCCAAAGTGGCGATGTCGCCGCGGTCTTCCACGGCGCGGATGGCAGTTTCCGCCACCCAGTTGCGCAGGATGTATTTGGGATTGATCTCATCCAGATCCAGGACGTGCTCGCGCTCGGTACGGACCCGATAGCGCGACAGCCAGGCTTCGGCATCGACATTGGCCGGCCCGAACAGCGCCAGCCAATCTGTGTCTTCGCCGCTGAGATTGCGGAAGCTCAATGTGTAATCGGCCCGCGCCTTGACCATCAGGTTCAGCAGGTCACCGATCAACTGGTCGTCACCCGTCTCCTTGCGCGCCAAACCCAGCTTGGCGCGCATCAGGGTTCGATAATGCTTGCGATACAGACCTTCATAAGTATCCAGCGCGCTGATCAGCGCGTCCTTTTCAATCAGGCTGGACAAGGCGAAGGCCAGGGCGCGCAAATTCCAGTGCGCGATGGCCGGCTGCATGTCGAAGGCATAGCGGCCCTGTTGATCGGTGTGATTGCAGACAAAGCCCGGATCATAGGCTTCCATGAATCCGAACGGGCCATAGTCTAGTGTCAGGCCCAGGATCGACATATTGTCGGTGTTCATCACGCCATGGGCGAAACCCACCGATTGCCAGCCGGCCACCAGTTCGGCGGTGCGCTTGACCACTTCGCCGAACCAGGCGGCGTGATCGCCCACCAGATCCGGGAAATATTCCGCGATAACATGGTCGGCCAGCACCCGCACCTGGTCATGCTGGCCCTTGTGGAAGAAATGCTCGAAATGGCCGAAGCGGATATGACTGCGCGCCAGACGCGTCAGCACCGCGCCCGGCTCCGCTGTTTCGCGGTAAACCTGTTCGTTGGTAGCGATGATGGCCAGCGCACGGGTCGAAGGAATGCCCAGCGCGGCCAGCGCCTCGCTACAGAGATATTCGCGGATGGTGGAACGCATCACGGCGCGGCCATCGGCAAAGCGCGAATAGGGCGTCTGCCCCGCGCCTTTCAACTGGATGTCCCACAATTCGCCGGCCGCATTGCGCGCCTGCCCGATCAGCAGCGCGCGCCCGTCACCCAATTGCCCGGCCCAGACGCCGAACTGGTGCCCGGAATAGACCATCGCCAGTGGCGCAAAGCCGCCCAACTGTGCATGGCCGGAAAAGACCTGGGTGAAAGCGGGATCGGAAAGGGCGTTCGTGTCCATCCCGATCAGCGCCGCGGCTTTTGGGTTGGCATGCAGCAGCCGGGGCTGCACCCCAACCTTCTCGGCCGGCATCAGGGTGTAGAATTCGCCCGGCAGGCGCGCGTAATGGTTTTCGAGTTTCAGGCCGAACATGGCGCTAAATTGCGCGTTTCAGCGCCTGGATGCAATTCTCCAACTCACCGAGAAAGCGCGAACGATCCTGTTTGGAAAAACCGGCATGATGGGTCTGGCCGCCTGGCGTGAGCTCACGCAAATGCCGGCTGAGTTCCCGCATCCCCAGTGCCATGCCGATGCCGTCCTGGGTGAAGGCCTTGCCATTGGGGCCCAGCACGCGCGCGCCCTTCTCCAGGCAGCGCGAGGCCAGCGGAATGTCGGCGGTGATGCAGATGTCGCCGGCGGCGATGTGCT
>JBBQBL010000272.1:0-3209 GCA_038317805.1 Micropepsales bacterium
CTTCAGCGACATGCAGGACATCCTGGTCAACATCCAGAGCAATGACGGTACCCCCGCCTATCTCAAGCTGGGTGTATCGCTGGAGCTGGAAGACGAAGAACAGAAGAAGGCGATGGAGCCTTTGATGCCGCGTATCACCGATCAGTTTCAGGCATACTTGCGCGAATTGCGCCTGGACGACCTCAAGGGCAGCGCCGGCGTGCTGCGCCTGAAAGAAGAATTGCTGCGCCGCGTGAATGTGGCGGCTGCGCCTTACAAGGTGCGCGACGTCCTGCTCAAAGAAATGATCGTACAGTAGCGTCGGCGAGACGCCGGAGCGATAACTTAAATAAGTCAAGGGCTTACGACAATGGCTGACGAGACCCCGACTCCCGAGACCGAAGAAGCTGCCGCCTCGCCGGCCGCGACCTTTGACAGCGCCCCCGATGTCGGCGGCACGGCCGAACGGGTGCTGAACCAGGACGAAATCGACTCCCTGCTGGGCTTCGACGTCAATTCCGACCAGATGCAGGACAAGTCCGGTGTCCGCGCCATCATCAATTCGGCGCTGGTGTCCTATGAACGCCTGCCGATGCTGGAAATCGTTTTTGACCGCCTGGTGCGGCTGATGACCACGAGCCTGCGCAATTTCACCTCCGACAATGTGGAAGTCAGCCTGGATTCGATCACCTCGATCCGTTTCGGCGACTATCTCAACTCCATTCCCCTGCCCGCCATCCTGGCGGTGTTCCATGCCGAAGAGCTGGACAATTACGGCCTCTTCACCGTGGACTCCAACCTGATCTATTCCATCGTGGACGTTCTGCTGGGCGGCCGCCGCGGCTCCAGCGCCATGCGCATTGAGGGCCGTCCCTACACCACCATCGAACGCACCCTGGTCCAGCGCATGATCGAAGTGATCATGCAGGACATGTGCGCGGCCTTCGAACCCCTTGCGCCGGTCAATTTCAGCCTGGACCGCCTGGAAACCAATCCGCGTTTTGCCGCCATCGCGCGTCCTGCCAACGCCGCGATCCTGGTCAAGCTGCGCATCGACATGGAAGACCGCGGCGGCCGCACCGAATTGCTGCTGCCCTATGCCACCCTGGAACCGATCCGCAAGCTGCTGTTGCAGCAGTTCATGGGCGAGAAGTTCGGCCGCGACTCCATCTGGGAAAGCCATCTGGCGACCGAATTGTGGTCCACCAAGGTCGATATCGAAGCCATTCTCGACGAACAGACCATGCCGCTGAACCAGGTGATGAACCTGGAAGTGGGCCAGACCATGATGCTGGGCGCCGGTCCCGACTCCAAGATCCAGCTGCGCTGCCGCGGCGTGCCGCTGCTGACGGGCCGCATGGGCCGGGTTGGCGCATCGGTCGCAGTGCGCGTGGACGAAGCCATCGAACGCACGGATGCCTCGCGCATCCTTTGATTTCAACGTTTTTGAGAGAGTCCCCCGATGCATTTTCCCACCGATATGATGTTCTATCTGGAGCTGGCGCTGGAAGTGCTGCTGGCCTTTACCCTCGCCTACTGCGTGATTCTGGAGCGCCGCCTCGCCGCCGTGCGCAAGGGCCAAGAAGGCCTGTCGCGCACCATCGGTGAACTGAACATGGCGATCTCGGGCGCCGGCGCTTCGCTGCGCGCGCTGAAGGTCGCCGCCGGTGAAGCCGCCCAGACCCTGGACGAACGCCTCAAGCGCGCCCGCCTGCATATCGATGAACTCTCGGTGCTGACCGCTTCGGGCGAACGGATCGCCCAGCGCATGGAAAGCGCCGCCGCCGCGCCCCGCGTCGCGCGCGAAATTCCGGACATGCCGCTGCCCTCGACCTCGATCCTCAGCCGCCTGGAAAGGGCCGTGCAGTAATGGCTTCTTTTGGTTCGAAGAGGGGCCGTTTCGCCCGCCTGCTGCCCGCCGTTGTCGGCCTCGGCGCCGTGGTGCTGGTGCTGAATGCCACCAATCTGGTCCATGCCGCCGCCGCCGAAGCCGGCGCCCAGGTTGCGGCCCTGACCCAGGAACCGGTGCCGTCCAACAAGGACTATGCCGGCGGCGAAGACGACCAGGTCGCCAGCGCGTCCCAGGTGGACGTGATGAACGGCCTTTCCAAGCGCCGCCGCGAACTGGACGCGCGCGAAGGTGCGCTCAACACCCAGGCCAACATGATCGCCGCCACCGAAAAGCGCGTCGATGCCAAGATCGCCCAGCTCAAGCAGCTGCAGGCCCAGATGAACGCTCTGCTGGTGCAGCGCGATGACGCCCAGAAGGCGCAGATCGCCTCGCTGGTGAAGACCTATTCGACCATGAAGGCCAAGGACGCGGCCCGCATTTTCAACAACCTGCCGGATGAAGTGCTGATCCCGGTGGCGCATGACATGAAGTCGGACATCATGGCCCTGGTGCTGGCCAACATGAATCCCGACGCTGCCAAGTCGCTGACCGTCAAGCTGGCGGACCGTTTGACGTTGCCGCAGACCGTTGACGCGGTGGCGCCTGCCCCGGCGCCTGCTCCCCAGGCCGCTGCCGCCCCGGCGCCGGTCCAGGTCGCCTCGGTGCCAACGGCCGCGCCGGCCACGGCTGCCCCAGAACCGGTTGCCCCCAAGCCTCGCCGCCGCAAGCCTGCCCAGGCAGCCGCAGCCGCGCCCGCCAGTCCGGTGGCGGCAAATCCGGCGCCCGCCAGTCCGGCGGCCGCCACACCGGCAAGCACGGCAGCAGCACCTGGGCCGACGCCGGCCGCCACCCCGGCCCCCGCGACCCCTGCCACGCCGGAAAATGTAACGCCGCCAAAGGTTTAGTTTTAAAGCGGGAATTACCCGGCCTGCCTGGGAATCACGCTTAACCGAGGGTTAACGCCCCCCCGCCAGTATGAAGTGAGAAGGGGAAGTTTGGTGACCACTACCGTCCGCAACATCGTGCTGGGACTCGCGCTTTGCGCGAGCAGCAGTGCATGGGCGGCCGACAGTGTCAGCGGCGCGATCCAGAACGGCTATGGCCGGCTGACTTTCACGCTCTCTGGCAACACCGCATCCAGGATCAGCGCCACCAGCACCGGCGGCGTGCTGGCGATCAGCTTCAGCGACAAGACCACCATCGATCCGTCAAGTGTGGTCGCCGCCATGCCGCGCATCATTTCCAGCGGCAAGGCCGATGCCGACGGCAAGACCTTGCGCTTTGTTCTTTCCACGCCGGTCAAACTGCATGTCAGCCAGTTGGGCGCAAAGGCGGTGGT
>JBBQBL010000273.1:0-3205 GCA_038317805.1 Micropepsales bacterium
CGATCAACATCAGCGAACATGCCGTCACCACCACGGCCGAGCGCGCTTTCCTGCAGGCGCTGGATGGTTCCTGCCGCACACCCATCGCGGCCATGGCGCGGATCGATGACGATACGCTGTTTTTCCTGGGCGAGGTTCTGACGCCGGACGGCAAGCATCGCTGGCGGCGGCAACACAGCGTGGGGTTGGGCAGCGATCCAACTGAAAGTGCCCGCGCCCTGGGCCTGAAGCTGGGCGCGGAGATCAAGACCGAAGCCGGACCGTTGTACCAATCTCATTTTGGCGACAATGGCTGGTAGCGTCTCGCTATTGCAGCACGTTTAAGCCCTTTTCATCCGCAGTTTTTCGGACCAGCATCCGGCCAGAAAAAAGCGCACAGCGCTGTCTGGGGAAACATCATGCTGAACAAACGCAATTTCATGACCGGCACCATTGGCGCCGCGTTGGCGACCGCAGCGGCGAAAGCGCAACCTGCGCCCGCCAACGGGCTCAACCCGCCGCGCACCATTCCGCATGGCATGATGAAAACCACCCGGATGTTCAAATATCCCAAAGGCTATGGCAACGGGCTGGCGGTGGCGCCGGAAGGCCTGTGGATCGCGGAGCAGAAATTGTCGGGCGATGGCGCCAAGCGTTATGGCCTGCCCGAGCCCACCGACCTGCGCGAAGCGGCCTGGCTGGTGGACTGGAACGGCAAGCTGCTCAAGACGGTGATGACCAACTGCCGCAACTGCTCCGGCATGGCTTACGGCGACGGCAATGTCTGGATGATGGCCAACCAGCCGCCCCAGGGGTGTTTCCAGGTGGACATGAACGGCAAGGAAATCAGCCATCGCCAGATTCCGCTGGCCCTGCCCGGACAGGACGGCGGCGGCAGCCACGGCGCGCAATGGCATAACGGCAAATTGTGGATCGCGGCGCTGCGGCCCAAGCTTTTGCTGCGGGTCGATCCCAAGACCTGGGTGCCGGAAGTGGCGATCTCGACCTACACCTCGCCGGACAAGCCGCGCACCCATGACATGACCATCGACGACAAGGGCGACATCTGGCTGGTGCTGGGCAATGACAGCAAGAACTACAAGGAAGGCAAACCCGGCCTGGTGCGGTATGACGGCAAGACCGGACAGATCGCCGCCACCTATGATTTCCTGCCCGGCTCCTGCGATCCGCATGGCCTGGAATTCCACAACGGCACGCTGATCTCTTGCGATGCCGGCATCCATCCCGGCTGGCCCAATGGCGACAGCCCGCATGCGGGCTGGGTCTTCAAGATCGAACCGGCGTAAGGAGCCCCAGATGAAGCGCAGAGATTTCCTTGCCGCCGCCGCGGTCTCGCCCGCCGCCGCGTTGCCGGCATTGGCACAGCCGGCCCATTCCGCCTGCCTGCCCGCCTATGGCGCGATCAAGACGCGCGCCGCCAGTAAAATCGAAATTCTCTACAAGACCAAGCACGGCCAGCCCAACGGGCTGGCGCTGACCGACAATCCCGATCAGATGTGGATCGTCGATCAGGGCGCCGAGCATTGGATCACCCTGATCAACATCAAGGACGGCTCGACGGTGCGCGAGTTCCAGGCCGATGTGGTCGGGCCCAGCGGGCTTGTGCAGGATGGCGAGACGATGTGGATCACCTCCACGCACAATTCGCTGATCGTGCATTGCGACCTGAAGGGCAAGACCATCGCCAAGTACATCACCCCCGGCGCGGGCCGCATCTATGAGCGCGAAGACGATCCCAAGGGCCGTTCCAGCCCGCTCAAGCCCGCCTGGCCCGACAAGCCCCGTGGCATCGGCCCGGCCATGACCGGCAATGTCGGCAACAACACCGGCAAGGGCCTGCCGCCGGGACAGCTGCCGCTGAACGCCGAGGAAGGCTCGGGCGGTACCGGCGCCCATGCCATCCTGGTGGACGGCGACTATCTGATCACCGCCGTGCCGCCGGCACGCGCGATCTTCACCATCAACAAGAAGAGCTGGAAGGTGAAGTCCAGCTGGCCGGTGCCGGGCAACCGCACCCATGGCATGAGCTGGGGCGCGGGGAAGAAGACGATCTGGTCATCGGACTCCAACCTCAACGCCTTCTTCCATCATGACGCGGCGACAGGGAACATCTTCGAACGGGTGCAATTGTCCGACGACTCGCCGGTGATTCACGGCGCCAAGCTGGTAGGCGATCAGATGTATTTCTGCGACGACATGGGCTGGATGGCCCGGTTTAAAATTTAGGCCTCAAGCAGCGAAGCGGTAGGCCATTAAATCAGTCGACGCGGAAGCCCGGACGCAGCGCGATATAACTGGAGTCCAGCGCCGCGATGCTGGGACAACCCAGCAGCTTCAAGGTGCGGATGATGTCGGCGCGGAAAATCTCGATGGCGCGCTCGATGCCGGCATCGCCGGCCGCCGCCATGCCATAGGCATAGCCGCGTCCCAGCAGGCACGCCTTGGCGCCCATCGCCAGCGCCTTGACCATGTCGCTGCCGCGGCGGATGCCGCCGTCGAACAACACTTCGGTCTGGCCGCCCACCGCTTCCAGGATGCCCGGCAGCACGCGGAGCGATCCCGCCACACCATCGAGCTGGCGGCCAGCATGGGTGGAGACCACGATTCCTTGCGCGCCGTAATCGACCGAACGCTTGGCGTCTTCGATAGTGACGACGCCTTTCATGACAATGGGGCCATCCCAAAGCTCGCGGATCCATTTCAGGTCAGTCCAGGATACCTGCGCCGATTCCAGCGCCGCCGCCACGTCGGTGGCGGCCAGGGGACCAGAACCCGGCACCACGATATTGGGGAAGGGGCGCGTCATGCCGTCGGCGACAAACCCCGCCAGCCAGCGCGGATGCGCCAGGATGTTGGGCACATATTTGGCCTTGGCAAACAGGCTCCTGCCCATCAGCTCTTTCATGCCATTGCGGAAGTCGCGCTCGCGGTTGCCCGCCACCGGCGTGTCGATGGTGACAAACAACCCCTTGTAGCCGGCCGCCTTGGCGCGCGCGATCGCGCCTTCCGCGGCGCCGCGCCCGCCGGCCAGATACAATTGATAGAAGGTCGGGCCGTTCGACTCCGCCTTCACGTCTTCGATGGTGTGGCCCGACATGGTGGACAGGATATAGCCGGTGCCGTTCTTGCCCGCCGCGCGCGAGGCCGCCAGCTCGCCGCGCGGATGCATCAGCCGCGAATAGCCGATGGGCGCCAGCAGGAACGG
>JBBQBL010000274.1:0-3202 GCA_038317805.1 Micropepsales bacterium
AGATCCCCAAGGACATCCTGGTGGTGGCCGAAAGCGGCATCAGCGCGCCGGCCGATCTCAAGCGTCTGCACGGCGCCCATGTTACCAGCGTGTTGGTGGGCGAAAGCCTGATGCGCCAGAAGGACGTCACCGCCGCCACCCGCCTGCTGCTGGGCAACGGCTTCCAGTGACCGACAACAGAAGTGATGGTAAGCCGCGCCGCTCTGCCGGCATGCGCGGCGACCCGCGCAATCCGGCACCGGAACATCGGCCAATTTCCTCCGCCGTGCCCACCAAGCCGCGCCCTGAACCATCCGCGCCGGCGCAAACGTCCAATTCGCGTTTCACCAAACCCAAAGTCCTGATGGGCGAAGTCACCATGCCGCGTGGTCAGGAAATCGCGCAGCAACGCGAAGGCTTCCGCGCCTTCATGCTGGCGCGCCACCTCAGCCCCACGGGCTGGGCTCGCGACGCCGGGATTCCGGCGGCGCAGATTTTGGGCTTCCTGGCTGGCACGACGCGCACCCTCCCGCAGGACAGCCTGGAAAAACTGGCCAGGGCCGCGAACTGCGCCGTGCAGGATTTCTTCGTCTCATAAAAGAAAAAGGCGGCCCTGCCGGACCGCCCATTCCTTCACGTCAGTCGCACTGGATTAGAACGTGATCCAAACGCCATTGCGGCCCCAATAGCCGCGGCCGGCATGTTCACGCCAGCGATAGCGCTCGTGATGGCGCCAGCGCCAATTGTCGTCATGCACGGTAATGCCGAACGCCGGACGATAGTCATAGCGGTTGGTCACATGCCAGCAATCGCCATAGCGGTTGCAGACGACACGCGCGGATGCGGGCGCTGCCATCGCAGCGATGGCACCGGCGGCAACCGCAGCGCCAAGGACAAGGGTTCTGATCTTCATGGATATCTCCATCTTGAGGTGAAAACCGCCTCCCAAAAACAAGAACGGCGGAACCCGGATCAGGTTCCGCCGCTCTTCAAGCGACTCAAGCAAAGCTGGAACCGTCAGAACGTGATCCAGACGCCGTTGCGCCAGTAGCCGCGGGCCGAGTCATCGCGCCACGCGCGATAGCGATAGCGGTCCCAGCGGTCGCCTTCCCAACGGCGATGGAAATACCAGTCGTCGGGGTGATATTCGAATGTCACGCCTGGCCGGCTGTAACGGGCTTCCGTGTGCCAGCAATCGCCTTCGCGGTTGCAGGCGATATAAGCGGAGGCCGGAGAAGCCAGCGCCATCAGCGCACCCGCGCCGGAAATGGCGCCCAGTAAAATGGTTCTAATTTTCATGTGATATCTCCCAGAAAGCCCCGACGGATGGCGTAACGGGAACTCCAGTGAATACGTTCCATGGGATGTTGCCCGCCTGCGCACTGCGTTGACGGAGGTGTGGAACTAAAGTAGAACGATTCGCGTATGTACCGGCTTTGTTCGCCGCCCCTTTTGGAGGGCTGGCGCAGCCTGGAGAGGGATAAGCGCATGCTGACGCGCAAGCAGTACGAACTTCTGATGTTCATCCATGAGCGGGTGCGCGAAAGCGGTATCCCGCCTTCTTTTGACGAAATGAAGGAGGCTTTGGACCTCAAGTCCAAGTCCGGCATTCACCGCCTGATCACCGCCCTGGAAGAACGCGGCTTCCTGCGCCGCATGGAAAAGCGCGCCCGCGCCCTGGAAGTGCTCAAGCTGCCCGACAACATGGCCGAGACCCTGCGTCCCGCCGCCACCCGGAGCCAGGTCCAGCGGGCCGGCGTCCGTCATAGCCGGGGCGGCGATATCCGCCTGGCCGATACCCGCACTGCCGCGCCGCGCCGCAGCTATGGCGAAGGCGGCGAAGGCGCCGTCAATGTGCCCCTGGTCGGGCGCATCGCGGCCGGCACCCCGATCGAGGCATTGCAGAACAAGGTCAGCGACATTCCCGTGCCCGGCGGCATGCTGGGCAAAGGCAGTCACTATGCTTTGGAAGTGACCGGCGATTCCATGATCAATGCGGGCATCCTGGACGGCGACACCGTCATCATCCAGGAATCCGATACCGCCAACACCGGTGAGATCATCGTCGCGCTGGTGGACAATGAAGAAGCCACCCTCAAGCGCCTGCGCCGCCGCGGCGACTCCATTGCGCTGGAGGCCGCCAATCCCGCCTACGAGACGCGGCTGTATGGCTCCGATCGCGTCAAGGTCCAGGGCAAGCTGGTCGGGCTGATAAGGCGATATTGAAGAGGAGACTATCGCACAGCCCGTGCTGACGATGGTCGGCAACAATGGCGAAGAAGTCTCATAAATCCCAACACTTTATCCCGCGGTCATATCTGGCGGCGTGGTGCGACCCTCAAACACCAGACGGCCAAGAGCCGTATGTATACTTGTTTCCACGAGACGGGGGGCCGCCGAAGCGACGCGCACCGATAAACATCTTCACAGAAACCGACATGTACACTCGGAAGGGTCCGTCCGGTGAGCGTGACCTCCGATTGGAACATTGGCTGGAAAAGACTGAGCGCTCATTTTTTAATTGTCGTCGGGATTTTCTTGCTCGACTGAGCCAGTTGCCGACCGAGAGGCGAAACAAGCTGACTGTCTTCATAGCGGCATTGCACGCACGCACACCCGCGATGCGGGATCATCATGGGCAGTTCTGGAAAAATCTGGAAAATCTCGGCGACGAGATGACAGAAAACATGAAGTCGAAAACCCCTGCCCAAAAAAAAATCTATTGCCGCACTGTTTCCTATGAGTGAAACCGACCGAAAACGCTCCATGTCGATGGAGCAAGTCAGGCGTCTCGCTGCCAACCCGCTACAGGAATTAATGCCTGCATTTGTTGCGGCAGAGGTGCCGTTGCTTTCACTTATGAAGGTGACGGTACTTTGCACCGACGATCCAGTCGGATTTATCACGTCGGATAATCCTGTGTCCTGGTTCAGTCCCAGCGCCCACACCAGACCACCCATGTTTAGGTCACCCTGTTTCGCCAATGAAGACTTAGAAATAACGCTACCTATCTCACCGAGACAATGCCTGTTGCTAACTCACGGTGGACCCGCGCAGCTTCCTTACAACTATGCTTTGGTACAGCCCCTTGTGGTGCGCGAATTAAATCGCCGCGTTCGCTTTACCTGCCATGAGAATTTTGTTTCTCAACAGAGCGCGACGGACCCGTATTGGTTTGATCCGGGGCAGATGCCCGAGGATGCTTGGGAGAAATTGCATCCCT
>JBBQBL010000275.1:0-3153 GCA_038317805.1 Micropepsales bacterium
AGGAAGCGCTCGGCCGCCAGCCGCCGCGCGGGGGCTTCCAGCCCATCATAGCCGGGCGGGGTGCGCAGCCGCAGATCCAGGCTGCGGCCATTGACGCTCTTGGCTTCCCAGCGCCAGCGCAGGCCTTCGTGGCTGCCCGTGCTTTCGGCAAATCCCGTCATGCTGGCAAAGGTCATGGGCAACTCCGCTGAGCTGCGAAATTAGCGCGTGCGCACAGGCGCTGTCACCTGCGGTGAGCGGCGCGCTTTTTCTTGTGCGGTGCGGGCAGCTTGGGCGCCGCAACGTTGGGAACCGGAACCGGCGCCTCTTCCAGCCTTTCGCTGACCGTCACCGGATCGGGAGCATTCTCATTGGCGTGGTTCTGGCGCTCAAAAGCGCGATAGGCGGCGACGTTGCGTTCCTGTTGCGCGATGGTCGCGGCAAAGGCATGCCCGCCATGGCCGGTGGCGACGAAATACAGATCCTCGCTGGTCTCCGGATTGAGCACCGCAGCGATGGCGTCCTTGCCCGGATTGCAGATCGGACCCGGCGGCAGGCCGGCATTGACATAGGTGTTGTAGGGCGTGGGCGCCGCCAGCTCGCTGGCGCGGATGCCGCGGCCCAGCGGATAGCCCTTGGTCAGGTCATAGATGATGGTGGGATCGGTCTGCAGCCGCATGCCGATCTTCAGCCGGTTGATGAAGATGGCGGCGACATGGCGGCGCTCCGATGCCAGCCCGGTTTCCTTTTCCACGATGGAGGCCAGGATGATCGCCTCGCGCATGGAGGCCAGCGGAAGGCCGCTGGCGCGGCTTTCCCATTTTCCGGCCAGGAAGGTGTCCTGGGCTTTTGCCATCTTGGCCAGCAGATGCGCGCGGGTTTCGCCGCGGGCGAAGAGATAGGTTTCCGGCAACAACGTGCCTTCCTGCGGCACCGGCCCGGCATCGCCGGTCAGCACATCGTTCTTCTGCACCAGCTTCCAGATCATGTCGCTGGTCAGGCCTTCGGCGGCCGTCAGCTTGTGCTGGATGGATCTGCCCGCCACCAGGATATCGGCGATGGTGCGCATCGAGGCGCCGGAGGGAATGGCGAATTCGCCGGCCTTCACCTTGTCGGCCAGCCCGCGCAGACGCAGGTTGATCTCGAAAATCAGGGCGCTCTTGACCGCGCCTTTCTGTTCCAAGGTCTGGGCGATGTCATGAAGCCTGGTATGGGGCACCACCATCACTACGGTCTGGTTGCCCGAGCGCGCCGCAAGGCCCGGGCCGTCCCAGGCCGACCAGGCCCACTCGAACACCCCGGCGGCGATGACGCAAAGCACCGCCAGGACGAAGAGCAGACGCATCAAATTTTGGAGAGGATCAGAGCGGCGTTGGTGCCGCCGAAACCGAAGCTGTTGGACATCGCGATGTTGACCTCACGCTTCTGCGCCTTGTTGGGCACCAGGTCCATGGCGGTCACGACGTCGGGATTGTCCAGGTTGATGGTGGGCGGCACGATGCCGTCGCGCATCGCCAGCAGGCAGAAGATCGCTTCCACAGAACCGGCCGCGCCGAGCAGATGCCCGATCGAGGATTTGGTCGAGGACATGGGCGTCTTGGCCGCGGCATTGCCCAGCAATCGTTCCACCGCACCCAGCTCGATGCCGTCGGCCATGGTCGAGGTGCCATGGGCATTCACATAATCGATGTCGGAGGCTGCGATGCCGGCGCGCTTCAGCGCCATCTGCATGGCGCGGTAGCCGCCATCGCCGTCTTCCGACGGGGCAGTGATGTGATAGGCATCACCCGACAGGCCATAGCCCGTGACTTCGCCGTAAATCTTCGCGCCGCGCGCCCTGGCGTGCTCCAGCTCTTCCAACACCACGATGCCGGCGCCCTCGCCCATCACGAACCCGTCGCGGTCCTTGTCATAGGGACGCGAAGCCTTGGTGGGCGTGTCGTTGTAGGCGGTGGACAGCGCGCGGCAGGCATTGAAGCCGGCAATGCCGATTCGGCAGACCGCGCTTTCGGCGCCGCCCGCGATCATGACGTCAGCATCGTCCAGCGCGATCAGCCGGGCGGCGTCGCCGATGGCGTGCGCGCCGGTGGCGCAGGCGGTGACCACCGCATGGTTAGGGCCCTTGAAGCTGTGCTCGATGGAGACATAGCCCGACACAAGATTGATCAGCCGCCCCGGAATGAAGAAAGGCGACAGGCGGCGCGGGCCTTTTTCATGGACCAGGATCGAGGCCTGCTCGATGCCGTCGAGGCCCCCGATACCAGAACCGATCAACACGCCGGTGCGGTACTTGTCGTCGTCGGTCTGGGCCACCCAGCCGGAATCGGCGACCGCCTGCTTGGCCGCCGCCAGCCCATAGATGATGAAATCATCCATGCGCCGTTGTTCCTTGGCGTCTACCCACTGGTCGGGATTGAAGGTGCCGTCCGAGCCATCGCCGCGCGGCACCTGGCAGGCGATCTTGGTCGCCAGGTCATCCACCTTGAACTTGGTGATGGCGCTGGCGCCCGATTGCCCGGCAAGCAGACGCGACCAGGTCTCCTCCACACCGCATGCCAGCGGTGTGACGAGCCCCAGGCCGGTAACTACGACCCTGCGCATGGTCTTCTGACCTTCAGCGCCGGATCAGGAGGCGTTGGCTTTGTCGATATACTTGACGGCGTCACCGACGGTCACGATGGACTCGGCCGCGTCATCGGGAATTTCGATGCCGAATTCTTCTTCGAACGCCATGACCAGCTCGACGGTGTCGAGGCTGTCGGCGCCCAGGTCTTCGATGAAGGACGCGGTATCCGTGACTTTCTCGGCATCGACATTGAGATGTTCGACGACGATCTTTTTCACGCGCTCGGCAGTATCGCTCATGGACTTGTAAGCCTCTCTAGATTTCAAACCGGCAAATGGGGAAACGCCGGACCCGCTGTTTCAGTGCTTCGCGGGATGGCCGGTTTGGTAACATAACCGTTCCGTCTCGCCAATGTAGTGCTTAAGCTATTGTAATTAAAGTCATATCATCGCCATCCCGCCGTTGATATGGATGGTTTCGCCCGTCACATAGGCCGCTTCTTCGGATGCCAGATAGGTCACGGCGGCGGCGATTTCACCCGGAAGACCCATCCGGCCGGCCGGGATTCGCTGACTGATCATCTCTTTTTGCTGGTCGGTCAGCGCGTC
>JBBQBL010000276.1:0-3147 GCA_038317805.1 Micropepsales bacterium
CGGCTTGCCGATCAGCGCGGTTTCCATGGTGGGACGGAAGGCGGGATTGGACAGCGCCAATTCGATCATGATGCGGTCCACCAGCTCGACCGCGCTGGGACCCAGCTTGACGATGTGCTGGGCACTGTTCATTGCGGCGTGGAAGCTGGTGAAATTCACCACCCCCAGCACTTTATTCTTCGGCAACGGCACCAGCTTGAGGGTCAAGTCTTTGGTGAACGCCAAAGTGCCTTCCGAACCCACCAGCAGCTGCGCCAGGTTCACGCTGCCGTCATTGGTGTAGGGCCGCTCATTCTGGTTGTCGAAGATGTCCAGATTGTACCCCGCCACCCGCCGCAGCACCTTGGGCCAGTTGGCTTCGATCTCGTCCTTATTGGCCACCGCAAGATCGCGCACAAAGGATGCGATCTGGGCGCCGCGCCCGCTCAGGCCGCTCACCGGCCCGAACGCCACTTCGCTGCCGTCCGACAGCCAGGCGGTGGCGCCCAGCACATTGTGCACCATGTTGCCGTAGGCGATGGAGCGGGAGCCGCAGCTGTTGTTGCCGGCCATGCCGCCCAAGGTCGCCTGGGCGCTGGTGGAAACATCAACCGGATGCCAAAGGCCATGCTTCTTCAGCGCCGCATTGAGATGATCCAGCACCAGACCCGGCTCGACCCGCGCGGTGCGGTTTTCGACATCCACGTCCAGGATGGCGCGGCGGTATTTGCTGTTGTCGATGACGAGCCCTGCGCCCACCGTCTGACCGCATTGGCTGGTACCGGCGCCGCGCGGCACGATAGGCACCTTCAGGTCGCGGGCGATGTCGATAGCGGTGGCCACGTCGCGATCATTGCGTGGCACGAACACGCCCACCGGCATCACCTGGTAGATGGAGGCGTCGGTGGCATAGCGTCCCCGCGCGCCATCATCGAACAGCACTTCGCCTTCGGTTTCGGCGCTTAGACGGCGCGAAAGGGCGTTGCTGGTTTCGTTGGACGCCGCAGATTTGTTCAACACGGAAAATCAGGCCTTCGGGCGCGGCGGCTTGGCCCGCCTGTTTGCAATTCTGTCCTGTAAATCCTAGCATTTTGGTCAAAGAACACAAAATTCGCAGGCCCCGATGCTCACGCTCGATTTCCATCCCACCGGCAACCATTTTCTGCAGATCCCCGGCCCCAGTCCGGTGCCCGACCGCATCCTGCGCGCGCTCAGCCTTCCCACCATCGACCACCGCGGACCCGAATTCGGCGCACTGGGCCTCAAGCTCACCCAAGGCATCAAGCGCATCTTCAAGACCCAGCATCCGGTGATGATCTATCCCTCTTCGGGCACCGGCGCCTGGGAAGCCGCCCTGGTCAACCTGTTCAGCCCCGGCGATCACATCGTGATGTACGAGACCGGCCAATTCGCCGCCCTGTGGGCCAGATTGGCGGGACGGCTGGGCCTTTCCACCGAGATCCTGGAATGGAAGGGCAGCGATGCCGACCTGCCCGAGGCTCCAGGCTGGCGTCATGGGGTCCAGGCGGCGCTGATCCAGGAACGGCTCGCTGCGGACAAGGAACATCGCATCAAGGCGGTGTGCGTCGTGCACAACGAGACGTCCACCGGCGTGACCTCCGACATTCTTGCCGTGCGCAAAGCCATCGACGCCGCCAAGCATCCGGCGCTCCTGGTGGTGGACAGCATCTCGGGTCTGGCCAGCGCTGATTACCGCCACGACGAATGGGGCGTGGACGTCACCATCTCGGGGTCGCAGAAAGGATTGATGCTGCCGCCGGGCCTGGGTTTCAACGCTTTGTCGCCGCGCGCCATCGAAGCGTCCAAGACCGCCAAGCTGCCCAGATCCTATTGGGCCTGGGACGAAATCATCGAAATGAACAAGACGGGATATTTCCCGTATACGCCCGCCACCAACCTGCTTTACGGCCTGCATGAAGCATTGGAGATGCTGGAGGCCGAAGGGCTGGACAAGATCTTCGCACGCCACAAGCGCTGGTCGGCCGGCGTGCGCGGCGCGGTGGAAGCCTGGGGCCTGCCAGTGCAATGCGCAGATGCGGGTCTGCACTCACCCATCCTGACCAGCATCATCGTGCCCAAAGGCATCGATGCCGACAAATTGCGCAAGACCATTCTGGAACGCTTCGACCTGTCGTTGGGCGCGGGCCTTGGCAAGATCAAGGGCCGCACTTTCCGCATCGGTCATCTGGGCAACAGCAACGACCTGACCCTGCTGGCCACGCTGGCGGGCTGCGAGATGGGGCTGAAGCTGGCGGGGGTCAACCTGGCCGGCAGCGGCGTGGAAAGCGCCATGGCCTACTTCGCCGGCCACACGGCATAAAGTGTCATAACGGCGACGTCATAATGACAAGAAGCGCCCTCAAAGGCGCGGAGGGAATGGACATGAAGCTCTTTCGCCCCACCGGCATCGTGCTGGTGATGCTGTGCCTGATGTACCTGATCACCTATATCGACCGGGTCAATGTCAGCACCGCTTCGGTCGGCGCGTTGGGCTTCGGCAAGGAATTCAATCTCTCCAAAACCCAAATTGGATTGGTGTTTTCCGCTTTCGCCTATCCCTATCTGGTCTTCCAGATCATCGGCGGCTGGGTCAGCGACCAGTTCGGCACTCGCCGAACCCTGATCGCCTGCAGCCTGATCTGGGCATCGGCGACGGTGCTGACTGGACTGGCGGGCGGCCTGACCACGCTGCTGATCGCGCGCGTGCTGCTGGGGCTGGGCGAAGGCGCCACCTTTCCCGCTGCCACCGCCGCCATGTCGCGCTGGGTCGCGGCCAAGGACCGCGGCTTCGCCCAGGGCATCACCCATTCTGCGGCGAGGCTGGGCAATGCCCTGGCGCCCGGACTCATCGTGGGCGTGATGGCGATATACGGGTGGCGCGCCTCCTTCTTCGTCTGTGCCGCCCTCAGCTTTGTCTGGGTCGTTATCTGGTTTTTTGTTTTTCGTGAAAATCCCGCGGACCATCCCGGCATGACCGCTGCCGAATGCGCCGTCCTGCCGCCGCCCAAGCCCAAGCCTCAGCATCACGCTCGCCACGCTGCCCGTTGAAGAAGGCACCCGCACCGCGGCCGAGGCGCGCGAGACGCGCGGCGGCCCGGTGGGCGTGGCGCTGGCGCCGGTGACGGAGGAGGTTCGGCGCAGCCTGAA
>JBBQBL010000277.1:0-3140 GCA_038317805.1 Micropepsales bacterium
GAGAATGACCGGTTCTCGGTCGCGGTGGTGGCGCTGGAAGCCGATACCGGCGTGGTGCGCTGGGTGTTCCAGGCGGTGCATCACGATCTTTGGGACTATGACCTGGCGGCCCAGCCGGTGCTGGCGGATTTCCCGACAGCGAGCGGCAACGTTCCCGCCCTGATCCAGCCGACCAAGACCGGACAGTTGTTTGTGCTGGACCGCCGCACCGGCAAGCCGCTGACCAAGGTGGAAGAGAAGCCCGTTCCCGCTTCCACCATTCCGGGCGAGCGCTGGTCGCATACCCAACCCTATTCGACCGGGATGCCCAGCTTCATCGGCAATGACCTGACCGAAAAGGACATGTGGGGCGTCACGCCCTTCGACCAGCTCTATTGCCGCATCCGCTTCCGCCAGGCGACCTATCACGGCATGTTCACGCCGCTGCGCTTCGGATCGTCGGTGCGTACGCCCGGCGAATTGGGCGGCATCGATTGGGGCAGTGTGTCGGTGGATGAGGGCCGGGGCGTCGTGGTCGTCAATTCCAACCTGATGGCGGACTGGGACGAGCTGATCTCGCGCGAGCAGGCCGACCGCGAACATCTGTTCACCACCCGCGATCCGCGCAGCAAGAACGCACCCAAATCGCCCTATCGCGGCGCGGCAATGGAAGGCACGCCCTATGGCCTGCACTTTGATGGCTTCCTGACGCCCTTGGGGATTCCGTGCCAGCGGCCGCCTTACGGCTATCTGGCGGCGGTGGACCTGAAGACCCAGAAGCTGCTGTGGAAGCATCCGCTGGGCAATGCCGCCAACAGCGGGCCGTTCGGCGTGGCGCTGGGCCTGCCGATCCGGCTGGGGACGCCCAATATCGGCGGCTCCATCGTCACCGGCGGCGGGGTGATTTTCATCGGCGCCACCCAGGACAAGTATTTCCGCGCCGTGGACGAGGCGACCGGCAAGGTGCTGTGGGAAACCAGGCTGCCCGCCGGCGGCCATGCCACGCCCATGACCTATCTGGGGCGGGACGGAAAGCAGTATGTCCTGATCAACGCGGGTGGTGCGTCAGGATTTGGCACCGGAAATGGCGACGGATTCATTGCCTACCGGCTCAAGTCGTAGGCAAACTTCTTCTGGGATAAACCGGGGCCGTCCATGACTCGCAACCTGATTGTGCTGGCGACTTTGCTGTGCCTGGGCGGTATCGCCGGCGCCGCGGCGCCCGTGCCGCCCTTGAAGGTGTCTGGGCCAGTATCGGTCACGGTGGACGAGGGCACCTCCATGTCGGTGTCGGTCTCGCCGGACGGCCGGATGCTAGCCATGGACCTGCAAGGCAGCATCTGGGTGCTGCCCGCCGGCGGCGGAACGGCCAGGCGCATCACAGACGTGTTCAATGATGCGCGCCAGCCGGTCTGGTCGCCAGACGGCAAGACCATCGCCTTCTTCGCCTATCGTGATGGCGGTTATGACCTGTGGGCAATCAATCCCGATGGGTCGAACCAGCACCAGTTGACCCAGGGCGCCTTCGACGACCGTGAGCCGGTCTACAGCCATGACGGCACAAAGATTGCGTTCTCGTCCGACCGCGGGAGCCCGCTGGGCAGCGACATCAACATCTTCGTGCTGGATTTGAAGAGCGGTGCGATTCGGCAGGTTACGCGTAATCCGGCCGAAGACACGATGCCCAGCTGGTCGCCGGACGACCGGCAGATTTCCTTTGTCTCAACCCGTGACAATGGCAAGGGCGTCTATGCGGTGGATTCCACCGGCGGCGAGGAACGCCGGCTGGTGACCACCACCGCGCGGATTGATGCGGCAAGCTGGGGCGGCGAGGTGGTTGCGCACGCCGTGGACGGCGCCAAGGGCTGGCTGGAGGTGGGTGGCCGCAACATCACCGGCGACGAGCATGTTTTCCCGTTCCGGCCCAGCTTCCTGTCGCGCAATGAATTCTTCTATGTCTCGGACGGCAAAATTCGCAAGCGCGACCTGAGCGGCAACGTCCAGACCATCCCCTTCACCGCCACGCTGGAGGTCACGTCAGTCAACGGCGCGTATGTTCGCAAGAAGCGCGACTTCACCAGCCAGGCGCCGCGCAAGGCGCTGGGCATCGTGCGGCCCATGCTGTCGCCCGACGGCAAGTCCATCGCCTTCACCGCGCTGGGCGACATCTATGTGATGCCGGTGACGGGCGGGGCGCCAAAGAACCTGACTCATGATGCCGCCTTTGACACCGATCCGGCCTGGTCGCCGGACGGCAACTGGCTGGTCTATACCTCCGACAAGGCGGGCGGGTTGCTGCAGCTTTGGCTGCGCGACATGCGCAATGGGACCGAGCGCCAGATCACGCATCTCTCCACCCAGCCGATTTCGCCCACCTTCTCGCCGGACGGCAAGCGCATCGCCTATCTGGATGTAGACGGCATGTGGCGGCGGTCCAGCATCGCGGTGCTGGATGTCGCAAGCGGCAACATCACCAAAATCCATGATTCCATCTTCGCGCCCGGCGCGCCCACCTGGTCGGCGGATGGCAAGCGGGTGATGGTGGCGATGGTTTCGCCCTATTCGGCCAAGTACCGTGAAGGCACCAACCAGCTTCTGTCCATGTCGTCGGAAGGCCCCGCCACGGCCAGCGACGACAAATGGTATGCGCCGGTGCCCAATCTTTCCATCGATAGCCGCGGCTGGAACGGCCCGGTCTGGTCGCCGAACGGCACCCGCATGCTGGCCGTGTATGAAGGCTATCTGTCGGTGGTCCCGGTGTCGGCGGCTGGCGAGCCGCTGGGCGCGCCGCGCCGTATCACCACCGAGATCGCCTACGCCCCCAGCTGGGCTGGCGACAGCCGCCACATTCTCTACCAGTCCAACGACAAGCTGCGGCTGCTAGACAGCGAAACCGGTGACGTCCAGACCGTGCCGCTGAACCTGAGCTATCACGTCAATGTGCCCAAGACGCACATGATCGTGCATGTCGGTAAGCTGGTGGACGGCGTTTCCAAAACCGCGCGCAACGACGTCGACATCACGATCGACGGCAATCGCATCACCGCAGTGGCGCCGCATGTGAAAGGACGCGCGACCATCGAGGCGCCGCAGCTGACCGCCATGCCGGGGCTGATCGATTTTCACACCCATCGCCAGAGCGATTCCGGCGAACAGCAGGG
>JBBQBL010000278.1:0-3099 GCA_038317805.1 Micropepsales bacterium
TGGCGCTGCCCACCGGCCAGTCCATCGCGCCGGAGCGCAACACCGCGCAGATGCGCAAGGTCAATCAGGAACAGGCTTTCCACCCGATCTACAACTTCGCTTTTGTCACCGATGCGGAAGAAGGCCTGATCCTGGTCGACGTGAACACCTTCAACGACCGTGAATCGCGCAACAACAATATCCGCCGCGCCCTGACCTGGAATCCGGACGGTGTGCTGAACGGCGCGCGCCACATCACCCTGGGCGGCTATTACGCCTATATCGCCACGCCGCGCGGGCTGGTGGTGGTGGACCTGAATGATCCGATGAAGCCGAAGGTCGCCGCACAGGTCGCGCTTCCTGACATGCGTGCCTCGGCGCTGCAGTTCCGCTACCTGTTCGTCACCGATGCCCGCGGGCTGGAAGTGCTGGATGTGACGAAGATGGACAAGCCGAAAGTCATCGATGGCGCGCGCTTCCTGCTGGACGATGCCCGCCGCGTCTATGTCGCGCGCACCTATGCCTATGTCGCCGCCGGCAAGGACGGGCTGGTGATCGTGGACGTGAAGAACCCCGAAAGGCCCCGGCCCTATTGGAGCAAGCCGTTCGAGAATGCCGACAGCCAGGACGTGATCGTGGGTTCGACAAATGCTTCGCTGTTCGCCTATGTCGCGGACGGCAAGAACGGCGTGAAGGTGCTGCAGCTCACCAGCCCGGAAAGCCAGCCCAATTTCTACGGCTTCTCGCCGCCCCCCAAGCCCGAAGTGATCGCCTGGGCGAAGACGCCGACGCCGGCGCTGGCGCTGTCCAAGGGCCTGGACCGCGACCGGGCCGTGGATGAAAGCGGCAACCAGATTGCCATCTTCGGGCGGTTGGGCTCGCGCCCCTTCCGCCGCGATGAGATGGAGAAGTTTTTCGTGGACTGGAAGGGCCAGCAATACCGCGTCAGCGATGAACCGGTGAAAGCAGATTTTGTTGGATTGCCCGATGTCCCCAAGCCGCCGGTGCAAGCCGATGACCAGAACAGCAAGTCCGGTCCGCTGCGCCGCGGCGATGCCCTTGTCCGCCCCAGGAAAATGGCGCGGAACTGATCCCCGGCTGGCTCAGGCCCGCTTGGCCCCGTCCTTGATAAACGGCACTTCGTAGGTCACTGCCGCCGGGAAATCGCCGGCCGGACAGGCATGCATGACCAGTTCGCCCTTGTCCCACACCAGCAACATGAAGCCGGGTGCGCGCTCGGTCAGCAGCTCGCGATGGTCGGGTACACGAAGATCGATCGGGCTGAGGTCCAACGCCAGCTGGATCGACGTGGCGGTGGAAACCTGCACCAGGTGTCCGGCAAAGACGCCGCTGAAGGCGCGGTGCATGTGACCGCAGATGATGCCTTTGATCTGGCTCTGGCCGCGAATGACGTTCGCCAGCCGCACCTTCCACGGCGCATCCGCCGGTTCGTCCATCCACGCGATGCCACTGGCGATCGGCGGATGATGCAGCGCCAGCAGGGTGGGGGTGTCAGGTGCCTCGGCCAGGGTGCGCTTCAGCCAGGCGGCGCGCTTCTCGCAGAAGCCGCCATGCTCCTTGCCTTCCAGCGTGTCGCACATGACGACGCGCAGGTCGCCCAGCATGAAGGCATATTGGACAAAGCCGTTTTCATCGGTGGGCGTGGCAGGAAAGGCGGCGCGGAAAGTGGGCCGGGCATCGTGATTGCCGATGCCGTAAAAGATCGGGATATCGCAGCCGGCCAGGATCTGCTTCAGCTCATCATATTCATCGGCCTGGCCCATATCGACCAGGTCGCCCGTGGCCAGGATGGCGGCCGGGCGGGGCTTCATCGCATAGATGGACTTGAGCACGATCCGCAGCCGGGCGGCATTGCGCTCCCGATCCTTCGGCTGGCTGCCGTTGGTGATGTGCAGGTCGGTGATCTGGGCGATCGTCAGCACTTATTCAGTATCCCTCAGGCCAGGCGCTGTTCCTAACCCATTGAACTGACAACAAATCATCACCATGCGCGCATGAAGGGCAAGGAGAATACGCAAGATCAGTGTATCCGGATCAAGGCATTTTGCGCCAGTTCCCGGCGCCGAGGCGAGGCGGGCAGCCCCGGATTGTGGAAACCGTGGCATTCGGCGCAATCGGCGCCCGCTGCCCTGGGTGTCTGGGCCTTGGTCTTGCCGTGGCAGGTGCCGCATTCGGCGATCTTGGGCAACATCACGTCCGAGGACAGCTTGGAACTTTCGGCCTTGTGGCAGGTCTTGCAGGTGTCTGCGCCGGCCGCGTCCTTTTTGTGTTCGGGCACATTGTGGTTGAAGTCGCCCCAGGGCAGGTAGCGGCTGGTCAGCCGCACAGGCTGGATGCGGTATTCCAGCGAGCCCGCCACGGCCGGCTTGAAGAAAGTGTGACAGGTGGTGCAGGTGCCGCCCCGCTCGAAGGCGTTGCGCACGCTGTCGGTGACATAGTCGACAGGCCGCACCGCACGGGGCGTGGCGCCGCGAAGGCCAGGGCGCCCGATAAAGAGTTCAGGTCCGGCCGAGAAGTTGGGCTGGCCCGCATAATAGAGTTTCAGCTGGGCCACCACCTCGCCGGGATGGCCATGTTTCAACTGCTGGTCCACGCCATTCTTGCGCGCAAAGGTCAGCGAATGGCAGGTGCCGCAATCGCGCGGCATGTCGATCTTGACGAAGCTGCCATCGGGCGCCGGCTTGTGGCAGTTGGCGCAAGTGAGCGGCGCGCCATAGCCTGCAGCCCTGCCCAGCTCCGCCGCCTGGCGCGCCACGCCGCCGCTGCGCAGCAGATGCACGTCATGGCCAAAGATCAGGCCGTCATTTTCCTTCAGGCCTGGCGACAAAATAGTCTTCACCAGCACGGGCTTGCCGGCCTTGAAACCCGTGGTGACGACCGGGCGGAAATCGGGATGATGACCCCAGTCGGTCACGTCCGGCACCGTGGTGGGTGTGCCGGCATCGGCCAGGCGCTGCACCATGCCGGTATGGCAATCCTTGCAGTCGTTGCGCCGGATCTGGTCGGGCGTGACGGGAGCGGGCGCATCTGCGGCTGCCGGCTTGCCGTTGCCGACATGCTCGGTATGACAACTGGCGCAGCGATTGTTGGGATGGGAAA
>JBBQBL010000279.1:0-3032 GCA_038317805.1 Micropepsales bacterium
CGACGATCCACAATTTGATCACCGTCACCTCGTCCGGCGTCAGGGCCGCCTTGCCGCTGGGCGGCATGGCCTTGTCGTCGCTCACCGGCAGGCTGATCCGGTGGAAAAGCTCGCTGGCTTTGGGATCGCCCGGCACGATCACCGCGCCATCCTTGCCGCCGCGCATCGCCGCCGCAAAGCTGTCCAGCCGCAACTGGCCCTTGGCGCGTGTCTGGCCATGGCAACTGATGCAGCGTGTTTCAAACAGGGGCGCGATCCGGGTGACATAGAAGGAGCCGGGCGCTGCCTTGGGCACCGCTTCCAATCCCATGGTTTGCAGGCTGCTGTGCAGGAAAGCTGGATGCGTCCATGCCGCAATGCCCAGCCCCAGCGCCGTCACCAGCGCCACGCAGGCGGCATAGGCCGGCGCCGACATGCGCCCAGGACCAAAATCCGACATTGGCTAACCCGTCATGCCAGGATTTCGGAGACGATGCGGGCGGGTTTCACGCCGGTCAGCTTCTGGTCCAATCCCTGATAGGGATAGTTCAGCTTGCGGTAATCGAAACCCAGCAGGTAGAGCATGGTGGCGTGCAGGTCGCGCACCTCCACTGGATCGCGCACGATGGAATATCCCATGTCGTCGGTCTCGCCATGGCTGATGCCATGCTTGATGCCGCCGCCCGCCATGAACAAAGTGAAGCAGGACGGGTGGTGATCGCGCCCTATGAATTCCATTTCCTGGCCGCCGCGGTTTTCCCACATCGGCGTGCGGCCGAATTCGCCGCCCCAGATCACCAAAGTGTCTTCCAGCAGCCCGCGCTGCTTGAGGTCGGCCAGCAGCGCCGCGGTGGGCTGGTCGGTTTCCTTGCAGCGCTTGACCAGGCCGACATTGACACCCTCGTCCACCGGCGTGCCGTGGGAATCCCAGCCCCAGTGATACAGCTGGATAAAGCGCACGCCGCGCTCGGCCAGCCGCCGCGCCACCAGGCAGTTGTTGGCATAGCTGGTCTTGCCCGGCTCGGCGCCATAGCGTTCCAGCACCTTGGCGGGCTCTTTTTTGATGTCCATGGCGTCGCTGGCTTCCAGCTGCATGCGGAAGGCCATCTCATACTGGGCGATGCGGGTGACGGTTTCGGGATTGCCGAAGGTCTTGAAGTTCTCGCGGTTGATCTCGTCCACCGCGTCCAGCACCTGGCGGCGCTCAGGCCGGGTGACGCCGGGCGGATTCTGCAAATACAGCACCGGCTCACCGGCCGAACGGCACGGCACGCCTTGATAGACCGACGGCAGGAAGCCCGAACCCCAAAGCGGCTTACCGGCATTGGCGGTGGTGCCGCCGTTGGAGATCAGCACGATGAAGCCCGGCAGGTTCTGGTTCTCGCTGCCCAGGCCATAAGTGATCCAGGAACCCAGCGAGGCATGGCCCAGGCGCGCGTCGCCGGTATGGACCAGAAGCTGCGCTGGGGCATGGTTGAACTGGTCGGTCTTCATGGACTTGATGATGCACAGATCGTCGATCTGCTTTTCCAGGTGCGGCAGCCGATCGGAAATCCAGGTGCCGTTCTTTCCCGCCTGGTGAAAGGGAAACATCGGCCCCAGGAGCTTGGGAACGCCCTGGATGAAGGCAAAGCGCTTGCCCGCGAGGAAGGATTGCGGGCAGTCCTGGCCGTGGAAGCGCTTGAGCACCGGCTTGTAGTCGAACAGGTCGAGCTGGCTGGGCGAGCCGCCCATGTGCAGGTAGATCACCCGCTTGACCTTGGCGGCGAATTGCGGCGGCAGCACCGACAGCGGCGTTGCCGGATCGCGCGCGAAATTCAGCGCGGAGGGAACGGTATGCGGCTGCGGCGCCGCCGCCATGGCAGAATTCATGAACAGGGCGCCCAAGCCGCCCGCACCCCAGCCGACAAACTGGCGGCGGGTCTGGGCCTGGACTTTCAGGTACTCGGCCAGCAGGTCATCGCTTGTGAGATCGGACATGGTTACCTCGTCAGCGCCGCATCAAGATTGAACAGGGCGCTTGCCACCGCCACCTGCCCGGCCGAGCCGGACAGTTTGCGCAACACCGTCAGCTCACCCGGCGACAAGTCGCGCGACAGCACAAGCCGCGCGCCGTAATTGAGCTGCCCATCCACGACCTTCGGCCCTTCCCTTGTCATGCGCTTGGCGAGCGCCTCGGCGGCCTGCTGGAACACCGGATCGTTCAGGGTCACCAGCGCCTGCAGCGGCGTGTTGGTGGGGATGCGGCGCGGGGTGGAAAGCTGGCGATCGGCCGCATCGAAGGTGACAAAGCTGGGATAGATCGCGGTGCGCTTGATGAAGGTGTAGACCGCACGGCGATAGCGGTCGGCGCCGGTGGAGTTTTTCCAGCGCTCCGGATTGTTGGCTTCGACGTTCCATACGCCATTGGGTTGCTGCGGCATCACCGGCGGGCCTCCCATCTGGGGATTAAGCAATCCGCTGGCCAGCAGGGCCTGATCGCGGATCATTTCGGCGCTCAGGCGCTGCTGCGGCCCGCGCGCCAACAGCCGGTTGCGCGGATCGCGCGCCTGCAACGCGGCGCTGGACTTGGCGCTCTGGCGGTAGGCGGCGCTGGTCACCAGCTCGCGCAACAGCGCCTTCTGGTTCCAGTGCAGGTCGTTTTGGAAATGCAGCGCCAGCCAGTCCAGCAGTTCGGGATGGCTGGGCATTTCGCCGGCGCTGCCGAAATCTTCCAATGTCTCGACAATGCCGGTACCGAAAAGTTGTTCCCAGGCGCGGTTCACCGCCACCCGCGCCGTCAAAGGCTGGTCAGGCGCGAAGAACCAGCGCGCCAGGGTCAGGCGGTTGCGCGGCGCATTGGCCGACAGTTTGGGGAACAGCGCCGGGGTCACGGCCGGCAGATCAGGACCGACCTGGGTGAGGAAACTGCCGCGCTCGAATTCCAGGGTGGGCCGCCGCTCATAGGCCGGCTGCTCCATCATCACTGGCAGGGCCACGCCGGGTATTTCCGTGAGACGGCGTTCGATCGCTTCCAGCCTTGTGTATTTCTTTTCCAGCTCCGGCGCGTTGGC
>JBBQBL010000280.1:0-3032 GCA_038317805.1 Micropepsales bacterium
CAGCATCGGTCTTGCCGCGCTTGACGTAAAGCGCCGCTAAGCGGCGGCCGGCATGAGCATCGATGTCCAGACATAAATCCGCAACAGAGACATGTTGGTATTTTTCTGAATCGTGTTGGTATTTCTCAAGAAATATACCAACAAAAAACGAGGCTGCCAAAACACGCGGGCGAACACGCGCGGGCACAAATCATTGATAGGATTGGACGTTCTGCACCACCAACGCACGCACGTGAACTGCGACGAACATGCGTTGGTGGGCCCGCCAGGACTCGAACCTGGGACCTAACCGTTATGAGCGGTCAGCTCTAACCAACTGAGCTACAGGCCCTTACCGAAAGGGGGTATAACAGGATTTTCCGGGCCGCCAACCGCCTCGATTTCGCCCCGGTTTTCGCCCATCATTCCTTGTGACGGGCACCCGATTTTGAAAGACGCGATCATGAAAAACCGCCTTTTGCTGGGTCTGGCGCTGGCCGCCGCCCTCATCTCCCCGGCCCTCGCCGCCGATCCGTTACCGCGGACCCTGTCGATGAACGGGCATGGCGAAATACGCACCGCCCCCGATGTCGCCACCGTCAATGCCGGGGTCACCACCAATGCCCCCACCGCCGCCGCCGCGCTCGCCGCCAACAGCGCCCGCATGAACACCGTGTTCGCCGCGCTGAAAAAGCTGGGCGTGGCCGAAAAGAACATCCAGACCACGGGCTTCAACATCTCGCCGCAATACACCAATGGCGACAACAACAGCCCGCGCCGCCTGACCGGTTATCAGGTCAATAATGACGTTTCGGTGCGGCTGGAGGATGTCTCGAAAGTGGGCGCAAGCCTGGACGCGCTGGTCGCAGCCGGCGCCAACAAGATGAACGGCATCAGCTTTGATATCGCCGCCCCTGCCCCGCTGCTGGAGAAAGCCCGGGCCGATGCCATTGCCGATGCGCGGGCCCGCGCCGAGACCTACGCCAAGGCGGCGGGGGTGAGCCTGGGCGCCATCTTGTCCATCAGCGAAGGTGGCGGCGGCGAACCGCCCCGGCCCTTGTACAAAGTGATGGCGATGTCCGCGGCCCCCACCCCGGTGGCGGCCGGCCAGCAGAGCGTCACGGCCGATGTCTCGGTGGTATGGGAAATCCACTGACCCTATAATGGGGTCATGACAAACCCTTTCTTCGAAGACTGGACCGCGCCCTATGGCGCGCCGCCCCTGGACCGGATCAAGCCGGAGCATTTCGGCCCCGCCTATGACCGTGCCTTGGCCGAACACACGGCCGAGATCGTGGCCATTGCCGGCAATCCCGCGCCGGCCAGCTTCGACAATGTCGTGCTGGCGCTGGAAAAGAGCGGACGACTGCTGACCAAGGTGGAAGGCGTTTTCTACAATCTCACGTCTTCCGCCACCAACGAGGCGTTGCAGGCGATCGAGATGGAACTGGCGCCGCGCCTGTCGGCGCATTGGAGCGCCATCTCCATGCATCCGGTGCTGTTCGCGCGGCTTGATGAGGTTTACCGGAAACGCGACAGCCTTGGCCTGGATGCGGAATCGCTTCGCGTGCTGGAACGCTACCACCTGGATTTCGTACGCGCCGGCGCACAGCTCAAGGGCGGCAACCGCGACCGTCTTGCCGCCATCGCCCAGCGTCTGGCAGTGCTGGGCACCCAGTTCAGCCAGAATGTGCTGGGTGATGAAGAAGACTGGACCCTGCCCTTGACCGAAGCGCAGATGGCCGGCATTCCCGCGTCGGCGCGCGATGCGGCGGCGGACAAAGCCAAATCGCTGAAGCTGGATGCGCCCTTTGCGGTGACCCTGTCACGCTCCAGCGTCGAACCCTTTTTGCAATATGCCGATGACCGGGGCTTGCGCGAAACGCTGTACCGCGCCTGGACCGCGCGCGGCGAAAATGACAATACCCGCAACAACATTGCCGTCATTGAAGAGATGCTGGCCCTGCGTGCCGAACGCGCCACCCTGCTGGGTTACGAAAACTTCGCCGCCTTCAAGCTGGCTGATTCCATGGCGGGCACCCCGGCCAAGGCCCGCGCCCTGCTGGAGGAAGTCTGGGCGCCCGCACGTCTGCGCGCCCTGGAAGAGCGCGACGACTTGCAGGCGCTGATTACGCGCGAGGGCAGCAACTTCCCGCTGGCGCCCTGGGACTGGCGCTACTACGCCGAAAAGCTGCGCCAGGAAAAATACGATTTCGACGAAGCCCAGGTGAAGCCTTATTTCCAGCTGTCCAACCTGATCGAGGCCGCGTTCTTCACGGCCAGCAAGCTGTTCGGCCTGTCGTTCCAGGAGCGCAGCGACATGCCAGTCTATCATCCCGATGTGCGGGTATGGGAGGTGATCAAGGACGGCGCGGTTATCGGGCTGTTCTATGGCGATTACTTTGCCCGCCCCGGCAAGCAGGGCGGCGCCTGGATGTCCAGCTTCCGCGACCAGCAGAAGCTGACCGGCGACATTATTCCCATCGTCACCAACAATTCGAATTTCAGCAAAAGCGACCCCTGCCTGTTGTCGTTCGACGAAGCGGTGACCCTGTTTCATGAAATGGGCCATGCGCTGCACGGACTTCTCAGCCAGGTGCGCTTCCCGCGCCTGTCGGGGACCAATGTGGCGCGCGATTTCGTGGAACTGCCGTCGCAACTGTTCGAGCACTGGCTGGAAGAACCCCAAGTGCTGACCCGCTTTGCCCGCCATCACCAGACCGGCGAGCCGATCCCCAAACCGCTGCTGGACAAGCTGCTGGCGGCGCGCAATTACGGCCAAGGCTTTGCCACCGTGGAATTCCTGGCGTCCGCGCTGATCGACATGGACTTTCACACATTGCCGCCAGGCAGCGATCCAATGCAGGCGCAGACTGATACCCTGGCACGCATCGGCATGCCGGACGAGATCGGCCCGCGCCATGCGGCGCCCCATTTCACCCATGTGTTCGGCGGTGACGGTTATTCGGCCGGCTATTACGCTTACCTGTGGTCGGAAGTTCTGGACGCCGACGGCTTCAAGGCCTTCCAGGAAAAGAGCGACCCGTTCGATC
>JBBQBL010000281.1:0-3012 GCA_038317805.1 Micropepsales bacterium
CGAAGGCGCCAAGCTGGCGGCGCTGATGACGGCGCAAATGGACGAGATCGAAAAGCTGGTGGGCGAGGCAGGCCGGCTGGCCGCGGCCCAGCCCGCGGCGCTGAAGGCGCGGCTGGACGCACAGCTCAAGGAATTGCTGGACGGCGGGCCCGTGTCCGAAGACCGGCTGGCGCAGGAAGTGGCGCTGCTGGCGGTGAAGGCGGATGTGCGCGAAGAGCTGGACCGGCTCGCCGCCCATGTCCAGGACGCCCGCGCCCTGATCGGGGACGGCAAGGGCGTGGGCCGCAAGCTGGATTTCCTGGCCCAGGAATTCAACCGCGAAGCCAACACATTGTGCTCCAAATCCAGCGACATCGCATTGACCCGCACCGGCCTCGCCCTTAAGGCGGTGATCGACCAGTTCCGCGAGCAGTCCCAGAATGTCGAATAGCAACATCCAGCGGCGTGGCCTGATGCTGGTCCTGTCTTCGCCTTCGGGGGCGGGCAAGACCACCCTGTCGCGCCGCCTGCTGGAGAGTGACGGCAATATCCAGCTCTCGGTGTCCGCCACCACCCGCCCGATGCGGCCGGGCGAAATCCATGGCAAGGATTATCACTTCCTCAGCATGGAGGAGTTCGACGCCTGGCGGGCGGAGGGAAAATTCCTGGAACATGCCACCGTGTTCGGCAATCGCTATGGCACGCCCTCGCATCTGGTGAATGACGTGCTCAGCAGTGGCCGCGACGTGCTGTTCGACATCGATTGGCAGGGCACCCAGCAGCTGAAGGAAAAGAAGCGCGACGATCTGGTCAGCATCTTCATCCTGCCGCCCAGCCATGACGAACTGGAGCGCCGCCTGCGCAACCGCGCCCAGGACAGCGAGGAAACCGTGGCGGGCCGTATGGCCAAGGCGGCGGACGAGATCAGCCACTGGCCCGAATATGACTATGTGATCGTCAACACCGATGTGGACAAGGCGCTGGGCGACATCCAGGCGGTCCTCAATGCCGAACGGCTGAAGCGCAGCCGCCAGACCGGCATCTCGGAGTTCGTCGGCAAGCTGGTATGACGCCGGTCGCGGTCCTGGGCACTTTGGCTGCCATCGCCTCCACCATCAGCTTCGCGCCCCAGGCCATCAAGATCATCCGTACGCGCCAGACAAAGGATATCTCGCTGGGCATGTACGCCATCACCGTCACCGCTTTTGCGCTGTGGTGCGCTTATGGCGTGATGCTGGGCCAATGGCCGCTGATCGCGTCCAACAGCATCTGCCTGCTCCTGTCCGGCTTTATCCTGATGATGAAGCTGCTGCCGCGCCGCGCCAAGGACAAGGTCGCCGACGCGGTGACGCCGAAAGCCTAGGTTTCCCGGCCTGAGATTTGTGCCATACTGTACGGACTGAAATGGCGGGGGCCCAATGTCCGATACCGAAAATTCGCGCCGCATCATCCTTGCGGGTCTGCTGTCGCTTGTGCCGTTGAAGGCGGCCGCGCAGATCCAGCTGCCTGGTGCGGTCAGCGATTACCTGAACCGCAACAAATCCTCTTCGGCGCCTGTGTCTGCCGGCGCGCCGGCCGGTGCGGCGCTGAGCCAGAACCAGATCGGTGCAGGCCTGAAGGATGCGATGAAGGTCGCTTCGCGCAGGGTGATCGGCCAGGTCGGCAAACCCAATGGCTATTTCGGTGATCCGGCCATCAAGATTCCGCTGCCGGGCGGCCTGGAACGGGTAGCGGGACCGTTGCGTGCGGTGGGCGCCTCCGGCCTGCTGGACGACCTGACCCTGCGGATGAACCGGGGCGCCGAACAAGCCGCGCCCAGGGCGCTGAACATCTTTGTCGATGCCGCTTCCGGCATGAGCTTCGACGATGCGCGCGGCATCCTGACCGGGCCGCAGGACTCGGTGACCCAGTATTTCAAGCGCACCACCTCGGGCACTTTAACGACGGAATTCCATCCCATTGTCAGCAATGCGCTGACCGGGGCGGGTGCGATGCGCGCGCTAAGGTCGGTACAGGACCGGGTGGGCGCGATGCCATTCGTGGCCCAGGCGATGGGCAGTTTCGATCTTGTCGACTTCACCGTGGGCAAGGCGCTGGACGGGCTGTTCCATTACCTGGCGGTGGAAGAAGCTTCCATTCGCACCAATCCGGCGGCGCGCTCGACCGCCCTGCTGCGCAGCATCTTCGGCTGATCAGAGCGACCGCGCGAGCGCCGCAAACTGTTCGATGGTCAGGTCTTCGGGGCGCGCCGTGGGATCGATTCCGGCTTTTTCCGCCAGTGCCTCGCCGCCCAGCGCTTTCAGCGACTGTCGCAGCATCTTGCGGCGCTGGCCGAACGAGGCGGCGGTGATTTTCTCCAGATCGGACAGCGCACAGGGCGCCAGCGGCTGCGCGCGCGGCTCCAGACGCACGATGGACGAGGTGACCGAGGGCGGCGGCACGAAGGCGCCGCGGTTGACGTCGAACAACAGCTTTGCGGTACAGCGCCACTGCGCCAGTACCGACAGCCGGCCGTAATGCTCGGTTCCCGGCCTCGCGGTGATGCGCTGGGCCACTTCCTTCTGGAACATCAGGGTCAGGCTGGCCCAGACCGGCGGCCAGCTTTCGGCGGTCAGCCATTTGATCAGGATGGCGGTGCCGACATTATAGGGCAGGTTGGCGGCAATGCGTGCCCCGCGCGGCAGGATGCCGGCTTCGTCCAGTTCCAGCGCATCATCGGAGATGATCTGCAATCTTCCCGGATAGGCAGCGGCGATCTCTTCCAGCGCCGGCAGGCACCGCGCGTCGCGCTCCACCGCGATCACCTTGTCTGCCCCTTCACCCAGCAGCGCGCGGGTCAGTCCGCCGGGACCGGGCCCGACCTCATAGAAGGTGCCGCCGTCTGCTGCCCCCGCCGCGCGGGCGATCTTGGCGGTGAGGTTCAGGTCGAACAGAAAATTCTGGCCCAGCGATTTCTTGGGCGCCAAACCATGTGCGGCGATCACCTCGCGAAGAGGCGGCAGTTTATCGGCTGCGGGCATCGGCCATATCCGC
>JBBQBL010000282.1:0-2996 GCA_038317805.1 Micropepsales bacterium
CCGCACTGGCGGAATCATCAATGTCGGCGGTCTGAAGATTAATCCCGAGGAAGTAGAGGCGGTGATCAACCGCCATCCCGGCGTGCGCATGTCGCGCGTGTCGGGCCGCAAAAGCCCCATCACCGGCGCCATCGTCATCGCCGATGTGGTACTCAGCGATGTCGCCAACGACAATGCCACCTTCAAGCAGGCCATCCTGGAAACCTGCCGCGAAAAACTGCCGGCCTTCAAGGTCCCCGCCATGCTGCGCTTTGTGCCGGCGATTGCACTGACCGCCGGCGGAAAGTTGAGCCGCAATGGATAGGCGCAATGTTCTGATCAGTGGTGGTACGCGCGGCGTCGGCTTGGCCGTCGCCAAAAAGCTGGCGTCGGATGGCTATCGTGTCTTCGCGCTGGGCCGCAAGGAAAGCAACGACCTGACCAAGGCCACCGTCGAATTCGACTCGGGCGTGGTGAACTTCGTGCCGTTCGATCTGTCCAATGTGGACGGCATTCCCGAACTGGTGCGCGAACTGAAGGCCGAACATGGCCCGCTCTATGGCTTGGTCAACAACGCCGCGCTGGGCACCGAAGGCTTGCTGTCCAACATGCACAATTCCGATATCGCCAGGCTGGTGACGTTGAACACCGTGTCGCCCATCGTGCTGACCAAGTATGCCGTGCGCTCGATGATGACGTCGGGGCAGGGACGCATCGTCAATATCAGTTCGATCATCGGCTTCACCGGTTACAGCGGCCTGTCGGTCTATGGCGCCACCAAGGCGTCGATGCTGGGCTTTACCCGCAGCCTGGCGCGCGAAGTCGGCCGCATGGGCGTGACGGTCAATGCCGTGGCGCCCGGCTTCATGGATACCGAGATGACGTCCGGCATGAGCGACGATCAACGCGCCAAGATCGCGGGCCGTGCGGCGCTCAAGCGCCTGGTGGATGTGGACGACGTGGCCGCGGCTGTGGCGTTCCTGATGAGCGATGCCGCCAAGAACATCACCGGCACCACCATGACGGTGGACGCGGGAAATACCGCTTAAAGCTTCAGGGCTTCGCGGACCGAGGCCGGCCAAGCGCTGATCTGGGCGCCGTGGGTGACGAACAGCGCCACCGCCAAACGGTCCATGCCGAAGGCGACGCAGCCGGTGTGCAGCACTTCGCCCTTGGCATTGTGCAGGCCCCAGACTTCTCCGAAATGTTCCTTGTGATAGTTGAAGCTCATGCAGGCTGTGGGGCTATCGGCCGAGCGCACCGGCACCAGCAGTTCGAACTTCAGCGCGTCGGCGCGCTGCTGGCTGGCCATCATGGTGCCGACCCGGCCGAAGAAGGGATCGTTGGCGACATCGACCGTGTAGGGTAGGCCGATCGCGTCGGCGATGCCCTGGGCGCGGGCGATCCAAGGTTCGCGGAATTCCTGGATCTGCTGCGGCGTTCCGATGCGGACATATTCGCGCATGCGGAAGCTCTGGAAGCGGTCGACATGGCGCGACGGCTCGTGGCGGAAACAGTCGGCGGCGACGTCGAAAACATAGCCTTCATCCGGCACCACGCCGCGCTCGGCAGCGATAGGATAGATCGGGTAGCAGGCGGCCGGCGCCAGCACCAGGTCGGCGGGCTTGAGGTCCTCGGTCCAGTCACCACCGGCTTCAAGCTTGGCGGCCGACTTGGCGATGTCGCGGTCGCTGCCGGTCAGGGTCGAGACGGCGCCGATCAGGTTGGGAAAGCTTTGCAGATAGCCCTGTTTTTCGAGGGATGCGCGCGGCATCACCGGCGGAAAGCGGAACACTTCGGCGGCCTCGGGACGATGACGCGAGATCAGCGCCGCCAGGGCCTCGATCACACTTTCATAGGCGCCGGTCCGGCCATACACGCCATCCACGCCGGACGGCTTGAACAGTTGCGATACCAGGGGATGCAGATGATCGGGCTCGAAATGATGCTCGCAGCAAGCATGTGAAATCGGCGTGACGATGTTCATGGTCAGTCCCGGATGGAAGTGGGAATTTCGGACAGGATGGTCGAGCTGGTCAGGCTGGACAGGATGCGGTCATTGTTGATCATGATGGGCGAGGACAGAATGTCCCGCAGCGCGCGGCCCACCGACACATCAGTGTCGTTGCGATAGCCGGACAGGCCGGTGGCGCGCATGGCGTTCATCACCGTGGTGACCGCCATTTCCGACGCATCCACTTTCAGCAGGCTGATGGCTGTCTGGAAATCGATTCCGCCCAGCGCCTTGGGGTCATGGGCGATGGATTCATAACGGTTCAGGGTGGCGGCGATCAGGGCGCGCAGGGTGCGCAAGTTTGCCAGCGCCTGGGTGAAATGCGGTACGCCGGGCGGCAGGGCGCCGGCGCGCTGGGCCTTGCGCATGAATTTCTTGGCGCGGTCCACCGCGCCCGCCGCAATGCCCGCCCAGTTGGCAGACCACATCAAATGCGCCGTAGGCACCATGGTCTGGGCATGGATGGCGCCGTAAGGCTGGGGGAGGATCTGGTCGGGGCTGCCCACGGCTTTCAGCGAAAAGCCGGAGCTGCAGGTGCCACGCATGCCCAGCGTGTCCCAGCCACCGGTCACTTCCAGGGCGTAATTCTTCTTTTCGAACACCACCAGCACCTGGTCGCTGGCATCGGACTCGGCGGCGCGGCGCGCGGTGGTCACCACCGCATCGGCCTGGGCGCCGTAGGAGATCACACTGGCGTCGCGCACCAACACGATGCGGCCATCGGCATGGTCCACGGCCGCTTCGGATGAGCGGACATTGCCCCCGCCCTTGCCTTCGGTGGTGGAGGAGGCGAGCAGCAGCTGGTCGGCCACCATGCGGGTCATGAAATCACGATGCCAGGCGCTGTCCATGCCGTGATAGGCGACACAGGCCGCCTTCACCTGATGCATGGCGTAGATCATGCCGGTGGAAGAACAGGCGCGGCCCAGGGTGTAGCAGACGTCCACCACATCGGCGACGGATGCTTCCTCGCCGCCCAGCGACGCCGGCACCATGATGCCCA
>JBBQBL010000283.1:0-2926 GCA_038317805.1 Micropepsales bacterium
CATTCGGCGTCTTCCCCATCCGCGAGTATGCTTTTTTTGAGCAGGCGGATTTCGAGCGCCTGGTCGGCGACAACCTCCTTCAACGCCGTGGATTCCCGGCGCAGGCCTTTCACCTCATCCGTGGTCGCTGCCCGTGCCGTAGGGCAATGAATTGATCGGCGACTTGCCCAAAGGTCACTGCGGGCGCTTCGCCTTGGGGATTAAATGCCGGATCGAAGAACGTGTGGCTAAAGTCGTCATCCAGACGGGCAAGCTGTCGATTTTGCAGCTCTAATAGGCCCCGGCGCACGATCTCTGCGAAAATGTCAGAATTGCTACTGGAAGCCGACGCACCTGGACCGACAACTTTGGCGACCGTGCTTTGAACCCACTCGGCCCCGCGCGGATCATCGATATTTTGGAGAATGCTCCGGCCGATTTCGACATCCATTTTCATTTCGGCTTTTTGGGCCATGCTATCGGGGGGATCGGCGAGGGCAGAGGCGGAAGACCTACTATCCGTCCGCGTAACGAAATCCTGCACTAGCTGGAGCAACCCCAGCGCAGACGGCGGGGCGCCGCCAATCGGTGTCGGGGCACTCGGACCATGGCCGACGGCGTCGAACCGAGCATCCCATTGAAGGTCGTGCACAGCCCGAAGCTTTTTCGCCTCTTTGGGGTCCTTGGTGCCCAGCGAGAAAAGGATGACTTTTTTGCCGAGCTGAACCACCAGCGGGAGCGGAACCCGACGGTGATAGTAGAAAACGGCGTTGCGCCGAAGGAGATGGGTTTGCGACACGTGGCGTTCCTTTGTGTAGCAGTGATGTGCGACACAGGTTCAACGCTAACGTCTTGATCTATAAGAACACCAGGCAATACCTGGAAAGTGGTATCGTGGTGGTGCCGCCTGCGTGACTCGAACACGCGACCCCGTCATTACGAATGACGTGCTCTACCGGCTGAGCTAAGGCGGCAATCCGGCGTGGTATTACCCGGCGCGTCCCGGACGGTCAATCTGGCCCCAAAAGCCCTAAAAAACAGCCAAGGCCAGAGGCTTTAGCCCCCGGCCCTGGTCGTCATGCATCAGGAACTTGGCCCTATTCCCCGTAGGAAATGCGCCAGATCTTGCCCTTGTTGGAGTCGGCCACATACAGCGCCCCGTCCGGGCCGGCCGCCACGCCCACCGGGCGGTAGGCCGCGGTCTTGATCTGCTTGGCGTCCGGGCCCTCGCCGGCAAAGCCGTCGGCGAACACCTCGGGCGTGCCGGCGCGGTTGCGCGTGAACGGCACGAACATGATGTTGTACCCGGCATGGCCGCCCGCCCGCACGCCGCCATCGGCGCCACCGCCATGCATGGCCAGGAAGGCGCCGCGGCGATACTTGGCCGGGAACTGGGCGCCGCTGTAGAAGGCCAAATCCAGCACCGCCGGCCGCTGGGGCGCGAAGGCCGCCACGGGCGTGGCATAATAGTTTTCGGTTGGGCTGGTCTTGCCGTCGCCGCCATAATCGGGCGCCACCAGCCGCACGTTTTTCACGCCATCCCAATAGGTATAGGGCCAGCCCATGTCGGTGCCCTTGGTGATGCGGAACATTTCATCGGCGATGGCGTCGTCATCGGCCGGGGTCAGCAGCTCCGGCCAGGTCTTGGCGGTGGCGTCGCGACCATGCCAGGCGCCATACAGGGAATCGCCGCCGCGCCAGTCCAGCGCGCTCATGTTGCGGATGCCGGTGGCGAAATGATCGCCATCGGCCAGCTTCTGTCCCACCTTGCGATCGTTGAAGCGCCACACGCCGCCGCGCGTCTCCAGCAGCGGGCAGGGCTTGAGGCCCTTGGGCTTGGCGTCCTTGGGCGTCGCGGGATCGGGGCAATTGTTGGCGCCGCCGCCACCATCGATGCCGACGAACAAGTCGCCCTGCCCGTCCAGGGCGATGGGATGATTGGTGGCGGTCAGGCCTTCGACGATGGTTTCGGGCGCCGCGGTGGGCACCAGCGCATCGCCCAGTTCAAAGCGCACCACGCTGGTGCCGGTGGATGCATAGAGCGCGCCGCGGAAGATGCGGATGCCGGTGCCCTGGTCGATGCCGGGAATATGTTCGGTCTGCACCGGCTTGTGATCGGGGCCCAGGCGCAGCGCGATAATGCCGACCGACGGCGCGGTCTGGCCATGGCGGGTGGAGACGTAGATATCATTGCCGCGCAGCGCCATGTGGCGGATCGGGCCAAGGTTTTCGGCCACAACCGTCGCATGAAAGCCGGGCGGCAGGATCAGGCCATCCGGCTCGGCCCCAAGCGCCGGCGCCGCCGCCATCAACGCAACAACAGCAACAGAAATCGTTCTGAACATTGGCTTTCCCCGCCCGTTTTCCACGGGGAGCCTAGCGTGCGGGGTTGGGGTGTCAATCTTCAGTCGCCATAGGCGATGCGCCAGATCCGCCCCTTGTTGGAATCGGCGACATAGAGCGCGCCGTCCGGTCCGGCCGTCACGCCCACCGGGCGGTAGGCCGACTTGGCGACGCTTCGGTCCGACGGATCGGGACCGGCGAAATTGTCCGCAAAGATAACAGGCGTGCCGGCGCGGCCCGCACGATCGAACGGCACATAGGTGATGTTGTAGCCATGATGACCCTGGAGCGTGGTCGCGCCTTGCCCGCCATGCAACGCCACAAAGGCGCCGCCGCGCCAGGCGCGCGGGAATTTCGTGCCCTGGTAGAACACCATGTCCAGCGGTGCGGCATGACCGGGCAGAACCGCGACAGGCGCAGTGTAAGCGATGGCGGGCGAAGTCTTACCGTCGCCGCCATATTCGGGCGCCGTCAGCCGCACGCTGCGCGCATTGTCCCAATAGCTGTAGGGCCAGCCGAAGTTGGCGCCGCTTCTGACCTTGTGCATCTCCTCTGCGATGGCTTCGTCATCCGCCGCGAAGGTAGGAAACAGCTCATGCATGGC
>JBBQBL010000284.1:0-2875 GCA_038317805.1 Micropepsales bacterium
TCCCGGCTGGACGCCACCACCCTGCGCCGGTCCGAGGATGCCTTCGTCGACGAACTGTTCGCCGGCGCCATTGGCCTGGGCGCGCCCCTGCTGGCCGCGCTGTTCCCGCGCGCCTGGCTGGACGTCAATCGCGGCATGGCCGAGCTGGATGTCGCCATGTTCGACGGCGCCGTCGGCGTGCCGGTGGATGCGCCCAGCCCGCGCGTCTCGGCCGGGCTTGGTGTCATTCCCCGCATCGTGCGCGACGGGGCCGAGATCTATCGCGGCAAGCTTGCGCGCGAGGAAGCCGACCATCGCCTGGCCCAGCTTTACCGGCCCTATCACGCCGCGCTGGCGGCGCTGATGGAAGAAACCCGCACCCGCTTTGGGGTGGCGGTCCTTCTGGATTGCCATTCCATGCCCTCGGCCCTGTCGGTGCCCGACATTGTGCTGGGCGACCGCTATGGCGCCAGCGCCGCGCCAGCATTAACGGCGCGGGCGGAAATGGCGTTCACCCGCGAAGGCTTTTCGGTGGCGCGCAACGCGCCCTATGCCGGCGGCCACACCACGGTGCAATACGGCAGGGTCGCGGCCAACTGCCATGCGCTGCAGATCGAGATCAACCGCGCGCTGTATCTGGACGAAGACCGCATCACCAAGCGGCCAGTGTTTGAATCGGTGCGCGCGCGCCTGACACGGGCGATGGAATGGCTGACCGCCATCCCGCTGTCACAATTGGGCGGTCCCGATCAGCTGCCGCAAGCCGCCGAATAATCGCCGCCTGCTGAAACCCGCGCGCCCACATCGCGTTTTAAAAGGGTAGCCCAAAAGGGTTCCCGCATGTCCTGTTTCCGCACCTTTATCCTGTGCGCCGTGTTCATTGGCGCGCCCGCCTTGGCCTGTGCCGAAGACTTGGCCCCGGTGGCCCTGAACAGCCTGTCGTCGATACCGTCCGGCGCCGCCTCCGCCAAAGTGCTGGACCAGAACGGCCACGCGCTGGGCCAGGCAACCGGCATCCAGACCGATGAGTATGGCAAACCCTCGGCCGTGGCCTTCCGCGCGACCGGTGGCAACACGGTGGTGATCTCTGCCGCAGCCATCAGCTATGACGGCTCAGTCTTGGTCGCCGACAACGAGCAGCCCCAGATTGCTGCGCTGACCAGCGCGCGCGTGGCTTCCGCAAATTAAGCGCGTTTTTGGCCAGGGATTTTGTGACCTGAGCAGGAGCGCGGGAGCGAAGTGGGCTTAAGGCCCATGAGCGACCGCGCGACGCACTCAGGACGCAAAAGACCGGCCAAAAAAAATGGCCGCTCCGAAGAGCGGCCAAGTTCAGGGAGGAAACGCCCAGGAAGGGCGGCGGCCTTGCAATCGAAGATCGCAATACCGCGCTGCAACAATATGAAGAAACTCGGCCTTGTCTGCAATACACAATGTATAATCATTCCAGACAAAACGCCGCAGAAATGCTGGAAAAATATGTCACAATTGCCCGGAAACTGACCGGACTGCTGCCTCTTTCAGCAACTGTGCGCCGCAGCATGCGTCAAGGTCGTTAACGCGGCGGATTCATCACACCGTCGCGAGGCCGCAACAAAAGATTCGCGCGAAGCAGCTACTTCCCGCCTCGTAAAAAGGCTGGAGACATCCGATGGCCGATGTTGCGTGGTTCGAAAATGCGCTGGGAAGCTTTGTTCCGCCCCGCGCCGCCGTCCCATCCGCCACCGCCATCGATACAGCCCACTTCAGGCGGCATCGCACCATCTTCATTTCCGACACGCATCTGGGCACGCGCGGCTGCAAGGCCGAAGCCCTGGCTGATTTCCTGGCGCACAATGACTGCGCCACGCTGTTTCTGGTGGGTGACATCGTTGACGGATGGAGGCTGAAGCGCCGCTGGTACTGGACGGCCGCACAGACCCATGTGATCAGCGAAATTCTGCGCAAGGTGGACAATGGCACGCGCGTGATCTTCGTGCCGGGCAATCATGACGAATTCGCGCGCGAATATGCCGGCCGGCTGTTCGCCGGCGTGGAAGTGATCCAGGAAGCGATCCATGAAACCGCCGACGGCAAGCGGCTGTGGGTGCTGCATGGCG
The DNA here is from genome assembly GCA_038317805.1 of Micropepsales bacterium. GTDB lineage: Bacteria > Pseudomonadota > Alphaproteobacteria > Micropepsales > Micropepsaceae > Rhizomicrobium. The sequence goes on from JBBQBL010000284.1 coordinate 2,076, forward strand.
ACCGCTTCGACGGCGTGATCTCCTTTGCCAAGTGGCTGGCCCATGCCGGCGACTGGGCCTATGGCTGGGCGCTGCGTTTCAACGACCTGCTGTTCCGCGTGCGCAAGCGCATGGGCCTGCCCTACTGGTCGCTGTCGGCCTTCCTCAAGCACAAGGTCAAGAACGCGGTGGAATATATCTCGCGCTTTGAAGAAGTCGTGGCGCAGCAGGCCAGCCTGCGCGGCGTGGACGGGGTGGTGTGCGGCCATATCCACCATGCCGAAATCCGCGAGATCGGCGGCATCATCTATCACAACGACGGAGACTGGGTTGAAAGCTGCAGCGCCCTTGTCGAAGATGCCCATGGAAATATGGAGATTCTTCGCTGGGCAGATCCTTCACAGAGACACGCCGGCAGAAGCCAGGCACCGCTTGGCGCCCCGCACGGCAGGATCAAGGCCCAGGCTGTACCCGCGTAGGGCGACGCGCCTGCAGCCGGGGCCGATTCCCGGCGTGGCGGCGCATTTGAAAATCCTCATCGTCACCGACGCCTGGTCACCGCAGGTGAACGGCGTAGTGCGCACGCTGGAGATCCTGGGCAAGGACCTGGCCGCGCTGGGCCATACGGTGCGCTACATCACCCCGCTGGGGCGGCGCACCTTTCCCATGCCGACCTATCCGGAGATCCGCCTGGCCTTTTTCCAGCGCGCGGCGATGACGCGCGAGATTCGCGAATTCGCCCCCGATGCCGTGCATATCGCCACCGAGGGCAGTTTGGGTCTGACGGCGCGGCGCATCTGCATCAAGCATGGCATCGCCTT
>JBBQBL010000285.1:0-2858 GCA_038317805.1 Micropepsales bacterium
CGGCGTGATGCTGGTGCTGACCAAGGGCTCGTTCCTGATCCCGCTGGCGGTGGCGGGCGGGCTGTGCGTGGTGGGCGCGCTGTCCTACCTGTTCATCGTAGGCAAGGTAGAGCCGCTGCCGTTGCTGCCTAAGCGGTAAAAGGCTTCATCCAGGACAGGCCCGCCACCGTGCTGGTGGCGGGCTTGTACTCGCAGCCGATATAACCGCGATAGCCCATCGTATCGATGGCTTGGAGCACCTTGGCGTCGTCCAGCTCGCCGGTGGTGGGCTCGTTGCGCCCCGGAACCGAGGCGATCTGCATGTGATCGATCATGGGCATCAGATGTTCCAGCCCGCGCATCACATCGCCGTGGATGATCTGGCGGTGATAGATGTCGAACTGGAAGCGCAGGTTGGGCAGCTTCAATTCGGTGATGATCTGCTCGGCCAGATGGAAGTCGTTCATCAGGTAACCGGGAATGTCGCGATTGTTGATCGGTTCCAGCAGCACGGTAAGGTCGTGCAGCTTTTCGCAGGTGTATTTGATGGAGTCTTTGTAGGTCGCCAAAGCCTCCGGTCCCGATGCGATGGAGGCCATAAGGTGCACCCGCGTGGCGCCAGCCGTGTCGGCATAGATGCGGGCCATATCCACCGCCTTGCGGAAATCGGCCTTGCGCTCGGGCAGGGCGGACAGCCCGCGTTCGCCGGCGGCCACATCGCCCGGCGCCACGTTCAGCAGCACGGCCTTCAGCCTGTGCCTTGTCAGCCGCGCGGCGATGTCGTCGGCGCTGTAGTCATAGGGAAACAGATATTCCACCGCCGTGAATCCGGCATCGGCGGCGGCGGCGAAGCGGTCCAGGAATTCATGTTCCTGGAACAGCCATGTCAGGTTGGCGCAAAAATTCGGCATGGCTCCGCTATAGCCGATGCGGTTCAAAAAGTCTTTCTCAGTTCTACGAACAGCCGGGGCCGGGTGCGGAGCACCACGTCCTGAATCGAGGCCAGGGTACCCAGGTTGCGGGCCCCTGCATAATTGATCTGCTCATTCCCGAAGCGATAGGGCACGATATTGTCCACTTCGAATTTCAGGCTGAGATCGGGCTTGGGATGCCAGGTCCATGAGGCATAATCATAAGGATTATGGATGGCGATCAGGCTGATCTGGGAAATGCGCCATGTCGATTTGCTGAACGACGCACCCATGCCGAAGGCCCAGGTCGAATTCCAGGATTCGATGTCCTGGTCGACTTCCAGAAACAGGCGGCGGTCCCATTGGTTGGAGATGCGCCGTGTCATGCCGGTGACTGGATCGGCCAGGCTGCTGTTTTCCCAATAAAAGCTTGGCTTGAGCAGTCCATTGCGCAGGCCCAGGAAATCCAGCGGCACCGTGCCGCCAAGGGTGATGCGGTCGTTGACGGCGTGGGGCACGTTGCCCGGCGCATCCAGCCCGCTGCCTACCGGGATGTAATCCTGAAGGTCGGTGATGTCTTCATGCAGCAAGGTCAGAACCAGTGCGCCCTTGCCCCAGAAATGCCGCTCGGCGCTGGCTTCGACCTGCCAACGCTGGTCGGGGCGCAGATCGGCATTGCCGGCCGCCACGCCGAAGCTGGACAGGCCTGAACTGGCGACGAAATTGTTGAAGTTCAGTTGCCCCAGCTTCTTTTCCACCCGCAGCCGCAGCTGGGTGTCTTCGTCCGGCGCCCAGGCCAGCAGGGCGCGTGGCTTCACATAGAAAAAGTCGCGCGTCTTGACCGTGTCGCCGGTCTCGCCGATCCGGGAAACTTCAAACCGCACGCCGGCTTCCAGCGACCATTGGGGCGCGAATTTCCAGGTCACCTGGCCAAAGCCTTCGGCGCGTTTCTCATTTACCGAGACATTGGCATTGGGGATTTTGACGGCAGCGCCGTTGGACAGGAAGCTGGAGCGCCCATTGAGATAGTTATAGGCGCCTTCGCCGCCCACCTGCAGGTTCAGTTCCGGCGTGGCGGCATAGCGCAAGGTAACGCGGCCAATGCTTTCACCCGTCGAACTGTCGTTGCGGAAGATCGCGTTGCCGCCTGCCAGAGGATTGTATTGCGCGCTGGTGTTGCTGTCGGCTTCCTTGCCCAGCCGCTGCAGCACCAGGCTTTCCAGGTTGAAATCGCCCATGGTCTTCTGCCAATGGCTGCCGAACTCGCCGTTGCGCTTGCGGATGGTGGTATCGAAACGCGATCCGCCATAGCCGGAATAGGCAATCCCATTGGAGATGTCGTTGGTCTGTAAGGTGAGGTTGTTGTTCCACTCACCGCCCAGGAAGGGCGCGATCAATCCGCCATGGGCCGACCAGCCCAGCTGCATGATGCCGTAGCTGCGCGCCACATCGATCTGTGGCGTGCCGGCCACCCCGCCCACGAAAGGTGTAAGGATGCGGCGGCCATAGCCCGGGGCGTCGTCCCAGTTGTTGGCAGTGCGCGCCAGGCTGGCTTCGTAACGCAAGGTTCCGCTCTGGCCGTGATATTCGATGCCGCCGGCGGGCACCCATTCGCCGTCTTCGATCAGCACGTTGCTGGCGGTCAGGATGGTCTGGGCGCCCGCATCGGCTTTCAGCACGATATTGGCGACCACGCTCTGGCCCTGCATATCGATGCCCGGCGCCCCGCCGCGGATCACCTCGATATGGTCCACGCTGGCGGCGGGAATGCGCGACAGGATGCTGTTCACGTCATCGGTCTTGGCGGTGGGGCGGCTGCCATTGATCAGGATATTGCCGGCGGTGCCGGCAAAGCCGCGCGCCGATGCACCAGTGTCCAGGGAGAAGCCGGGCAGGCGCGAAACCATGTCATTGGCGGTGTTGGGATGCAGGTCGGCAAAGAACCCGGCCGGGTAGCTGGAGCTGCCC
>JBBQBL010000286.1:0-2833 GCA_038317805.1 Micropepsales bacterium
AAATCGCGCCCGGTCATTTCGTGGCGGAGCACGATTAAGGCTCACTCCCGGCTGTCAATTGTGTTATAAATCGAACACTGCGCCGCTCACAGAAGCGGCCTGCATCAGGTACGGAGACGCATCGCACAGCACAACATTCCAGGGAGGTATCATGAGCAATATCGGGGAATTCCATCAGCATATCGGCGAGGCGCCGGACAAAAAGTCCCGCACCATGGTGGCCGTGGTCATAGCCATCGCGATCGCCGGTTTCGGGATCTATGTCTATGAATCGGGGATGTGGAATCCCCAGCCGCACCAGCCCGTCGAAGACAGCCAGCTCCCGCACTGAGATAACAGCCGCCCCGCAAGGGCGGCTTTTTTATCGGATGCGCGTCACCTTGTGGTGAAGGTTTTCGTCATTCACCACAAGGTTGAAGCTGTGCATCGCGCCCTGACTGATGGTAACCCGCATGCTGGAAGCGGGGTCGCGCCAGCGCACGGGATGCTTTGATGCATCATCGTCGGTCTGCTTCCACACCTGGCCATCGGGCAAAGTGATAAGGAAACCGTCGGCCTTCACGTCATAGGACGCGATGGGCTGGTTGTTGACCACGTCCGATCCGCCGAACACATCGAAGAGGCCGGAGGCCTTGGGCTTGGGAGGCGGGCCGGTGCGCACGGCGGCGCGCGCCACCGTGGAGGGCAGAATCGTGGGCTTGGGTTGTTCCTGCAGCAGCTTGAGCTGCGCCTGGGGTGCGGGCGACAGGCCCAGCCAGGCGCGCATCGGTTGGGCGGCGCCATAATAGCAATCCAGCCACTGGCGATCTTCGGTCAGCTGGGCACAGCGGGTCAGGTTGGAGACCACGTCCTGGCGCGCGTCGGCCAGCGCCAGGCCGGGAACCAAAGCCCCGCCCACGGCCAGACCTGCAAAAATCACCTTACGCATCGCATTCCCCCACTGAGGTCATTGACCCCGAACCTATTGAATAATCTGCCGCAAACCCGGCAAAAGTTTGTCTGAACACATGGTAGAAGGTCTTGATGGCACCCCGCAAGACATGGAGCCGCCGCCTTGCCCTGGCAGGCGGCGCGGCGGCAGCGGCCGGCGTCACTTGGGCGCTGCGCCGGCCCACCGGCGGCCACCCCGCCCGGATACCCGATGCCGGAACATTGCGGCGCGGTAACGGCGCCGAGCCCCAGACGCTCGACAACGCCATGTCCACCGGGACACAGGATGACAACATCCTGGGCGACCTGATGGTCGGCCTGATGACCGAGGATCCGGGCGGCCACCCGGTTCCTGGCATGGCGACCGCATGGAGCACCGCGCCCGATGGCCTGACCTGGCATTTCAAGCTGCGCGATGCGCAATGGTCCGACGGCGCCCCGGTTACCGCCGAAGATTTCGTCTTTTCATGGCGCAGGCTGATCGATCCGGTGACCGGCGCGCCTTATGCCTATTACCTCTATGTGATCAAGAATGCGGAAGACATCAACGCGGGCAAGATGAAGCCCGACAAGCTGGGCATCACAGCGCTAGGTCCGCACGAACTGGAAGTCCGGCTGGAGCGCCCCGCCCCCTATCTGCTGCAGATGTTGATGCATCCCTGTACGCACCCCCTGCCGCGGCATGTGGTGATGGCCAAGGGTAAGGATTGGGCGCGGCCCGGCAACCATGTCGGCAACGGCGCTTTCCTGCTGAAGGAATGGGTGCCCAACGGCCATGTGCTGGTGGAGAAGAATCCGCGCTTCTTCGATGCCGCCAACGTCGCGCTGGAGCGCATCTATTACTATCCCACCGACGATTACAGCGCCGCCCTGCAGCGGATGCGGGCGGGCGAGCTGGATGAACATGACCGAATTCCCGTCCAGCGCATCGACTGGATCACCGCGAACCTTCCGCAGATCCGTCATCCGGTTCCGATCTTCAGCCTGGAATATATCGACATCAACCATCGCCGCCCGCCCTTCAACGACGTGCGCGTGCGCGAAGCGCTGAACCTGGCACTGAACCGCGAAGCCTGTGCGCAGCGCATCCGCCGGGTCGGCGATACCCCCGCCTACAACATCGTGCCGCCCAACATGGCGAATTTTCCGGGCGGCAACAGCTTTGCTTTCCGCGAACTGGCGCCCAACCCGCGCATCGAACGGGCCCGCGCCCTGATGCGCGCGGCCGGGTTCGGCGAGACAAACCGGCTGACCGCCACCTTCCTGATCCGCAGCACCGCGCCCGGCCCGTACCGGGCGGTGGCCGCCGCCATCCAGCAGATGATGGCGCAGATCTATATCAACATCAGCATCGTCCCGATGGATTTCGCGGTCTTCCTGGCGCAGATGCACGCCCACCAGTTCGACCTGGCGGAGCGCGCCTGGGCGGCCGATTTCGACGATGCGGCGACCTTCCTAGAATTGATGCAGACCGGCGGCGGCAACAATGACGGCCAATATTCCAATCCGGCTTTCGATGCGCTGCTGAAGTCGGCGCAATCGGACACCGATCTTGCTGCCCGCGGCCGCAAACTGGCGCAGGCCGAAGACATCGTCCTGAAGGACCATGTCATCCTGCCGCTGTGGTTCTGGACCGATCCCAACATCGTGTGGCCGTACGTCAAAGGCTGGCAGCCGAACGGCATGGACAAGCACCGCTCGCGCTGGATCAGCATCGACCAGGCGGCGCGCATCAAGCAATTCACATGAGAGGCTGGCTGCTGGCGCTGCTGCTGGTGGCTGCGCTTCCCGCGCAGGCGCAAAGCATTCTCAACCGCGGCAATGGCGCCGAGCCGGAGTCACTGGACCCCGCCCATGCCGGCAGCAGCATGGAAGCCAATATCCTGGGCGACATGATGGTGGG
>JBBQBL010000287.1:0-2828 GCA_038317805.1 Micropepsales bacterium
GACGTGGCGCGCACCGCCCTGTTCCAGCATGGCAGCATGCTGACCAACATCCTGGCGGGACTTTATTATGAATGGAGCGCCGCCACCCGCGCGCCCACGCCCATCATGTATGATCCCATGACGCTGGCGGCGCTGCTGCAGCCTTCGCTCTGCCCGCTGACGCCGCTGCGCATCACGGTGGACGATGCCGGCAACACCAAGGAAACGCCGGGCGCGCCCAATGCCGAAGTGTGTCTGCATTCCGATGCCGAGGCTTTCGCGCAATTCTATGTCCGGCGCGTTACGGGTCACTGATGAGCGCGGACATTTACAACAAGGCCATGGCGGCGCAGAAGGCCGGCAACCTGGCGGAAGCCGAGCGGCTGTATCGCCAGATCCCCGGCCAGGTGCCCGAAGTGCTGGTCAACCTGGGCAATTTGCTGGCCCGGCAGGGCCGTCCTGGCGAGGCCATGACGTTTTATGACCAGGCGATTGCGGCGCGGCCGGATTTTTTCGAAGCCTTGTTCAATCGCGGCAATCTGCTGCTGGAACTGAAGCGCAACGAAGAGGCGCTGGAAAGCTACGACCGGGTGCTGGCGGCACGCCAGGATTTCGCCGGAGTGTGGAACAATCGCGGCACTGCTTTGCGCGGCCTGCATCGGCTGGATGATGCGCTGGCCAGCTTCCAGCGCGCGGCCACCCTGGCGCCGGGCCACTTCAATGCCCTGACCAATGCCGCCGTGGTCCTGTGGGACATGAGGCGGCTCCCTGAAGCGCTGGCGGCAGCGGAGCGCGCCCTGGGCGTACAGCCCGGCTTCGCCGAGGCGCTCTATGCCAAAGCCAATGTGCTGCGCGACCTGAGCCGAATGAAAGAAGCGCTGGACGCTTATGAAGCGGTGCTGAAATCCAACCCCGCCCACCTCCATGCCCTGAACGGCGCGGCGCAGGTGGCGCGCATTGTCTGCGACTTCAAACGCGTCGCGGCATTGACGCCGCAGCTGATCCAGAACGCACCGGGCGGCCGCGCCGTGATCCAGCCCTTTGTGCTGATGGGCTATAGCGACGATGCCGCCCTGCAGCGGCGCTGCGCCGAAAACATGGTGCGCATGTTCGTGCCCCAGCGCCCGGCCCTGCGCGATGTGCGGTGTTACGGCCATGACCGCATCCGCCTGGCATACCTGTCAGCCGATTTTCACCAGCATCCCACCGCTCAGTTGATGGTCGAACTGTTCGAGCGCCATAACCGCAGCCGCTTCGAAGTCACTGCTATCGCCTTCGGTCCCGATGACGGCAGTCTTTTGCGGGCGCGGCTGAAAAAAGCCTTCGACCATTTCGAGGATGTGCGTGGGCTTAGCGATGCCGAAGTGGCGCGGATGCTGCGGATGCGCGAGATCGACATCGCGGTGGATCTGAACGGCCATACCGCCGGTTCCCGCCAAGGCATCTTCGCCTGGCGCCCCGCGCCGGTGCAGGTGAATTACCTGGTCTATCCCGGCACCACGGGAGCGGATTTCATGGACGTGATCCTGGCGGACCGCATTGCGCTGCCGGCCGACCAGCAGGCTTTCATTCGCGAGAAAATCATCCACCTGCCCGACAGCTACCAGGCCAATGACGCGACGCGTGCGGTGCCACCGCCGCCATTGCGGGCCGAGGCGGGCTTGCCGCCAACCGGCTTTGTTTTTTGCTGCTTCAACAACAGCTGGAAGATTACGTCGGCAATGTTCGACATCTGGATGCGGCTGCTGACGCAGGTGGATGGCAGCCTGCTGTGGCTGCTGGATGGGCCGCATGCCGATAATCTTCGCAAGGAAGCGCAGGCGCGCGGCGTGGACCCGGCGCGGCTGATCTTCGCACCCAAGCTGCCGCCGGAGCAGCACCTGGCACGGCAGCAACTGGCCGACTTGTTCCTGGATACCCTGCCCTATAATGCGCACACCACCTGCAGCGACGCGCTGTGGGCGGGCCTGCCGGTGGTCACCTGCTACGGCAAGGCCTTTCCCGGCCGTGTCGCATCCAGCCTTCTGAAAGCCATCGACCTGCCCGAACTGGTGACGGCCTCGCCGCAACTGTACGAAGCCCTCGCCCTGGAGCTGGCGCAGAACCCGGCCCTGCTGAAAGCCACCAAAGAGAAGCTGGCGCGCAACCGGGCCACGACGCCGCTGTTCGACAGCGAACGCTTCCGCAAGAATATAGAGGCTGCTTACGAAGCGATGGTGGCTGGCGTTTAAACGTGTCATGGCCCGCAAATGCGGCCATCCAGATGAAGTCTGTGCCATATTTTCCGGCAGACGCACGAAACCAACTGGATGGCCCACACTACGGTGGGCCATGACAGTTGTGCTTTAAAGCGCCTTCGGCCTTTTCTTCGGATCGAAGCCGTAAAACACTTCCGGATTCTCGACCAAAATCCGATGACGCAGCTTTGCGGCCGGCGCCCACTTGGCCATCAGGTTCAACAAGGTGACATCGTCGGGCATCGCCACCGGGTTGAGCTTCTTGGTGGCATCAGGATGCGGCCAGTCGCTGCCCCAGACACAGCGCTCGGGCGCGGCCTTGATGTAACCCATCGCCGCGGCGCTGGCGCCGGCGTAATCGGGCGGTGTGCCGCCGCCATACAGATAGGCGCCCGACACCTTCACCCAGCCATGGCCGCTGTCCAGCAGCTTGCGCACGGTGACATATTGCGGGCCCTTGTCGTCCACCGCCCGGCCCAGATGATCCACGATCACCGGGCACGGTAGGCCCAGCAGCACCGATTCCATTTGCACCAATTGCTCCGGCGGCATGTTGGTCTGGATATGCCAGCCCATGGCGGCGATGCGCTTGGCCAGCGGCATGACTTCATC
>JBBQBL010000288.1:0-2773 GCA_038317805.1 Micropepsales bacterium
CAACGTATTGGCGGCGCTGGGTTGGCAGACGGTGGAAGTTGCGGGCGCCAAGCCGGTGTGGCGGCGCGTGAAGGAAAAGCAGCCTCGCCGCCACGATCCGCGCGCCAAGCCCAAAAGGCCCGAGCCGCCACCCGATCCCAATTCACCCTTTGCGGGTCTGGCCGCGCTGCGCCTGCGATGAGCCGTGTTCTATGAGCCGTTTGGACAAATGGTTGTTCTGCGCCCGTTTCTACCGGACCCGCAGTCTCGCCCAGGCGGCCGCCGCTGCGGGCAAGGTCCGGCTAAACGGGGTGCGCCAAGAGAAACCCGGCCATGTTGTGAAGCCAGGCGATGTCCTGACCCTAGGCAAGGGCGCCGATGTCCTGGTTGTTCGGATCGTGACGCTGGCCGAGTGGCGGGGACCCGCCCCGGAGGCCCAAAAGCTCTATATTGTGATCGAATAGATGCAAGTCATTCGCAACAACACTGCGGCCTCAATTTGCTTGCCTCGAGGGCCAACGCGCCGTAAGCACAGCCCGTTTTCGCCGTTTTGGAGCCTGCCCGCATGACCTATGTCGTCACCGAAGCCTGCATCAAGTGCAAGTTCATGGACTGCGTCGAGGTTTGCCCGGTGGACTGCTTCTACGAGGGCGAAAACATGCTGGTGATCAGCCCGGACGAATGCATCGATTGCGGCGTTTGCGAGCCGGAATGCCCCCCGGAAGCCATCAAGGCCGATACCGAATCGGGCCTGGAAAAATGGCTGTCGGTGAACGCCGAATACGCCAAGACCTGGCCCAATATCTCCCAGAAGGGCGAGGCCCCGGCCGACGCCAAGGAAATGCAGGGCGTGCCGGACAAGTTTGAGAAGTTCTTCTCCCCCAACCCCGGCACGGGTTCCTAGGCCATCTCGCAGCGGTTGTGTTCTGCACACAGAACAACCCGGGCAAATGGTTGAATTGGCTGCCCTTTCGGATGCATTAAATTAACGACGCTATTTCAATGGGATGGCGCGATTTTTTCTTCCATTTTCGCACATTCTCTGATAGCCTCTTGGTCGTTCAGAACCGTGACGAATGCGTGCCATCCGGCGCCCCACCGGTGGATCACCCCATGCTTTGTCCGCATAGGAAGAAAATATGACCGCCCTCAAACCGCCCCCTGCAAAAGCATCTGCTGCCCCCGCCGCCCCGGCGAAGAAGGTTCCCGCCAACTCGAACAAGAAGCACGAGTTCAAGACCAACGATCATGTCGTCTATCCCACCCACGGCGTCGGCAAGGTTGCCGGCATCGAGGAAAAGGAAGTCGCCGGCACGCGCCTGGAACTGTTCATCATCGAGTTCGAGAAGGACAAGATGACCCTGCGCGTCCCCACCCTGAAGGCCAAGGCCGTGGGCATGCGCAAGCTGTCCTCGCCCGAAGTCGTGACCGGCGCCCTCAACACGCTGAAGGGCCGCGCCCGCATCAAGCGCACCAGGTGGTCGCGTCGCGCCCAGGAATACGAAGCCAAGATCGACTCCGGTGACCTGGTGTCCATCGCCGAAGTGGTGCGCGACCTGCACCGCGCCGGCGGCCAGCCGGAACAGTCCTATTCCGAGCGCCAGCTTTACGAAAAGGCCTTGGCCCGCATGGCCCGCGAAGTCGCCGCCGTCGAAAAGACCGACGAACCGACCGCGGTCAAGCGCGTCGAAGGCATGCTGACCAAGAAGGCTGCCTAGCCAACAGAATTGCGACCCTCTATCGCAAACGGAAGAGCCCGGCAGAGATGCCGGGCTTTTTCTTTGCCTATTTGGGCGCGTTGATCGCTAGCTGCGCCGCGAAAGCCCGTTTGTAGGCGGGTCGCGCTTCGCCGCGGGCGACATAGGCGGCCAGGTTGGCATATTCGTCCAGCAGGCCCGAGGCGCGCAGCCGCAGCAGCACGGACGCCATCATCAGGTCGCCGGCGCTGAAAGCCCCGTCGAGCCATTCGCGGTCACCCAGATAGGTGGAGAGCTGTTTCAGCCGGTCACGGCAGCGATCCTTGACCAGCGGCAGGCGTTCGGCGGTCCAGTTTTTGTCGCCTTCCAGCAGCCTGGTGTTTTGTAGCTCCAGGATCGGCGGTTCCATCGTGTTGACCGCCGCGAACATCCAGGTGACCGCGCGCGCCCGGCCATCGGCATCGTCCGGCAACAGGCCGCCATGACGCTGCGCGATATGCAGCACGATCGAGCCAGTCTCGAACAGGGCCAGGCCATCTTCCTCATAGGTGGGAATCTGGCCGAATGGATTGACCGCCAGATGCGCGGGCTGTTTCAGCGCCGGGAAGGACACCAGGCGTACCTGATAGGGCTGCCCGACCTCCTCGAGCGCCCAGCGCACGCGGGTGTCGCGCGCCAGTCCCTTGCCGCCATCGGGTGAGCGTTCAAAAGCGGTGATGGTGATGGTCATGCCAAGGTTCCTTTGAAGCCCAGCTTAGACGCGGCTAGTTCAGCACTTCAATCTGCTGCGGATTGGAAAGCGCGATCTGGGGGCGGCCGCGATAATCCTGCACCGTGCCGCGCACCCGGATGCGATGGGCGACCAGGGCGTCGAAATCATAGTCACGGAAGGCGCGGCGGTCTTCCGGCGCCACGATGGCCGAGAAGCTGCGCTGACCGTTGCTGCCGAAATCGATGAAGGTCCGCCCGCCGGCATTGCCGATGTTGATGACATAGCCTTCCACCAGCTGGAAGCTGCCGGTGGCGACAGGTGCCTTGGCCATTTCCTGTGGCGCCCTGGGCTGCGCGCCCGCCAGTGCCCAGAGGCCCGTATGTTT
>JBBQBL010000289.1:0-2759 GCA_038317805.1 Micropepsales bacterium
CAGCTTCCCACTTCATCGATCACCGAACAGCCGCTCAGGAGCAGCGACGCGGCAAGGACAACCAGCAGGATCCTGCGAGGCGATTTCATCTATTTCTTCGCCGGCGCGGCAGGCTCAGCAGCAGCGGGGACCGGCGGCAGCGGTATGGGATCGGCCGGCACGCTGCCATAAGTGGTGGCGCCGCCATTCTTCAGGAACGCCGCCATCGCCTTGGCGCGGGCGCGCAGCGCATCGGGCGCTTCGGCGTTGACCGACAAAGCGGTGTACTTGGCCAGCGCCGACTTGGTGTCCATGGCGCGGTAATCGGCATAGGCCAGAATTTCCTGGGCGTTCTCGCGCCAGGCATTGCCGGTCTGGTTCAGGGGCGCGAGCAGGTCGGCCAGGTCCTTGCGCGATGCGGTTTCTGCCAGGGCCCAGCCGGCGCGCAGGCGGGCCACCGAACCGACGGGGCCGTTGTCGTTGGCAGCGATCTCTTTGTAGAGCGAGATGGCGTTGCCCTGCTGGCCCGACGCGAACATGGCGCCGGCTTCGGCCAGGCGCGCGACGCTGGCATAGCCCTTGGGCGCGGTGCGGGCCAGGTCAACCAAGGCGCTGGCCTGGGCCTGGGGATTTGTGATGCGCTGCGCCGCCATGAACTGATCGGAAACCTTGGCGCGCTCCTGGTTGTCGTGGCGCTCCCACAGCTGCCAGCCGGCGATACCGGCGAACAGCAGCACCAGGGCGGCGATGGCGTACTTGCCATAGGCCTTCCAAAGCTTCTCGAACCGTTCGCGGCGAACGTCTTCCTCGACTTCGCGGAAAATATCGGACACAGCGGCTCCAGTCGTTCAGGCGGATGTTGGGCGGCAAGCCCTTGGCGGGCCGCGTTAATTAGCCCGCGCAGGGCCTATACGCAATGCGTATGGCGGTTAAGAATCCAACCAAAAACCCAAGTTTTGAGCCGTTTCCGCCGGCCGCTCGCCCCGGCTCGCGGCGTTCGCGGCTAAAATCGATCCGCTGGATCGATTTGACCGGCCATGCCGGTCGCCGCTCACTTACTGGGCTTTTTTCATGGGGTAGACATTTTCGACCCCCGGGAAGGTCCGGGTCCGCACGTCCCGGGCATAAGCTGCGACCGCCGCCTCGATGGCCGGGCCCAGCTGGGCATACTGGCGCACGAATTTGGGCGGGTTGGGATTGAGGCCCAGCATGTCTTCCATCACCAGGACCTGGCCGTCGCAAACGGAGCTGGCGCCGATGCCGATGGTAGGAATGGCAATCTCGCGGGTGATCTTGGCGGCCAGTGGTTCGGCCATGCCTTCCAGGACCACGGCAAAGGCGCCGGCGTCCGATACGGCATGCGCGTCGGCGATCAGTGCCGGCCATTCACTCTCTTCGCGGCCGACCGTGCGGAAGCCGCCCTTCACATGCACCATCTGCGGGGTCAGTCCGATATGGCCCATCACCGGAATGCCGCGCTGGGTCAGATAGGCAATGGTTTCGGCCATGCGCGCGCCGCCTTCCAGCTTCACGGCGGTGGCGCCGGTTTCCTGCATGACGCGGGCGGCGTTGCGGAATGCAACCGCGGGGCTTTCCTCGTAGCTGCCGAACGGCATGTCCACCGTGACCAGCGCGCGTTTGGAGCCGCGCATCACCGCCTTGGCATGCGTGATCATCATGTCCAGGGTCACGCCCACGGTGGTTTCCAGCCCGTGCATCACCATCCCCAGGCTGTCGCCCACCAGCATGAGGTCGACGTGGCTGTCGAGCAGCTTTGCGGTATGGGCGTGATAGCAGGTGAGGCAGACAATGGGCTGGCCGCCCTTGTGGGCGCGGATCTGCGGCACCGTGATGCGCGAAAGCTGGGTCTGGACGGACATGGATGTCCTCCTGTTGGGCGCAGGGACCATAGCTCAGTTGGGCCTTCAGAAATAATCGCGGCAGGATTGCTTGACGGACAGGGCTGGAGCCTGATAGTTAAGCATATGCTTAACTATCAATTGGACAGGACCTTTGCCGCCTTGGCCGACCCGGCCCGCCGCACCATCGTGGAGCGGCTGGCCAGCGGGCCCGCTACGGTCAGCGAACTGGCCAAGCCTCTGCCCATGTCGTTGCCGGCGGTGATGCTGCATCTGAAGGTGCTGGAAGAGTCCGGGATGGTGAAAAGTAAAAAGATCGGCCGGGTGCGCACCTGCCGGATCGACCCCGCCATGCTGAGCCAGGCCGAGATCTGGGTCGCCGAGCGGCGGGCGATGTGGGAACGCAATCTGGACCGGCTGGGCGCGTATCTGGATGAAACGGAGAACGGACAATGAGGAAGCTGATTTCCCTGATGCATGTGTCGCTGGACGGCTATTGCGGCGGGCCCAAGGGCGAGATGGACTGGATCGCCATGAATGATGCGATCTTCGCCGACGCGGGCGAGGTGATTCACACCGCCGGCGCGGCGGTCTATAGCCGCGTCACCTATGACATGATGCGCGGCTACTGGCCGAACATGCTGGGCAAGCCGGATTCACCGGCTGTGCGCCACGCTCGCTGGGTGGAGCAGATTCCCAAGATCACTTTTTCACGCACCATGGAAAGCAGCGACTGGAACAATGTCCAGCTGCGGCGCGAGGCCAGGGAAATTCTGGAAGACAAAAAGGGCGAGGGCAAAGACCTGCTGATCTTCGGCAGCCCCGGCCTGGTGCATTCCTTCCTGGAGCTGGATGCCATTGATGAATTCTGGATGTTCCAGAACCCGATTCTGCTGGGCGCCGGCATTCCCTATTTCCAGG
>JBBQBL010000290.1:0-2630 GCA_038317805.1 Micropepsales bacterium
GGCGGCGCCGGTTACACGGACTTCAATTATGACCGCATGAAGGACCTGCCGCCGCTTCCGGCGGACGGCGCCGTCCAGAATTATGAAGATACCTGGAAGAACATGACCTACTTCCTCAAGGAAGTGATTCCAGTCGCTGAAAAGAACAACGTCATCATGTCGGTGCATCCAAATGATCCGCCGGCGCCGATGAGCCGCGGCTCGGCCCAGGTGCTGAACAGCTTCTCGGACTGGAAGCGTCTGGTGGAGACGGTGAATTCGCCGTCCAACACCATGACCTGGGACTGCGGCGTCACCCGCGAGCTGGGCGAAGATCCCATCGTGGTGGGCAACTGGCTTGCCAGCCGCAACCGCATCGGGCAGGTGCATTTTCGCAATGTGGTGATGCGCAAGCCGCGTGAAGATTATACCGAAGTCTTCCCGGATGACGGCGACAACGACATGTTCGAGGTGATGAAGCTGCTGGTGAAGAACAACTACAAGCACACCATCTTCCCCGAGCATCCCCGCAGCCTCGACACCGACAAGCTGCTTCCCAAGGAAGCCCAGACCACCAACTCCGGCTGGGCCTATGATGTGGGCCATTGCCGCGCGATGCTGCAGATCGCCCTGCGCCAAGTGCGCGGCATGTAACCGCCGCCATATCGGCAAAAGAAAAGGCCCCGCATCTTGCGATGCGGGGCCTTATTCTTTGCAGCAGGACTTACTGCTTGACGAACTTACTGTTTCACGATTTGGCCGTCCGGCAGCCGCACTTCGCCCCAGCCGCCATTCATCGGATCGTCGCGGCGGAACGGATGCTTGGCCGCCGCCGCTTCGTCGATCTCCATGCCCCAGCCCGGCTTGTCGTTGGCCCACAGATAGCCGTTCTTCATTTCCGACACGCCCTGGAAGATTTCCCGCGTCGTGTCGTTGAACTCGGAATATTCCTGGACGCCGAAGTTGGTGATGTTGAGATCCAGATGCACCATGGCCATGTGGCCGATGGGCGAGACGTCGCCCGGACCGTGCCAGGCGGTGCGGACATTGAAGATCTCGCCGAATGCCGCGACCTTGCGGGCCGGAGTCAGGCCGCCCATCTGTGAGATATGCATGCGCATATAGTCGATCAGCCGGTCCTTGATCAGCGGCGTCCATTCATGGGGTGAGTTGAACAGTTCGCCCATCGCCAGCGGCGTGGAGGTCTGGTTGCGGATGTTGGGGAACCACATGATGTCTTCGGGCGACAGCGGGTCCTCCAGGAAGAACAGGCGATACTGTTCCAGGTCCTTGCACAGCTGGACCGCTTCGCTGGGCGTGTAGCGTTCGTGCGCATCATGCAGCAGCTCGATATCGGGACCCAGTTCCTTGCGGGCCGTTTCGAACAGCTTCAGGGCACGGCGCTTGGCGCCTTCGCGCTCGAATACCGGGGCGCTGTGCAGGGAATCGATGCGCTTGCCGCCGGCGCGGCTGCCGTAACCGGCCATGCCGGGCACGCCCACCTGGATGCGGACATGGCGGAAGCCCTGACCGATATATTTCTTGGCGGCGTCAATCGCTTCGGAAATCTCGCTGCCCGAGGCATGACCATAGGTGTCCACCGCCTCACGCGCCTTGCCGCCCAGCAGCTGATAGACCGGCAACCCGGCCATGCGGCCCTTGATGTCCCACAGCGCTTGGTCAACGCCGCTGATGCCGTTGTTCAAGACCGGCCCGTTGCGCCAGTAGGACGAGTTGTAGAGCATCTGCCAGGTATCTTCGATCCGGTCGGCCGGCTTGCCGATCAGGAAGGGACGGATGTATTTTTCGACCGCCGGCTTCACCAGGTCGGCGCGCTGGGTAAAGGTGGCGCAGCCATAGCCATACAGGCCGGGCTGGTCGGTGGTGATCTTGACCACGGTCAGGCGCACGCCCTGCGGGGCGCATTCGATGACGGAGACGTCGCGAATCTTGGGCGACGGCATGCCACGGGAGGCGCGGGCCACGGCGTCCTGCGCCTTGGCATCGTTCGCTGCCACTATGCCCGCAGCAGCGGTACTGGCCATCGCCGCGCCGAAAAATTTACGTCTATCCATGATCTTTCCCCTTAGGTTCAAAGTCTTTTTCGTTGGCGCGAACCTAAGAGGGTGAGGCGAAAACGGCAAGTTTTGTGTAGTTTATAGTCCTCACATCCATGTTGCGACGCAACAGAAAGATCACCATGACAGATGCCTACATCCTTCCGCCGCCGCCGCAACCTTCCGTCGCAGTCGCGGGCGAGACGCGCCGCTTTGCCGTGCGCCGGATTTTCTGCGTCGGCCGCAACTATGCAGATCATGCCCGCGAAATGGGCGCCGATCCCACGCGCGAGTTGCCCTTCTTCTTCTGCAAGCCGGCGGACGCGCTGGTGGCAGATGGCAGCACCATCCCCTATCCGCCCCAGACCAAAGACCTGCAGCACGAGGTCGAGCTGGTGGTGGCCATTGGAAAAGGCGGCAGCAACATCGCGCGTGAAGCAGCGCTGGAGCATGTGTTTGGTTACGGCGTCGGCATCGACTTCACCCGCCGCGACCTGCAGCAGGAGGCCAAGGACAAGAAGCGTCCCTGGGACTGGGGCAAGGGCTTCGACCATTCCGCGCCCTGCAGCGCCATTCACCCAGCTTCAAAGATCG
>JBBQBL010000291.1:0-2598 GCA_038317805.1 Micropepsales bacterium
CCACCTGGCGGTGAACGGCGCGGTCAAGCAGGACGGCAATCTGAATGAACTGATCTGGCCGGTGGCTGACGTGATCGCCTTTATTTCCCAGTCGATGGCGCTGGCGGCAGGCGATTTGATCTATACCGGAACGCCGGCCGGCGTCGGGCCGGTGGTGGCCGGCGACGTGCTGACCTGCGACGTCGCCGGTGTCGCCGGCCTGACCATTACGATCGGCAAATAGCCTATTTGCAGGTGCCGGCGGGCGGGGTGTGCGGCAAGGGCCGCCCCGCCGTCGCGCCGGTCGGCTTGCCATTGTCCACCGCCGCCACACCATTGACGAACAGTTCCTGCACGCCCTCAGACAGCACCGCGGGATGGGTGTAGTCGGCCTTGGGCACATAATGCGCGGGATCAAACATCAACACGTCTGCGAAATAGCCGTTCTTCAGATAGCCGCGCCGGTCCAGCTTGAAAATGTCGGCCGTCAGGCCAGTGGAATTGCGGATGAAAAAAGCGGTGTCGATGACGTGCTTTTTCTTCACATAGGTGGCGAACTTGGTCTGAAAAGTGGCGTATTCGCGAGGATGGCCGGCGCTGCCGTCGGAACTGGTCACCACCCAGGGCTGCTTCATGAAATTCTCGAGATCGGCTTCGTTGATGTTGAAGGATATGATCGAAGCGTGACCTTTGGTTTCGCGCAGGATGCGGACGGCGGCGTCCACCGGATCCATCTTCCATTCCTTGGCGATGACATTGAGATATTTGCCGGTAAAGGACCGGGGCGGCGCCGGCGCCACCTTGTCGACATCGGAGATGGCGGCTGACATGAGGATTGATTGTGCGCCGCCACGCCGGTCCAGATTCTTGGCCATCTCGGCCTTGATCTTGGGCATCAACGCCGGATCGTCGAACCGCTTGAGCATGGCCGGCGCACCGCCGTCCGAAGCCCAGCGCGGGACGAGCGCCGCATCCAGCCCGGTGTTGGAAGCCAACCAGGGATAATTGTTGGCGGTGACGTTCTGGCCCGAAGCGCGCGCCTGTTCGATCAGCTTGATGACGTCGGCGGATTTGCCCCACACGTCATGGCCCAGCGCCTTGATGTGCGAGAAATGCACCGGGATGCCGCCGTCCCTGCCGATCTGCAGCACTTCTTTCGTCGAGGCGATCAGGCCGATGGAATAGGAAGACTCGTCGCGCTGATGGGTGTCATAGATGCCGCCGCGCTTGCCCGCTTCTTTCGCCAGGCCGATCACTTCATCGGTCCTGGCGAAATTCTGCGGCGCATAGAACAGTCCGCCCGACAGGCCGATGGCACCTTCGCACATGCCCTTGACCACCAGCCCCTGTTCCTTGGCCTGTTCCTCCGGTGTGGGCGCGCGGGCCGCGTCCCCGATAACCCGTTTGCGGATATTGCCGAAACCGACATAGGACACGACGTTGGTGCCGATGCCAGCCTTGCTGTAGCCGTCGAACTTGGCCTTGAGGTCCGGCGTGCCGTTGCCATCGACGCCGATGAACACGGTGGAGACGCCCTGCATGGTCCAGGCGGGATTGGCGCGCTGGGATTTGTCAGGTGAATCGACAAAGCGGTCCGCATGGGTATGGGCGTCGATCAGGCCGGGCGAAACGATCATGCCCTTGGCATCGATGGTGCGCCGGGCGCCCATGGGCGCCTTGGGACCAACATAGACGATCTTGTCGCCGCGGATCGCCACGTCGCCGGTGAAGGGCTTGGCGGCGGAGCCGTCATAGACTGTGCCGCCGGTGATCAGGACATCGGCCTGGCTGCCCTGCCCCAGCGCCGAACCGGACAATATAAGTGCCGAAGACAGCATCAGGCCTCCCGCCAATTTTGGCACAAGGCGCGATTGGAATTTCATGATCATTCCCCGTTTTATCCCGCGGAAAGTCTAGGCCGGATGCGGGGGGCGTCAATGCCCGCCCCGTGGCGCCCGCCCAATATTATTGGTATTTCAGGGGCCAAATCCGCGAATGAGAACAGGGACCTTTCATGAAACTCGATACCGGCGCCTGCGGCGTCTATTCCATCGCCCCCACGCCCTTCCTGGAGGACGGCGCCATCGACTGGACCTCGGTCGACCGCATGACCGACTTCTATTTTGAATCCGGCTGCAACGGCTTCACCATCCTGGGCGTCTTGGGCGAAGCTTCCAAGATGGACGCCGAGGAAGCCCTGGCGCTCGCCAGCCGCGTGATCAAGCGCGCGAACGGCAAGCCCATCATCGTGGGCGTCTCAGCCCCCGGCTTTGCCGCCATGCGCTCCTTGTCGCGCAAGGTGATGGATATGGGCGCGGCCGCGGTGATGATCGCGCCCGGCGCCGGCCTGAAGACCGACGACCAGATCACCGGCTATTTCCGCAATGCCGTGGAAGCCATCGGCAATGACGTGCCGTGGGTGCTGCAGGACTATCCGCATTCCACCGGCGTCGTCATGTCGAACGGCGTGGTCAAGAGAGTGGTGACGGAAAATCCCTCGCTGGCGATCCTCAAGCATGAGGACTGGCCGGGGCTGGACAAGATCACCACCCTGCGCGGCTGGGAAAAGGACGGCTCGATGCGCAAGATCTCGATCCTGATCGGCAACAACGGGCTGTT
>JBBQBL010000292.1:0-2565 GCA_038317805.1 Micropepsales bacterium
TGATGCTGGACTCGGACAATTCCGACGACTGGATCGTGCACGGCCGGACCTACGACAATCAGCGCTTCTCGCCCTTCACCCAGATCAACAGGGCGAATGTCCGCCAGTTGCGCCCCACCGCCATCATCCAGACCGGCATCACCAAGACCAGCGAGATGACGCCGATCGAAGTCGACGGCGTGCTTTATCTGGAAACCGGCGACAACAATATCCAGGCCTATGACGCGATCACCGGCAAGGAGATGTGGTCCTATTCGCCCAAGCTCGGCTATGCCAACCTATGCTGCGGCCAGCAATCGCGCGGCGTGGCGGTGGCCTACGGCAAGGTGTTCTCCGCCCAGCTGGACGGTCACGTCGTGGCGCTGGACGCGCGCACCGGCAAGCTGCTCTGGAAAACCGATCATGCCGAGGTCCTGCCCCAGCCGGCCGTGTTCTACTCCTTCACCATGGCGCCCATCGCCTATAATGGCTTGATCCTGGTGGGCAATGCCGGCGCCGAATGGCCGACGCGCGGCTTTCTGCAGGCGCTGGATGCCAATACCGGCAAGCTGGTATGGCGCTTCAACACCACCGCGGCGCCCGATCAGCCCGGGGGAAATACCTGGAGCGGCGACAGCTGGAAATATGGCGGCGGCTCGGTGTGGAATACCCCGGCCATCGACGTGAAGAACAACCTGATCCTGTTCTCGGTGGGCAATCCCAACCCCGACCTGGATGGCACCAGCCGCAAGGGCGACAACGCCTATACCGACTCCATCGTCGCCATCGACAGCCGCACCGGCAAGCTGCGCTGGTGGTACCAGGAAGTCGCGCATGACATCTGGGACCTGGATGCCTGCGCCCCCGTGGTGCTGATCGACACCGTGGATGAAAAGGGCCGCACCGTTCAGGCCGCCGCGCATGCCGGCAAGACCGGCATCGTCTATATCGTCAACCGGCTGACCGGAAAGCTGATCCGCAAGTCGGCGCCGTTCGTCGATATCAGCGACAATTTCATGACCCCGCTGGGCCCAACGCCCAAGACGGTGTGGCCCGCCAATCATGGCGGCGCGATGTGGCAGCCGCCGGCTTATTCACCCCAGACCAAATACCTGTACCAGCAGGGCATCAACGAGGCCCACGACTACAGCGTCCGCCAGCCGCTGCCCGAGGTCTACAAGCCCGGCACGCCCATCCGCGGCCAATATTCCGGCGGCGACATGCCGACAAACATGAAGGTGTTCACCCCCAATGGCACCCTCAGCGCCATCGACATGGCGACCGGCAAGATCGCCTGGCAGCACAAATCGGATCGCCCCTATTTCAGCGGCGTGCTGGCAACCGCCAGCGGGCTGGTCTTTACCGGTGAGATGAACGGCGATTTCGTGGCCCATGACGCCAGGACCGGCAAGAAGGTCTGGCACTATCCGCTGGGCGCCGGCGTCTGCACCCCGCCCATTACCTACCGGGTCAAAGGCGTGCAGTATGTCGCCATCGGCGCCGGAGGCTGCCATGGCGGCGAGATCTTTATGCAGACTGAAGGCAGGCCGATTTTCGGCGATGTCTTCGCCATCTTCGCGCTGCCGGAATAATTTTCAGACGAGGGTTTCAGCATGGACGCCAACACCAAAAATATTCTGGAAGGCATTTCCACCGCCACCCTGACCACGGTGCTGCTGAAGAAAGGACTGCGCAATGTCTGGCTGCGCGGCGCGTTTCCCAAACAGCCCGGCCAGAAGCGGATTGCCGGCACCGCCTTCACCCTGCGCTTTGTGCCGGCGCGCGAAGACCTGGCGACACCGGCGAGTTGGGCCTCGCCCATCTCCACCCGCGCCGCCATCGAGGCGATGGATGAAGGCGTCATCGCCGTGGCCGATGCCCTGGGCACCACCGATGCCGGCATCTTCGGCGACATCCTGTGCGCCCGCATGGCCAAGCGCAAAGTCGGCGCGCTGATCACCGACGGAGTGATGCGCGACATGGAAGGCGTGCTGGCGACGGGATTGCCGGTGTGGTGTGCCGGCGCCGCCGCGCCCGCTTCGGTGGCGGGGCTGACCTTCATCAACTGGCAGGAGCCGATTTCCTGCGGCGGCGTGGCGATCTTCCCCGGCGATGGAATCGTCGCCGACGGCGACGGCGCGGTTGTCATTCCGCAAGCCATGCTGGCCGAAGTGACCGAAGCCGCCGCCGAACAGGAAGCGATGGAATCCTGGATCATGGGCGAAGTGGAAAAGGGCACGCCCCTGCCCGGCCTGTATCCGCCGAACGATGATAACAAGGCGCGCTACGCCGCCTGGCGGAAAGAAAACAAGAAATAGCGCGCCAAACCGGGGCAACGCCCCCTATCCGTCCGTACGCGTCTTTCGCTGCCGCCCAAGACCTATGAGGCGCCCGGTGCTCGGCCAGCCAAGCTTAGCCTGATCGGAGACGAATGACCGCTTTTGACCGATTGTGTTGAAAAAGTCCTGCTTGAAGCCGTTCTGTCGTCCTGATTCACTTCTGTTGGCAGCAGGAGACGCGGGCGATGATGGGCGAACGGACTGTGATGCAGGAGGCGCTCTTTTACGGCTTTAGCCTGGAACGGCA
>JBBQBL010000293.1:0-2562 GCA_038317805.1 Micropepsales bacterium
CATCCCGACGGCCCAGTGCATGAACTGCCACATGCACCAGCCCAACATGTTCCTGAACACCTATCTTGGCTACACCATGTGGGACTATGAGGCCGATGCGCCGTCCATGTGGCCCAAGGAGCAGAAATATCCGACCGCCGAAGAGATGCGCAAAGTTCTGGATCGCAATCCCGAAGGTGCCGCGCCACGCGGCAAGTGGGCGGACGTGGATTTCGTGCGCAATGTCTATGACCTGAACCCGAAGCTGAAAGACACCCAGTTCGCCGACTATCACGGCCATGGCTGGAACTTCCGCGCCATCTACAAACGCGACCGCGACGGCAATCTGCTGGACAAGGATGGCAAGGTCGTCGCCAACGACGATCCGGAGAAGTGGCGCAAGAAGGGCGTGGGCAAGTTCGCGCCCGTCGGCGTCAATCCCGGCAAGGCCGTGCACATGATGGATATCCATGCCGAGAAGGGCATGCAGTGTTCGGACTGCCATTTCGCCCAGGACAGCCATGGCAGCGGGCTCATCATCGGCGAAGTCGCCAATGCGGTGGAAATCGGCTGCAAGGATTGTCACGGCACGGTGTCAGCGTTCCCGACCATGAAGACGAGCGGCCCCGCCGCGCCGCCGGGCGGCACCGATCTTCTGCAGCTGCGCAATCAGGATGGCAGCCGACGCTTCCAGTGGACCGAAGAGGGCGGGCGCCGCGTTCTGTACCAGGTCTCGTCGCTGGACCCGGCGCTGAAGTGGAAAGTCTCGCTGGTCAAGGACACGGTCGATCCGCTCAGCCCGAACTACAACGAGAAGGAAGCCCGCGCCAAGCTGATTGCGCGCACGTCCGACAATGGCAAACAGATGGCCTGGGGCCCTGGTGTTGCGCCTGGCAATCTCGCGCACAAGGACAGCGAGATGGCCTGCTTTACCTGCCACACCTCCTGGACCACGTCCTGCGGCGGCTGCCATTTGCCGATCGAAGCCAACTGGAAAACCAAAAGCCACAAGTATGAAGGTGAGGAGGCGCGCAACTACGCCACCTACAATCCGCAGGTGGCGCGCGACGACATGTTCCAGCTGGGCATCCATTCCACCGTCAAGGGCAACGAGATCGCGCCGGTGCGATCAAGCTCGGCGCTGGTGCTCAGCTCCACCAACCTCAACCGCGACCGCATCTATGTGCAGCAGCCGCCCATAGCGGCGAGCGGATTCTCCAGCCAGGCCTTTGCGCCGCATTTCCCGCACACGGTGCGCACCACCGAAACCAAGACCTGCAGCGACTGCCATGTCTCGGCGGCCAACGACAACAACGCGATCATGGCGCAGCTGCTGCTGCTGGGCACCAATTTCGTGAACTTTGTCGGTCTCAACGTCTATACCGGCCTGGAGGCCGGCGTTGAGGCGGTGCGCGTCACCGAATGGGACGAACCCCAGGCGGTGTTCGGCTCTTATCTGCAAAAATACGCCTATCCCGACTATTACAAGGCCCATGTCGAGCGCAACAAGCGAGAGCTGGTCGATTGGCGCCGCGGCGACCTCTTCGGCAAGGGCGACACCAATGTTGAAGACATCTTCAATGTGACCCATTCAACGCCGGATGCGGTGCGTTGCCTGCAGCTGCGCGGCGAATATCTTTATACCGCGCAGGGCAGCGGCGGCTTCCAGGTGATGGACGTGGCCAGCGTCGCCAACAAGGACATTTCCCAGAAGGTGATCACCGCGCCCTTCTCGCCGCTGGGCCAGCGGGTGCGTGTGCCGTCGAAGAATGCCACCTGCATGGCGCTGCCCACCGGCCAGTCCATCGCGCCGGAGCGCAACACCGCGCAGATGCGCAAGGTCAATCAGGAACAGTCCTTCCACCCGATCTACAACTTCGCTTTTGTCACCGATGCCGAAGAAGGCCTCATCCTGGTCGATGTGAACACCTTCAACGACCGTGAACCGCGCAACAACAATATCCGCCGCGCCCTGACCTGGAATCCGGACGGTGTGTTGAACGGCGCGCGCCACATCACCCTGGGCGGCTATTACGCCTATATCGCCACGCCGCGCGGGCTGGTGGTGGTGGACCTGAATGACCCGATGAAGCCGAAGGTCGCCGCAAAGGTCGCGCTCCCCGACATGCGCGCCTCGGCGCTGCAGTTCCGCTATCTGTTTGTCACCGATGCCCGCGGGCTGGAAGTGCTGGATGTGACGAAGATGGACAAGCCGAAAGTCATTGATGGCGCGCGCTTCCTGCTGGACGATGCCCGCCGCGTCTATGTCGCGCGCACCTATGCCTATGTCGCAGCCGGCAAGGACGGGCTGGTGATCGTGGACGTGAAGAACCCCGAAAAGCCCCGGCCCTATTGGAGCAAGCCGTTCGAGAATGCCGACAGCCAGGACGTGATCGTGGGTTCGACAAATGCTTCGCTGTTCGCCTATGTCGCGGACGGCAAGAACGGGCTGAAGGTGCTGCAATTGACCAGTCCGGAAAGCCAGCCCAACTTCTATGGCTTCTCGCCGCCGCCCAAACCGGAACTGATCGCCTGGGCGCACACGCCCACGCCGGCCCTGGCGCTGTCCAAGGGCCTGGACCG
>JBBQBL010000294.1:0-2548 GCA_038317805.1 Micropepsales bacterium
CTCGTCCGGGGCCTTGGCGTCCTTGGGCTTGCACGGCAGCTTGGCGCGGTACTTCTCACTCACAACTTGGGTGGCGATGCTGTCGGCCATCTGGGTGAAGGACTCAAAACCCACCGGCGTCACCGAAAGGGTCGAGGTCGATGCCGCCTGGAGACCCGCAATCCGGATAGTCGGTTCGAACGAGCCGCGCACCTCGATCTCGGGGCCGAAAATGTCCGCAACAGAATTGCGGTACTCCGCCTGCGTCAGACGACGAAGACTCGTGACTTGCTGGGACGGCGCCGCAAGGGCCGGCGCGCAAACCGCAGCCAGCAGGACAGCCGCGATGATCCAGATGAATTTGCTACGCACGCAACCCCCTCGATACCTGTGCTGAATGGCGCCGGCTTCGCCGATCGTTAATCGCAATAATACGCGCGAAAATAACCAGCTACAATAAGTGTATACCGTTTGAAGCCTTTGTAAGCGGGCCTTTTCACTGCGTGTTTAATCGCGTCCACAGGCCCGCGCCCGCGCGTCACCCGCCTGGGGACGAAGAGTTAGCTGCGCGAGCGGTGGGGCGCCCCACTTGTGCAGTGCAGCATGGGCGCGCGCGTTACTGCGCCATCCCCTTGTAGACGAACTTCTGGAAGCGTCCGCCGCCATCGCCGACATAGACATTGCCCTTTGAGTCGCTGGCAATGACATGGATGTTGCTGAACTGGCCGGCATAAAGCCCGACCCGGCCAAAGGCGGCGCCGGGAATTTCTTTCAGGGTCTTGCGGTCCAGCACATGCACCACTTCATTGTGGCCATCGGCGACATAGAGGAAGCGCTGGTCCTTGTCGCCCGACAGCGCCACGCCGAAGGCGGTGCCGAAATCATGCTGCGGCGTTTCCGGCGCGACGAAAGATTCGCCCAGGAACTTGCCATCCTTGGTGAAAGCCTGGACGCGGTTGGCATTGCGGTCGGCGACAAAGACATCGCCGTTGCGCGCCACCGTCATGCCATGCAGCAGGTTGAACTGGGCGGGCACCGGGTCATAGCCGCGATTGCGCGGCGCGCTGTCGTCGGGCGTTTTGCCATAGGCGCCCCACATGCGCTTGAACTTGCCGGTATCGGCATCGGCGACATAGACGCGGCGATTGACGTAACCGTCCGAGATGAACAGCTCATTGGTGGGCGCGTAATAGACCGCCTGTGACGGATGGCCGAGATTTTCGGTGTCCAGGCTCCCCTTGCTCTGGCCCGACTTGCCCAGCTGCAGGATGAACTTGCCGTTGTTGGTGAACTTGATGCACTGATCATCGTCGCGGTGTGTTTTGGCATCACGGCCATTGCCGCAGACCCAGACATTGTCCTTGTTGTCGACCGCGATGCCGTGCTCCTGCACCGGCCAGTCGAAATGACTGCGTTCTTCCTCGCTCATCGCCAGGACACCGCCCCAACCCTGAATGAAGCGGCCGTCATTGCTGATCTCCACCACCGACGGCGCCGGGCGGCCATTGTTGGCTTCCGGCGGATTGCTCATGGTGATGTGGGTGGAGGTCGGCCGCGAATAGATCCAGACATTGTCGTGGCTATCCACTGTCACCCCGCCGCTGGAGCCGAAGACGTAACCGTGCGGCAAGGGCTTGGGCCAATAAGGATCGACCTGGAACACCGGATGCAGCGGCGCGGCCCCGGCAGGCGAGACCAGAAGGCTCGCACCCAGCAACAGCACGGCAAGACAATTGCGCGCAGACACGATGATACCCCCTGGGACTTCTTATGTTTGGACCAGCTTAGAGGACAATGGCGGTTCTTTCAGCGGGATTCTGGCGGCGTCCACGGAAAGATTGTTGCATGGCAGCAAGATTGCAGCCCAAACTCTCCGCGCTATCGCAAGGTCCATCCGCATGTCCATTGAGCCCAGGGGATTTGGCAAAAGGCCGTCGCGCAACGTGTTCGGCGATCCGCTGCAATCCTGCTCGACCGCGCCGATGACCGGCTTTTTCCGCAACGGCTGCTGCGATACCGCGCCCGAAGATGTGGGCAGTCACACCGTCTGCGTGGTGTTGACCGACGACTTCCTGCAATTCTCAAAGATGCGCGGCAACGACCTGTCCACACCCATGCCTGATTACGGCTTTCCCGGCCTGAAGGCCGGCGAGCGCTGGTGCCTGTGTGCGCCGCGCTGGGCCGAGGCGTTCGAGGCCGGCATGGCGCCGCGCGTGGTGCTGCGAGCCACCCATGAAGGCGCGCTTGAGTTCTGCGCTCTGGCAGACCTCAAGCGCCATGCTATCGACCTGGCCTAAGCCTTCAGATATTTGCCGAACCAGTCCAGCGTGTGCTGCCAGGCTTCCTTGGCGGCCGCTTCGTCGTAGCGCGGCGTGGTGTCGTTGTGGAAACCGTGATTGGCGTTCTTGTAGATGTGCCCTTCATGCGGCACGCCGGCCTGGGTCAGTGCCGCGTCGAACGCCGGCCAGCCGCCGTTGATGCGCGCATCCAGCTCGCCATACTGGGCGTTGATCGGCGTCTTGATCTTCGCCACGTCTTCCGCCTTCGGCTGGGCGCCATAGAAAGGCAC
>JBBQBL010000295.1:0-2548 GCA_038317805.1 Micropepsales bacterium
CGGCGTGCAGGTAGTCTATGGCTTCATCGCCCTGAAGACGCACGCCAAGATCAGCCTGGTGGTACGCCGGGAGTCAGGCCAGCTGCGCACTTATTGCCATTTCGGCACCGGCAACTATCACCCCAACACCGCCAAGATCTACACCGA
This sequence comes from Micropepsales bacterium, assembly GCA_038317805.1. Lineage (GTDB taxonomy): Bacteria > Pseudomonadota > Alphaproteobacteria > Micropepsales > Micropepsaceae > Rhizomicrobium. The sequence continues at coordinate 148 of JBBQBL010000295.1, forward strand.
CCTGTCATTGTTCAGTGCCGATCCGGCATTGGGACGGGATGCGGCGCAATTGTTCAATTTCATTACCGGCTATGCCGAGCCGACCAGCCTGGAAAAGCTGGCCATGTCGCCGCTGACCCTGCGCGGACGGCTGATCGAATGCATTCAGCAGGAGATCATGAACGCCCGCGCCGGCAAGCCGGCCTGCATCTGGGTCAAGCTGAACTCCCTGGTCGATCCGGGCATGATCGACGGCCTGTACCGCGCCAGCCAGGCCGGCGTGAAGATCGAGCTGATCGTGCGCGGCATCTGCTGCCTGCGCCCCGGCGTGCCAGGCCTGTCGGAGAATATCCGGGTCAAATCCATCGTCGGCCGCTTCCTGGAGCATGGCCGCATCATCTGCTTTGGCAACGGCCATGAGCTGCCGCACAAGGACGCCAAGGTCTATATTTCCTCGGCCGACTGGATGCCGCGCAACCTGGACCGCCGCGTGGAAACGCTGGTTCCAGTCGAAAACCCGACCGTCCATCAACAAGTCCTTGACCAGATCATGGTGGCGCAGCTGAAAGACCAGGCGCAAAGCTGGTATATGGAGCCGGACGGGCGCTATGTCCGTGATTCTCATTCCGAGGACGGCGATGCTTTCTCCGCGCACACTTACTTCATGACCAACCCGTCGCTTTCGGGCCGCGGTCGCGCGCTCAAGATGCAGAATCCGGCCTCGCGCCGGAAATAGGCCATGGCAAAAGCGGGCGGGCCTGTCGCGATTGTCGACATCGGCTCCAATTCGGTGCGTCTGGTCGTGTACGAGGCGCAGAACAGGGTGGCTGCCACCCTGCAGAATGAAAAATCCATCTGCGCCATCGGCCGCGACATGGTCACCAGCGGCCGCCTGCATGCCGAAGGCTGCGCCGCGGCGCTGGAAGCGCTTGCCCGCTTCCGCCTGATCGCCGACGGACTGAACGTGGAAATTCGTGACGCCGTCGCCACAGCGGCGGCGCGCGACGCCAGCAATGGCGCCGAATTCATCCGCCGCGCCGAAGCCGCCTGGGGTCGCTCCATCCGGATCCTGGCGGGCGAAGACGAAGCGCGCATCGCCGCCGAAGGCGTGGTGGCGGGCATTCCCGATGCCGACGGGCTGGCGGCCGATCTGGGCGGCGGCAGCCTGGACATGGTGTCGGTGAAGGGCGGCAAGACAGGCAATGCCTATACATTGCCGTTCGGCCCCTTGCGGTTGATGGACCAGAGCAAGGGCGACCCCGACAAGGCGCGCGACATCGTCGACAAGGGCCTTAAGTCCATTCCAGGCCTGTCGGCGCCGGCGCTGTATGCGGTGGGCGGCGTCTGGCGCAGTTTCGCGCGCGTTGACATGGAGGAGCATAATTATCCGCTCCATGTGCTGCAGCATTACACCATCCCGCGTGGCCGGGCGTTGCGCCTGTGCCGGCTGCTGGCCGGGCTGTCGAAGGACAGCGTGCGCAAGATCAAGGTTGTCTCCAAGCGCCGTGCGGAAAGCCTGCCTTACGGTGCGGTGGTGCTGGAGCGGCTGCTGGAAGCCGGCGACATCAAGGATGTGGTGATCTCCGCTTATGGCCTGCGCGAAGGCTTGCTCTATGCCGGGCTGCCGCCCGACGAGCGCGGCAAGGACCCGCTGGTGGAATTTGCCCGCGCCGCCAACGCCCGCACCGCGCGCGTGCCGGTGCATGCCCATGAGATGCTGAACTGGACGGCGCCGTTGTTCGACGGCGATAGCCAGCAGGATGCGCGCATCCGCGAGGCCAGTGCTCTGTTCTCCGACGTGGGATGGCGGCGTCATCCCGATGATCGCGCCCTGGGCGCCTTCGGCCAGGTGCTGACCGCGCCTTTTGCCGGCGCCAGCCACCGCGCCCGCGCCCTGATCGCGGCCTCGGTGTTTCACCGTTACTCGGGTGACGAGGATGTGCCCCAAAGCATGGCGCTGTCGGGCCTGCTGGAAAAGGAAGATGAAAAGCGCGCTTTGGTGCTGGGCCTGGCCTGGCGCTTCGCCTTTTCGCTGTCGGCCAGCGCGGCGGGGGAGTTATCGAACTATCGCCTGCGCATGACCCCGTCCAAGGTGATCCTGGAAGTGCCGACCCGCCGTGAAGCCATCGCGGGGGAGCCGGTGCAGAAAAGGCTGGGGGAACTGGCCGACGCCCTTGGCCGAAAAGGCGAAATTCTGGTTGGGTGAGGCGGAGCAGCGAAAGGTCCAGTGGACCTTTCGCCCGCCGAACGCCGCAGCGCCCGAGCGGGCGAGGGCGCGACGCCGGGACCTCGATAACCGCTTTTTCGGCCTGACCTTGCGCCTTGGCCCCCAAAGGCGCTTTAAAGGGGGCAAGGCTGGTGCCCATGGGCGGGAGGCGCAGCCAAATGTTCAGGATTTCAAGAGTTTAGGAGAAGTCTCATG
>JBBQBL010000296.1:0-2508 GCA_038317805.1 Micropepsales bacterium
ATCCACATCACCGGCAACCGCCGCACGCCTTACCCGCAGGTGTTGGAAGTGCTGGGCATGAAGCCTGGCCAGTCCATCTTCAGCGCCGACCTGTGGGGCGCGCAGAACCGCCTGAACCGCCTGGAATGGATTGCCTCTGCCGAAATCCATCGCCGCTATCCCGATGCCATTTATGTTACCCTGATCGAAAAGCGCCCCTTCGCCCTGTGGCAGCCGCCAGCCGATGCCAGGGGCGAAGCGCCCATCACCGTGGTGGAACGCAGCGGCAAGCCTATCACCAGCCATGACGTGGAAAAGTTCCGCCGCCTGCCCAAGCTGGTGGGCGCGGGCGCGCCCGCTGCCGCCGCCGATCTTGTCGATGCGGTGCAGGGCAAGCGCGCCATCGCCGCGCGCATCGCTGCCTATAGCCGCATTTCCATGCGCCGCTGGAACCTGATCCTGGATGACGGGGTAGTCGTGCAGCTGCCGGAAACCGGCTGGCAGAAGCAACTCGATGCGCTGGAGCATTTGATCATCGACAGCTCGATCCTGGAGCGCGATGTTACCCAGATCGATTTGCGTTCACCGACCCACTACTTCTTCCTGCTCAAGAACGGCGAAAAGAAGGACGTGGAACGAGGAAAAGAGACATGAACCAGACGGTCCGCTTGCGCGTGAACAACGAAATTCCCGCCTACCGCACCGGCCTTGTGTCGGCGCTGGATGTCGGCACTTCCAAGATCGTCTGCGTTATCGGCCAGGCCGAAGCGGGCTCCCTGAAGGTCCTGGGCAGCGCCTTGCGCGAATCCTCTGGTCTGAAAGCCGGCACCATCACCAGCCTGGAGCAGGCCGAGGAGTCCATCCGCGATTGCGTCGCCGCTGCCGAGAACATGGCCGACGCCCGTATCCAGAATGTGCTGATCAGCGTCAATTGCGGCCAGCCGGTGTCGGTCACCAGCCGCACCGTGATGTCGCTGGACGGCGCGCTGGTGTCGGACAATCACTTGCTCGCGCTTTTGGCCGACGGCCGCGCCCGCGCCAAGCTGGAAGGCCATGAGATCATCCAGAGCGCGCCCACCACCTATGTGGTGGACGAAGCCCGCGGCGTGAAGAACCCGTCCGGCATGTTCTGCCAGCGCATCGGCGTGGCCATGCATGCCGTGGCGGTGCGGCCCAGCCCGTTGCAGAACCTCAAGCTGGCGGTGGAACGCTGCCATCTCAATGTCATCGGCACCCAGTTCGGCGCCTATGCCTCGGGCCTTTCCACCCTGACCGAAGACGAAAAGCAGATCGGCGCCACCGTGATCGACATGGGCGGCGGCACCACCTCCATCGCCGTGTTCCTGGAAGGCCATCTGGTGCATGCCGATGTGGTGCCGGTCGGCGGCTTTGCCGTCACCAGCGACATTGCCCGCATGCTGGCCGCGCCGATGGCGGCCGCCGAACGCACCAAGACCCTGTATGGCGCGGCCATGGGCGAGATGGACGGCGGAGCCGACGTTATCTCCGTCGCCCAGATGGGTGAGGAGGGCGCCGATGCCGCCTTGCGGGTGCCGCGTTCCATGCTCACCCGCATCATCCAGGCGCGGCTGGAAGAGATTTTCGGCGAGGTCCAGACCCGGTTGCGGGCGAGCGGCTTCGACGTGGCGGCGGGCCGCCGCGCCGTCCTGACCGGCGGCGCCTGTCAGCTGGCGGGAACGCGCGAACTGGCCGCCCGCATCCTGAACAAGCAGGTTCGCATCGGACGGCCCCAGGCTTTCACGGGCCTCGCCGCCGCATCGGCCGGCCCAGACTATGCCACCGCCATCGGCCTGCTGATGGCCGGCGCGACCATGCCGCCCGAACTTTTGAATCCGGACATCGCCCTGGGGCACCGCCAGGAGAAGAATGAAAGCTGGCTCAGCCGGTTGACCCGCAGGTGGCTCTAATGATTCAACAATACAACAGCGAATCAGTTGGGAATTCTGGCGTGCCGCAAGGGCATCGAAACATCTCACCAGCGTCGGCGCGAGCCGGAGCGACCAACATGACGAGGAAAAAATAACATGGCGATCAACCTGAAAGTCCCCGAGACCAAGGAACTGCGTCCTCGCATCACCGTGCTCGGTGTCGGCGGCGCCGGCGGCAATGCCGTCAACAACATGATCGAGGCCGGCCTTGAAGGCGTCGACTTTGTTGTCGCCAACACCGATGCCCAGGCCCTGGCCCAGTCCAAGGCCACCCGCCGCATCCAGCTTGGCGCCACCACCACCGAAGGCCTGGGCGCTGGCGCCCAGCCGGAAGTCGGCCGCGCCGGCGCCGAAGAGTCCATGACCGAGATCATGGAACAGCTTTCGGGCGCGCACATGGTGTTCATCGCCGCCGGCATGGGCGGTGGCACCGGCACCGGCGCAGCGCCGGTCATCGCGCGCGCGGTGCGCGAAGCCGGCATCCTGACCGTCGGTGTCGTGACCAAGCCGTTCAGCTTGGAAGGCGACCGCCGCATGCGCGTGGCCGAACGCGGCATCCAGGAACTGCAGCAGTTCGTGC
>JBBQBL010000297.1:0-2451 GCA_038317805.1 Micropepsales bacterium
ACCGCGTCATCGCGCCCGACCAGATAGGCTGGTGCAAATCCACCAAGCCGCAGCATTACCAGTACACATTCGAGCAACTGGCGGCCAATACCCATGACCTGCTCAAATCGCTCGGCATCGCCAAGGCGATTGTCATGGGCCATTCCACCGGCGGCATGCTGGCGATGCGCTATGGCCTTACCTTCCCCGCCGACACCGAAAGGCTGGTGCTGGTCGATCCGCTGGGGCTGGAAGACTGGCGCGCCAAGGGCGTGCCGTGGCAAAGCCTGGACGCGCAATATCAGGTTCAGCTCAAGACCAGCGCCGACAGCATCCGCAATTATGAACGCGTCACCTATTACGCCAACACCTGGAAGCCGGAATATGAGCCCTGGGTGCAGATGCTGGCGGGCATGTACCGGGGTCCCGGCAAGGCTGTCGTGGCGTGGAACTCGGCCCTCACCTACGACATGATCTACAGCCAGCCGGTGTTCTACGAGTTCGAGAATTTGCAAATGCCGGTGTTGCTGATGATCGGCGACAAGGACAATACCGCGCCGGGCAAGCAATTGGCGCCGCCGGAAATCCGCGCGACGCTTGGCAATTATCCGGTGCTGGCGGAAGCGGCGGCCAAGCGTTTCAAACAGGGCAAGCTGATCCGCTTCCCCGATCTTGGCCACTCACCGCAAATCCAGGATCCGGCGCGCTTCCACGCCGCGCTATTGGACGCGCTTAAACCTTAAAGCCGTGCGTGCCGGCCCAGGACAGGAACAGCTCCGGCCAGGCGCCACAGGGTTTGCCCTGCGCCCAATGCAGGCTGAAGCCATGCCCGCCGGCCTCGAACACATGCATCTGTGAGGCGATCCTGGCTTCCTGCAGCTTCTGGTAAAATGCAATGCCGTTGGGCATGGGCGGCACGATGTCGTCATCGGTGGCCAGCGCCAGGAAGGACGGCACGGCATCGGCGCCGACATGCTTTTCCAGCGACCATTTGTCGATCATCTCTGCGCTCGGATTTTCGCCCAGCAGCTTGTCGCGGGAACCGGGATGCGCGCCCGGCCCCATGGTGATCACCGGATACATGTGCGCGGCGATGAAGGGCTTTGCGTCGCCGCCATCGGCAGCACTGATCTTTTCATACGTGGTCATGCCATGGCGCAGCGCCAGCGAGGCTGACAGATGGCCGCCGGCGGAAAAACCGATCACGCCCAGCTTCTGGGCGCCATATTCGCCGGTGCGGATCAGGCGCATGGCGCGCTGGGCATCCTGCAACGGCACCATGTCGCGGTTCTTCCAGCCTTCGCCCGGCAAGCGGTAACGCAGCACAAAACTGATAATGCCGCGCGACGCAAAATGCTGCGCGATCTCGCGGCCGCCGCGGTCGCCGCCTTCGGCGGCATAACCGCCCCCCGGAATGATCAGCATGGCCAACCCCGTGGGCTTGACCGGGCGATAGACAAAGAAGCCCGGCTGCTGGATCTGGCTGACAGCGCGGACATGGAAGCCGTCCGGCTGCACCGCGTCGGTGACTTTTAGGTCCAGGTGAATTCCGGCGCCGCCGGGCGGGGTGCCCGGCCACAGGGCGATGAATTCCTGGGAATCGCCCGGCAGATAGCCGGTCTCATGCGGCGGCCCGATAGTGGATTGGGCCAGCGCCGCGCGCGGCAATAGCGCCCCACCAAGTCCCGCAGCCAGCAATGTGCGCCGGTCCATGCATCCCTCCCCGTTATTTTCCGGGATGCTCGCGCAGACCAGCGATCAAGACAAGACGGCTAGATCTTCTGGTCGTATTCGCCGACTTCTGGATGCTTGCCCAGCCTAGTGTCAATATCGGCAAACATGGCCCGCATATTGGCTTCCGAGGCCGGGCTTTCCACCACCACCACCAGCGACGGCTTGTTGGAGGAGGCACGCACCAGGCCCCAGGTGCCGTCATCCAGGGTGACGCGCACGCCGTTGACGGTCACCACGGATGCGATCTTGCGGCCCAGCAAAGCCTCGCCCTTGTCCTTCAGGGCGGTGTATTCCTTCACCATCGCCTCGACCACGGCATACTTCTTATCGTCGGGGCAGAAGGGCGCCATGGTGGGCGAACCCCAGCTTTGCGGCAGGCCGTCATACAGCGCCGAAAGCTTGGCGCCCGGACCGGCCGCATCCAGCATCTTGAGAACCTGGATACCGGCGACGATGCCGTCGTCATAGCCAAGCCCGATCGGCGGATTGAAGAAGAAGTGGCCGGACTTTTCAAAACCCGCCAGCGCCTTCAGCTCGGCGGTGCGGCGCTTGATATAGCTGTGACCGGTCTTCCAGTAATCGGTCTTGACCCCATTGGCCTTCAGTACTGGATCGGTGAGGTAAAGCCCGGTGGATTTCACATCCACCACGAACTGGGCGTCCTTGCGGGTCGCCGACAATCCACGCGCCAGCATCACGCCGATCTTGTCGGCAAAAATCTCCCGGCCCTTGTCATCC
>JBBQBL010000298.1:0-2434 GCA_038317805.1 Micropepsales bacterium
GGCCTGCTCTGCGGCGTGTTCGGTGTCGGCGCGTTGCTGGCCCTGCTGCTGGATTTGGGCCTGCGACTGCTGGCGCGCTATGCGCGGCTGAATTACCGCCTGCTCAAGCCCGGGGACGAGGAATAGCCATGTCCAGAATGCTCGCAATCCTGTCCGCCGCCGGCCTGGCGCTCTGCGCCGTCTTCCTGGGCCTGGCCTTCCTGATCGGCGGCGACGATGTGTTTCATGACCAGCGTTCGCTGGGGCGCATCAAGCCGCTGATCGACCTGGCCACCCGCAAGGAATGGCACTGGGACGGCGGCGATACGCTGGCGCTGAATGCGCCGGTCAATGTGCGCTATGAAGCCAAGGGGCCGCCGCGCGTATCCGTGACGGGACCGGCCGAGATGATGGAGCATGTGCGGGTCGGGGACGGCCGCATCGTTTCGGACAGGGCGCCCCGGCGCGATGCGCAGAAAATGGAAGCGGTGATCAGCGGGGTGCCGATCCGCAAATTCGTGGTCAATGGCCGCGAGAATCTCGACCTCGGCCACATCGACCAGGAAACCCTGGATGTGCATCTCAATGGCGTCGGCACCGTGACCGGACAAGGCCGTGTCGACGAGCTGAACCTGGTGATCGCCGGTCCCGGCCACGCCGATCTGGGAAAATTGTCCGTGACCGATGACGCCAAGGTTTCCATTTTTGGCAACGGCACGGCGTCGCTGGCGCCGCAAGGTGATCTGCGCTTGTTCATCGCTGGCAATGGCAAGCTGTCGCTTTTGTCCCGACCCAAGGATCGCAGCCAGACAATCCTGGGAAATGGCGAAGTGATTGAGCCGCCCTCTTCCAGGTCACCCCAGGCCCGCAGCGAGACACAGACCAGCACCCGCACACAGGTGCAGACCGATGTTCAGGTTCAGGCCGATGTACAGATTCCACGCAATGCGCAAAACCGTGACCTGGTTGTCAGAGGCAGCGGCAGTGTGGATTTCGGGCATATCGACCAGGATAGTGTGAAAATCACCGTGCTCAATTCCGGTTCCGCCACCGCGGAAGGAAACGTCGACACGCTGGTGGTCAATGTCATGGACTCGGGAGAAGCCCGTCTGGGCAAACTGTCCGCCCGCAGGATCGAAGTGGCGATCTACGGCAGCGGTGAAGCCACCATCGCGCCGCGCGAAGAACTGAAAGCAACCTTGCTGGGATCAGGCCGTGTGCGGCTGATGACCAGGCCCGAAAAGATCGAGCGTGCGATCAAGGGCTCCGGCCAGATCATCGAGGCGCGTTGATGCCTCCCCTCGCAAGACGGAGCTTTCTGGCAATTGCCGGCGCCGCAAGCACCCAGATGGCAATGCCCGCATGCGCCGCCGCGAATCCCGGCGCGTGGGTTCCGCCGCGCGAATTTCTGGACCGGTTGCCATCCCTGATGCGGCTGGGCTGCCTGCCGGGTCTGTCCATTGCTGTCGTCTCAAAAGGACGGATCGTCTGGACCAGGCATTTTGGCGTCACCAACGCTAACACGAAGGAAGCAGTGCGCGACGACACGCTGTTCGAAGCGGCGTCCATCAGCAAACCGGTCTTTGCTTATGGCGTGTTGCAGCTTGCCGACCGCAAGCTCCTGGAGCTCGACCGCCCGCTGACCGGCTATTACAAGCCGGCTTACATGCCGGATGATCCGCTTATCGGCGAAATCACCGCCCGGCATGTCCTGACGCATTCCTCCGGCCTGCCAAACTGGGGCGACGAGGAAAAGCCCGACAGCTTCAAGCCCGCCTTCAAACCCGGTACGGCTTTCTCTTATTCCGGTGAAGGCTTTTTCTGGCTGCAACTGGTCGCCGAGCATATTACCGGCCAGGGCCTGGACAGCTTCATGCGTACGCAACTCTTCGAACCGGCCGGCATGACCCACAGCTTCTTTGCCGGGGACACGGAGATCGCGCGCAATCTGTCGGTCGGCCATACCGGCGGCAAAGTGGCGCGCGATACAGGCTTTCGCAGCGTGTTGAAGATGATCGAGCCCATCGCCCAGAAATGGAACAAGCCGTTGCGCGGATGGACGCAGGATGACTGGGTTCGGGCGGGAGGCGAAATCGTCCCCAAGACTCCGCCCAAGCGGGTGCGGTTTGAAAATGCCGCCGCCAGCCTGCTGACGACCGCGGCGGATTATGCCCGATTTCTGACCCTGATCATGGGCCGCCCGTCACGCGCCAGCTGGGAGATTTCGGATGCGACCCGCCGCGCCATGATCTCTCCGGGGCGGGCGGTGCAGGATGGCGAACCCTTCTGGTGGGGATTGGGCTGGGCGCTGGAACGCAATGCCCGGACATCGCTGTTCAGCCATGAAGGCAACAATGAAGGGCGTTTCATGTCGTATGCCGCCGGCGATGCGGCGACAGGCGACGGCATCGTCATTCTGACAAACGGCGACAGCGGATCGGGAATTTCCCAGCGC
>JBBQBL010000299.1:0-2424 GCA_038317805.1 Micropepsales bacterium
GGCCAGATGCATGTCGGCCGGGAAGTGACGCAGACCCGAGCCCTTGGGATCGACATAAGCCATCTGGCCGGCACGCGTGGTCAGCACCGGACGGCGCAGCGATGAGAATCCAACGCCCGAACCGTCGCTGTGAAAATTATAGGTGGAGAGACCGAACTCCCTGTGTTCGGCGGGATGATGCGGATAGACGCCCCATGCGGCGCGGCGCGCCCGAAACGCCGCATCGAAATTATCACGCTCAAAATTGGCATACACCTGATAGGTGTAAGTCGGAAACAGGATGGCGACTTTCGCGGTGGCGGCGCCGGGCGGCGGCAGCACGAACACCGGCACGATATCTTGCTCACCCCCTGATCTCAGGCGGATGCCATAAACGCCGCTGGGCAGATCGGTGGGCACGTTGAAGGTAAAATCGGTCTGCCAGCCACAATCGTAGAGATCATCGTCATGGAAATGCACCGCAGCGTATTGGTCGGGCGCGTCGGTCCATTTGAGGACATCGCCCTGCCACGACGACCCGCGCATCGCCCGTGTGGGCATGTTGATCAGCTCGCCATGCAACAGGTGCGGGCCCCGGTCGGAAATTTTCTGAGTGGGAATATCCAGGCTGAAATCCCACCAGGCCATGACGTCGGCAGGCTTGAGTGGCGTGCCCGCTTCGGCTGTGCCCTTCAGCAGCGTCGGATGTTCCAGCCGGCCATTGAAATGATCGCGGGCACCGGGCGCCGCCGCCAGCAGCATCGTGGCTGGCGGATCGATGGTCGCGGACAGGCGTACTTCGCCGCTGCCATTCGTGCCCCAGTCCTTTGTGAGCGCGGTCTGCACAAGGCGCAGCGATTTTCCGTCGCAGATCACCCGCAGTTCGTACCAGCGCCGTTGCAGCATCGGCGCCGCCACGCGGCAGCGCGCATCGCCGACGCGAAGTTCGGCGCCTTCTGCGGTGACATTTAGCGAAAGACCCTTGCCGCCCAACAAGGACAGCACCGCCTGGGGACGGCCATCCAGCAGCCAGGGCTGCACCCGCACCGACAGTGTCCATTCCTGCGGCAACACCAGGCCGCCCAGCGCCACCATGCCATAGGAGCCGTTATGGATCGCCTGCGCGCGGCCCGGATAGGTGCCGGCAAAAGCTGCGACGACGTCTTCGAAAATCATGCCGGGGCCGGCTGGATTGGGATCGGCGCTGCGGATGCGCACCAGATCGGCCTGGTAATCGCCGCCGGGAGAGGAAACCTTGACCGCGATCTTGCCGCCGGCCCGGGCCGACCAGCGGTCGGTATAACCAACCAGGAACGCGCTCACGACGCCTGCTCCGTCCGCTGAACCGTTTTCAGGGCGCGGCAGAAGCGGGCGAACAGTTCGTCCACCTCCGCTTCGGTGATGATCAGCGGCGGGGCGAAGTTGACCGTGTCCTTCACCACCCGCAGCAGCAAGCCTTCCGCCATCATTGCCTCCTGCATCGCCTGGCCGCGCGCGCCCACAGCACCGGTGCGGCTGTGCAACTGCACCGCCCCGCCAAGCCCGACACCGCGGATGTTGAACACCATCGGATGATCGGTCAGCGACGCCAGCAACTGCTGCAGCCTGGGCGCAACCTTGCGGACATGGCCCAGGATATCGCGCTCCTCAATGATCTCGATCATCCGCAGCGCGACCGCCGCGGCGACCGGATGACCGCCATAGGTTGCGGCATGAGAGAAGGTGCCCTCCTCTTCCGAGCCCTGCTCCAAGCCGTCATAGAAATCGCCATCCATCACGATCGCCGAGATCGGAAAATAGGCGCCGGACAGCGCCTTGGCCAGGGTCATGCAATCGGGCCGCATGCCGAAGGTCTGGCTGGCGAACATGTGGCCGGTGCGGCAGAAGCCCGTGATTACTTCATCGTCGAACAGCAGGATGCCGTAACGGTCCAGCAGCGCGCGCAGGCCGGTCAGGTATCCCGCTGGCGGCACGATACAACCGGCGCTGTAGGACACCGGGTCCAGGATCATGGCGCCGACCGTTTCGGGGCCAGCCTGTTCGATGGCCTGCTCGATTTCCGCCAGCATACGCGCGGTGAAGGCGGCTTCATCCTCGCCGGCAAGGGCGTTGTTGGCGTAATCGGGCTGACTGACCGTGATCACATCTTGCATCGGTAGGTTGAAGGCCCGCGCGGTACCAGGAAAGCCGCCCAGCGGCGCGGTGGCAATGGTGGCGCCGTGATAGCTGAGGGCGCGCGCGATGATTTTCACGCGCTGCGGCTCGCCGCGATGGGCGTTGCGGAAACGCATGAACTTGATGAGAAAGTCGTTGGCTTCCGAACCGGTGGACGCAAAAGAGACGCGGGCATTGGCCATCGGCGCCATCGCCGCCAGCTTTTCGCCCAGCGCCAGCGCCGCCGGAACGGTGCGGTACAGGCCCGACGCATAGGCGGGCAACTGGCGC
>JBBQBL010000300.1:0-2417 GCA_038317805.1 Micropepsales bacterium
GTTCGCCCCTTGCTCCCGCCAACACCGCGCGCTTCGACCCCCGTCACCACCGCCATCAACAGCAGTGCCGCCCGCCATGCCCTGGCCCAGGAACTGGTCGGAGCCGTGGCCTGGCAGGAATCGCGGATGCGGCAGGAGGCGATGTCCCCTGCGGGCGCGCGCGGGGTGATGCAGCTGATGCCGGCCACCGCGGCAGACCTGCGGGTCAATCCCGACGACATGGCATCGAATATCGATGGCGGGGCGCAATATCTGGCGCGGCTGCTGGACCGGTTCGACGGCGACATCGTCAAGACCCTGGCCGCCTACAATGCCGGGCCTGAAGCGGTGGAGCGCTATCACGGCGTGCCGCCCTACCCTGAAACCAAGGCCTATGTCGCCGCCGTACTCGACCGGCTGGCCGGCAGCGATGGAGAAAAACCATGAAACGTCTTCTCGCGCCCGCCATCGTTGCCGCGTTCATCCTGCCCGCGCAGGCACAGGTGGTGACGCAGGATCCCGCCGGCTCCTCGCCGCTGGTGGCGGCGCTGGAATGGGTGCAGGGCACTCTGCTCGGCAATGTCGCCACGGCCGCCGCAGTGATCGCCGTCGCGGTGGTGGGCTTCATGATGCTGACCGGCCGTATCGAATGGCGCCGCGGCCTGACCGTGGTAATCGGCTGCTTCATCATCTTCGGCGCCGTGGCCATCGTGTCCGGCATCCGTTCCCTGGCCGGGGGCCTGCACTGACATGACGCGGCTGACCTCCGATCCGGTGTTCAGCGCCCTGACGCGTCCGCAAATGATGGGCGGCGTTACTTACGGTTATGCGGTCTTCAACCTGATCGTGACGCTGGAGATATTCCTGCTCACCCGTTCCTTCTGGAGCTTTGCGGTGGCGGGGGTGCTGCATGTCATCGGTTATCTGGGCTGCCTGCGCGATGCACGCTTCTTCGACATCTGGGGCGTGAAGCTGCGCTATTGCCCGCGCGTGAAGAACCACTGGTTCTGGAAAATGAATTCGTATCGCCCATGATGATGCAATTCTTCCGCAACCGCGCCGCCAAGACTCTAGCCCCTAACGAGGCCGCGGTGGGCGACCGCCTGCCCTATCTGGGGCATCTGGACGAAGTCACCTTGCAGACCCGCGATGGGATGCTGGTGCAGACCATCCATCTGCGCGGCTTTCCGTTTGAGACCGCGTCGGACGATGAACTGAATTACCGCAAGGCGATGCGTGAGACCTTGCTGCGCGGCGCAGCCAGCTCGCGGCTGGCGATCTATCACCATGTCGTGCGCCGCAAGGTGAATACCGAGATCGACAGCACGCCGGACAACGCCTTTTGCCGCCGGCTGGACGATGCCTGGCGGGCGCGGCTGTCGCGCCGCCAGCTGTATGTGAACGAGATTTTCCTGACCCTGGTACGGCGCCCCCTGCAGGGTGGCGCCGGCTTCATCGAGAAGTTGCTGAAGAAACCGGGCGAGAACAAGGCGCTGCTGGAACGCGAACTGCGCCAATTGCACGCGACCCGCGAGACCTTCCTGGCGACGTTGGCGCCGTACGGCCCGCGCACCCTGTCGCTCTACAAGGGCCCAACCGGCCTGTGCTCCGAACCGGCCGAGTTCCTGTCGCTGCTGACCAATGGCGCGGCGCGCCGGGTTCTGGCGCCGACCGGCGACATGGGCCAGAGCCTGGCGACGCGGCGTCTGTCCTTCGGCTTCGACGCCATGGAGTTCAGCGCCAACGGCAATGAACGCGCCAGCTTTGGCGCCATGATCTCCCTGAAGGATTATCCGCTGCGCTCGGTGCCCGGCATGCTGGACGGCGTTCTGCGCCTGCCGTTCGAGATGGTGCTGACCGAAAGCTTCGCCTTTGTCGAACAGCAGACCGCGCTGTCGCGCATGACCCAGGCGCTGCGCCGGTTGCGCGCCGCCGATCACGATGCGCTCAGCCTGCGCAGCGAGCTGGCATCCGCCAAGGACGACGTCGCGGCCGGCCGTGCGGCTTATGGCGAGCATCATCTGTCGATCCTGGCGCGCACCCCGACCTTCGAAGCGCTGGACCAGGCCACCGCCGACATCCAGGCGGCGCTGGCCGAGACCGGCGCTATCGCAGTGCGCGAGGAAATGAACCTGGAGCCGGCCTTCTGGGCCCAGTTCCCCGGCAACTTCGGATTGATCGCGCGCAAGGCGATGCTGTCGACCGCCAACTTCGCCAGCCTCGCCAGCTTCCACAATCATCCCACCGGCCAGGCCAGCGACAATCATTGGGGCCAGCCCATCACCGTGCTGGAGACCACGTCCTTCGGCCCCTATCACTTCAATTTTCATTCTGGCGATCTGGGCAACTTCACCATCATCGGGCCGTCCGGTTCGGGCAAGACCGCGCTCTTGGCGTTCCTGCTGGCACAGGCCGAACGCATGCAGCCGCGCATCGCC
>JBBQBL010000301.1:0-2367 GCA_038317805.1 Micropepsales bacterium
AGGCGATGTTGGCACCGAACTGGCCGCCGCGGCCGCGCGCGCCGTCGTGCCAGATCACTTGCAGGTCTTGCAGGGTGGCTGTCGCCGGCGTGGCGCCGTCGTTGAGCACCAGCTTGGCCTTGGCCAGGGCCAGGCTCGAACCGCTGATGCCGCCGATGGTGCCGGGCTCGCTATAGGTAATATAGACGGTGTTGTCGCTGGCATAATTGGGCGAGACATAGATGCCCAGCATGCCGCCCTGGCCGCCATAGAGCGCCGCCGGATAGTTCGTGACCTGGCGCTTCAGGCCTTGCTGCGTCACCAGCCAGATCGGGCCGACCTTTTCGGTCACCAGCATGCGGCCGTCGGGCAGGAAGGCGATCTTCCAGGGCAGGTTGAAGGTCGCCACCGAGGTCATGTTGAACGGCACATTGGCCTCGGGCTTCTGGTCGCCCGCATTGACCTGGGCGCTGGCCGGCACGGCGGCCGCCATCGACATCAACAGTGCCGCTTTCGTGAAGTTCTTCATTTTTTCTCCCCTTGAAATCCTTGGGCATCCTTGCGATGCGACATTCAAATCCGGCAATCCGGCCCGTGTTATTGCACAAAAATGGCGGAATTCCATGCGCCCCGGGGCGAAATCCCGCCCCGCCGGACCCTTGCGGCCCCAAAAATCCCTGAAAATTGAAACCTTCCGGCCCCGCCAGCGAATAGAGTGGGTGAGGGAGGTCCCGTGGCGTCTGATTCCCATACTGCAGGTGAGACATGGCTGGCCCGCATCCGGGCCTGGCCTGGTTACGCCTGGCACGAAGCCTTTGGCCGGGTAACGGAAAAGGACGGCTTCTACCGCCACCGCGCCCTGGTCCGGCTGACCCATTGGATCAACGCGCTTTGCATTGTTTTCCTGCTGGGCAGCGGGCTCAATATCTTCAACGCCCATCCGCGGCTCTATTGGGGCATGACCGGCGCCGACAGCGAGCAGCCCTTTTTCGCGCTGGGTGCGATGGATACCGCTAACGGGCCGATGGGCGTCACGCAGATCGGCCCCTGGCAGTTCGACACCACGGGGGTGTTGGGCTGGTCCAGGGCCGGCGGCGAATTCCAGTCGCGCGGCTGGCCGCAATGGCTGACCATTCCCAGCTTCCAGGATCTCGCCGACGCCCGCCATTGGCATTTCCTGTTCGCCTGGATTCTGGTGTTCAACGGGCTGGCCTATCTGGCTTACAGCCTGTGGTCGCGGCACTTGCAGCGCGACATCTGGCCCAGCCGCGCCGACATCAAGGCCATTCCCCGCTCCATCCTGGATCATATCAAGCTCAAGCATCCCACGGACGATGCGGCGCGGCGTTATAATGTGCTGCAGAAGCTGGCCTATCTCGGCGTGACCTTGCTGATCGTTCTGATGGTGCTGACCGGGCTCACCATGTCGCCGGGTTTCAATGCCATTGTGCCCTGGCTACTGGATCTGTTCGGCGGCCGTCAGTCGGCGCGCAGCATCCATTTCATCTGCGCCACGCTGATCGTTCTGTTCGTGATTGTGCATCTGGTGGAAGTGGTGCTGGCCGGGCCGATCAACGAAGTGCGCTCCATGCTGACCGGCTGGTACCGGATTCCGCGCGATCATTCGCCCAAAAAACATTCGGGAGACGGTTCCTGATGGCGCGCATGAAAGACATCACCCGCCGCGTCGCCATCCTGGGCGGACTGGGAGGGGCGGGGTATCTGATCGCCAGGGCCGACACGCTGACCCTGGGCTCCAGCTTCTCGCATGTCGCGGGCGCGGTGGAAGACTGGACCCTGACGGCGCAGCGCGCGCTGATGGGCGACCGGCTGGCGCGCGAATACAGTCCGTCCGACATTTCGCCGGTGTTCAAGCCCAACGGCACCTATGATCCGGGTACGGATGAATACAACGGCCATGCGGCGCAGAACTTCGCCAACTGGCGGCTGAAGATTTATGGCCTGGTGAACAAGCCGCTGTCCTTGTCGGTGGCCGAGCTCAGGCGGCTGCCGCGCCGTACCCAGATCACCCGCCACGACTGTGTCGAAGGCTGGTCGGCGATCGGCATGTGGACCGGAGTGCCGGTCGGCCTCTTGCTCAAGGCGGCGGCGCTCAAGCCCAATGCGCGCTATGCGGTACTGCGCTGCGCCGATAATCTGAGCGGAGAACCGTCCAAGGGCGGCGAGCAGAGCCCCGGCCGGTATTACGAAAGCATCGACCTGCGCGACGCTTTCCATCCCCAGACCCTGATCGCCTATGCCATGAACGGCAAGCCGCTGGATGTGGCGCATGGCGCCCCGCTGCGGCTGCGGGTCGAACGCCAGCTCGGCTACAAGCAGGCCAAATATGTCCAGAGCATCGAGATCACCGACAGCTTCGCGGGCATC
>JBBQBL010000302.1:0-2350 GCA_038317805.1 Micropepsales bacterium
CGGCAATTCGACGATGAACTTGTCGATCTGGGCCAGGCGCGCGTCTTCCTTGATATCGGCCTCGTTGGCGCCGATGCGGCCATAGGCGATGTTGTACTTGACCGTATCATTGAACAGCACGGTATCCTGCGGAACGATGCCGATTACGCTGCGCAAGCTTTCCTGTGTCACATCGCGGATATCCTGGCCGTCGATGGTCACCTGCCCGCTCTTGATGTCATAGAAGCGGTACAGGATGCGGCTGATGGTGGATTTGCCGGCGCCCGACGGTCCCACGATCGCCACCGTCTTGCCGGCCGGCACCGTGAAGCTGATGCCTTTGAGCACAATGCGTTCGGGATCATAGGCAAACACCACATTGTCGAAGCGGATTTCCCCGCCCGCCACGACGAGCGGTTTGGCATCCGGCTTGTCCTGGACTTCGCGGGGCTGGTGCAGCAGCCGGAACATGGCTTCCATGTCCACCAACCCTTGCGTGATTTCACGGTACACCGTGCCCAGCAGGTTCAGCGGCTGGTAAAGCTGGATCACGATCAGATTGGCGGCGACGAACTGGCCCAGCTTTACCTCGCCCGACTTCACCATCATGGCGGCCAGGATCAGCACCACCCCCTGCCCCAGCGCGATGATCGCCGCCTGGCCGGTATTGAGGATCGACAGCGAAGTCTGCGACTGGATGGAGGCGTTGGAATATTTCTCCATCGAGACGTCGTAGCGCCGCGTCTCATGCTTCTCATTGTTGAAATACTTGACGGTCTCGAAGTTCAGCAAGCTGTCCACCGCCTTGGTATTGGCGTCGGTGTCGCTCTGGTTCATCTCGCGGCGGAAGGCGATGCGCCAGCGGGTGACGGCAACCGTGAACCAGCTATAGGCAGCCACCATGGCGATGGCCGTCAGCGCCACCCAGATGTTGAAAGTCCACAACAGCAGACCGGCATAGATCAGCACCTGGAAGATGATCGGGAACACCGAGAACAAGGCGAAGGACAGGATATTGTCGATGCCGCGGGTGCCGCGTTCGATGACCCGGGACAGCCCGCCGGTCTTGCGCTCCAGATGGAAGCGCATCGACAGGGTATGGACATGGGCGAAGGTCTCCACCGCCACTTCGCGCATGGCGTGATACTGGACCTTGGCGAAAATGCCGTCGCGCAACTGGGCGAAGGCCTGCATCAATACGCGCGACATCGCATAGGCCGCCACCAGCGCGATCACCACCCACAGCACCGCCGCCTGGGGCGTGGTGCCAAAGGCATCCACCGCCGCGCCCAGGAACTGCTGCGACACGGTGGTGGCGATGATTCCCGCCATCAGGAAAACAATGCTCCACACCACCCGCCAGCGCAGGTCGGGGCGAGCCGCCGGCCACAGATAGGGCATCAGCCGCCACAGGGGCTTGAAGGAGGGTGCGCCGCTGCCGTCTTCCACCGGATGGGCCATCTAGCGGCCCATATCCCCGCCGCCAAAGGTGATAAACCCGGCGATCATGGCCAGCAGGGCCACGGCCCCAACAATCAGCAACCAGCGCGGCAAAATATTCTCCGTGGCAAAGGGCGAAAACCCGTCTAGGAAGGCGCAAGGTTTAAATAAGTATCACGAACTTGCGCAACCCTGTCGGCAATATGGAAAAGAAAAAAGCGGCGATCTGCGTATTCTGCGGCTCCTCCTTCGGCACGGACCCCGCTTTCCGCGATGCGGCCCGCGCCATCGGGGCCGGAATCGCCAAAATGGGGCATGTGCTTGTGTTCGGCGGCGGCAGCCCCGGCCTGATGGGCGATGTCGCGCGCGCGGCGCGGGAAGCAGGAACCATCGTCGAGGGTATCCTGCCCGGCTTCCTGCGCGACGTGGAACCGCCTTTGACGCACGGTGAAACCACCGAGATCGTGCCCGACCTGTTTGAGCGCAAGCAGAAGATGATGGACCGCGCCTGCGGCTTTATCGTGCTGCCCGGCGGGCTGGGGACTTATGACGAATTCTTCGAAGTGCTGACCAGCGCGCAGCTTGGCGTGCAGATCAAGCCCATCATCCTGGTCAATGTGAACGGCTATTTCGATCCGCTGGCAGCGATGCTGCAGGCTTCGGTCAAGGTCGGCTTCGTGCGCGCGGAGAATTTGCGGCTGTACCGGCTCGCGCCCGATGCGGACGCGGCGCTGGCAATGATGGCCGAGGCGCTGGGCTAAACCGGCGCGCTGTCCTTGTACAGCTTGTAGATGATCGAGTCGGTCAACGCTTCAAACGAGGCATCGACGATATTCTCCGACACGCCCACGGTGGACCAGCGATTGCCCTTGCCGTCGGCCGATTCCACCATGACGCGGGTCACCGCCTCGGTGCCGCTGGTGAGGATACG
>JBBQBL010000303.1:0-2345 GCA_038317805.1 Micropepsales bacterium
TGATCGTGTCCAGCCATGAGCCGCAGGGCGCCGACACCAAGCGCCAGCCCTATGCCTCTGCCGCCGCCGGCACGGTGGGGCTGGAGACGTTGCTGCCCGCCGCCTTGTCGCTGTCGCACAATGGCGATGCCAGCCTGTCCCAGGTGATCGCCGCCCTGACCGCCGCACCGGCGCGCATCTTCGGCCTGCCCAGCGGCACCCTGGCCCGGGGCGCGCCCGCCGACCTGGTGCTGCTGGACGAGAATGAACCCTTTGTGGTGGACGCCGAAAAACTGCGCTCCCGCTCCCGCAACACCGCATTTGACGGCCACAAATTCTCGGGGCGCGCCCGGGCGACCTTTGTCGGCGGCGAATGCGTGTTCGACGCGCGCTAGATTTCTGCCGCGCCCACTGGCATCGTCCCGGCCATGATCCTGCTGCAAGCACTGCTGCTCGGTTACCTGCTGGGCACCATCCCGTTCGGACTTTTCTTTGCCTGGATTTCCGGGGCCGGGGATGTGCGCAAGATCGGCTCGGGCAATATCGGCGCCACCAATGTCCTGCGCACCGGCAAGAAATGGGCGGCGGCCGCCACCCTTCTGTGCGACGGCGCCAAGGGCGCGGCGGCTGTGCTGCTGGCGCGAATGCTGCTGCCACCGGGCGCGGAAATCTTCGCCGCCGTCGCCGTGGTGCTGGGCCACATGTTTCCGCTGTGGTTGCGCTTCAAGGGCGGCAAGGGCGTGGCGACCTATCTGGGCGTGTGCCTGGCGCTGTATTGGCCGGTCGGCCTCATGTTCGCCGCCACCTGGATCATCGCGGCGTTCCTCTGGCGTATCTCATCCCTGTCGGCGCTGATCGCCATCGCCTTGTCTTCGGCCTATTTCCTGCTGTTCCATCAGGACATCTATGCCGGTTTAGCGCTGGCGCTTTCGTTACTGATCTACTGGATGCACCGCGAGAATATCCGCCGGCTGCTGCAAGGCACCGAACCGCGTATCGGGAAGAAAAGCAGTGCCACTCAGTGAACGTGAGCGCCGCGACTGGTTGCGGCTGGCGCGCACCGAGAATATCGGTCCCGTCACTTTTCGCAATCTGATCGCGCGTTTCGGCACCGCGTCCGCAGCCCTGGCCGAAGTGCCGCGCATGGCAAGCCGCGGCGGCGCCAAAAGCTTTGTGCTGCCCGAAGAAAACGCCATCGCGCGGGAGATCGAGGCGCTCGCCAAATTGGGCGGACGCATGATCGCCTCCTGCGAGCCGGAATACCCGCGCGGGCTGGCCGCGCTGGAAGCGCCGCCGCCCATCCTCAGCGTGCTGGGCCATCCGCACCTGCTGCAAAAAGAGATGATCGCCATGGTCGGCGCGCGCAATGCCAGCGCCCTGGCGCGCAAGTTCGCCGACACCTTGGCGCGCGATCTGGGTTTCGCCGGCATCGTAGTGGTATCGGGCCTGGCACGCGGCATCGACGCAGCCGCCCATGAAGCGGCGCTGGCGGTGGGCACGGTGGCGGTGGTGGCGGGCGGCGTGGACATCATCTATCCGCCGGAAAATGAAAAACTCTATGCGGCGATCAGGAACCAGGGTGTTATCGTTTCGGAAATGCGGCTGGGCGAAGCGCCCCAGGCGCGCCACTTCCCGCGCCGCAACCGCATCATCTCCGGCCTGGCGCGCGGCGTGGTGGTGGTGGAAGCCGCCGAAAAATCCGGCTCGCTGGTCACCGCCCAATACGCCATCGACCAGGGCCGCGAGGTGTTCGCCGTGCCGGGCTCGCCGCTGGACCCGCGCGCGCGAGGCGCCAACCGGCTGATCCGCGAAGGCGCGGTGCTGACCGAAAATGCGGAAGACATTCTGTCCGTGCTGTCGCCCATGCTGGGCGGCGGTTTTGCCGAGCCTGATGTCCCGGCCCCGATGATGCCCGCCGAGGCCCTGGAAGCGGAGGCCGACCGTATCCGTGCGCAACTCGAGGAAGCCCTTGGCCCTGCCCCGGTCGCGATCGACGAGCTGATCCGCCAGACCGGCGCCCCGGTGGCCGCCATCCTGACGGTGCTGCTGGAGCTGGAATTGGCGGGCCGCTGTGTCCGCCATCCCGGAAATCGGGTGAGTTGGGCATAGAATCCGCTTAGGCTCTGCCCACAAGAACAACAAAGAGGGAGCAACGCATGGCAGACACGGCAAACCCCGCACCGCTTGGCCTGGTCGGGTTCGGAGTTACGACAGTTCTTCTCAGCAGCATCAATGCCGGCCTGTTGCCGGTGGCCGGTGAACCGGTGGTCATCCCGCTGGCCATGGCCTTTGGCGGCACCGCCCAGATCATCGCCGGCATCATGGAGTTCAAGACCGGCAACGTCTTCGGCGCCACCGCCTTCACC
>JBBQBL010000304.1:0-2330 GCA_038317805.1 Micropepsales bacterium
AAGGCATAGATCGTGAAACCCGTCATGTCCTGATCGCGCCGATCCTGGACGAGGACGGCCGCGAGATCATGGGCCGCCACCGTATCCGCTATGATTACCTTGTGCTGGCGCTGGGATCGATCAGCAATGATTTCGGCACAAAGGGCGTGGCGCAGCATTGCATCTTTCTCGACAGCCGCCTGCAGGCCGACCGTTTCCGCACCAAGCTCCTGAACCATTGCCTGCGCGTGTCGCGCACACTGCAAGCCGATCCCAGTGCCGATGCCAGCGTGAAGGTGGATATCGTCGGCGGCGGCGCCACCGGCGTGGAGCTGGCGGCCGAGCTTTACAATGCGGCGTCGGAGTTGCGCCATTACGGCCTGGAAGTGTTCGACGAAAGCCGGTTGAAAGTGACCTTGATCGAGGCGGGGCCGCGCATCCTGCCGGCCCTGCCGGACGATCTGGCGAAAGCGGCGCATCAGGAACTGGAAGCCCTGGGGGTGCGCATCGTGACCGGCGAGCAGGTGGTGGAAGCCACCGCCGAAGGCATGGTCACCAACTCCGGCGAGTTGATCAAAGCCGACTTGCGGGTGTGGGCGGCGGGGGTGAAGGGCCCCGACATGCTGGCCAGCCTGGCTTTGGAAGTCACGCGCAGCAATCAGCTGGTGGTCAAGCCCAGTTTGCAGACCACGCAAGACGAGCGGATTTTCGCCATCGGCGACTGTGCCTGGTTTGTCCCCGAGGGGGAAACAAGGCCGGTGCCGCCGCGCGCCCAGTCCGCCCACCAGATGGCGGCGACGGCCTTTCGCAATATCCGCGCTCTGGTCGAGGGCGGGCGGCTCAAGAAATTCGTCTATCGCGATCACGGTTCGCTGGTGTCGCTCAGCCATTTCTCCACCGTGGGTTCGCTGATGGGCAATCTGATCGGCGGACGCATGGCGATCGAAGGCCGGCTGGCGCGCTTTGTCTATGTCTCGCTCTACCGCATGCATCTGATCGCCATTCATGGCTGGCTCAAGGGTCTGGCGCTGATCCTGGTGGGGCATGTCAATCACATCGTCCGCCCAAAGCTGAAGTTGCATTGAGATGTCGGCGCTGTTGGACCAGGCGGTGGGATTGCACGGCCAAGGGCGGTTGGATGAGGCGGCGCGCTTATACGAACAGATACTGACGGCAAATCCCGATCTGATGGATGCCCGTCACATGCTGGGGGTCGTGCGCGCCCAGCAGGGCCGCCATGACGAGGCTCATGACCTGATCGCACCGGTGGTGGCGGCCAATCCGCGCGATGCACTTGCACTGGCCAATCTCGGCAATGTCTTGAACGCGCTGCGTCGCTGGGAAGAGGCGCTTCAAACATTCGATCGGGCGCTGGTGCTGGCGCCCGGTTATCCCGATGCCTTGTGCAATCGCGGCAATGTTCTGCAGAATCTGGGACGGCTGGAGGAGGCACTGGCGAGTTACGACCGGGCTCTGTTCTTCAATCCGGATTTTGCGCTGGCCCTGAACAACCGGGGCAATGTGTTGCAGAAACTGCTGCGGCACGATGCGGCGCTCGGCAGTTACGACCGTGCCCTCGCGCTGGATACCGGTAATGCCGAAGTGCATGCCAATCGTGCCGATGCCTTGCAGCGCCTGTGCCGTTACGACGAGGCGGTGGCCGGTTACGACCACGCGCTGGACATCGCACCGGAGACGGCCCTTATCTGGAACAATCGCGGCGCGGCCCTGCAGCATCTCGGACGGCTGGAGGAAGCCCGCATCAGTTTCGACCGCGCCGCGCAGCAGGCGCCGGGCATGCCGGAAATCCTCGTCAATCAGGGACTTCTCCATCTTCTGCATCAGGATTTCGCGAAGGGCTGGCCGTTGTTTGAGGCGCGCAAGCAGATGCCCGACCTTGGTGAGGGGCGCGATTTCGCTCAGCCGTTATGGACCGGGACGGAAGATATCAACGGCAAGACCCTGTTTGTTCATATGCGGCGCGGGTTGGGGGATGCGATCCAGTTCTATCGCTACGCGGCGCTGGCGCAGGCGCGGGGCGCCCGCGTCATTCTTTCGGTGAACGATCCGCTGCTGGCTTTGCTGCAAAATGCGGTGCCGGCCGTGCCGGTGATTGGCCTTGAGCAGGTGCCGGACTCTTTCGATTATCACATCGCCTTGATGAGCATGCCGTTGGCGCTGGGCATAGACATTCCGGAAATGGGGCGTTATCTGGCGGCGGAACCGTCCCGGGTGGCGCAATGGCGCGAACGCATCGGCGGCGATGGCTATCGCATCGCCATCGCCTGGCAAGGCGACGCGGCGGCGATGGGTGCGGAAGGCAAGTCCTTCCCCGTTTCGGCGTTGGCAAG
>JBBQBL010000305.1:0-2322 GCA_038317805.1 Micropepsales bacterium
GGTCTATATCCTGAACTGGTTCCCCAAGGGCTCGGGCCCCGAGGCCCATGTGAAGACCTATGCGCTCCCCGTCATCTGGCAGAAACAGGACGACTTCACCCGCCTGGGCAAACAGCTCCAGGCCGATGCCGTCAAGCTCCAACAGGTCGCAAACGCCAAGGACGAAGCCGGCCTCAAGGCCCAGGTCCAGGTCATCGGCAAAACCTGCAAAGCATGCCACGACACCTACCGCTCGCCGGACTACGAAAAAGACAACGAAGAATGAGCACTGTGAAATCGCGCATCTGGGACCTGCCGACCCGCGCCATGCACTGGCTGCTGGTGATCTCGATCGCCGTGTGCTGGTGGTCGGGCACCAACAACGAACTGGAATATCACATCTATAGTGGCTACGCGGCGCTGTGGATCATCCTGATGCGCATCTATTGGGGCTTTGCCGGTTCCTCCACCGCCCAGTTCAAAAATTTCGTGCGCGGGCCCAAGGCCATCATCGCCTATGTCCGCACCTTGCATTGGCGCAACGCACCCCATACGCCGGGCCACAATCCGCTGGGCGCGCTGAGCGTGCTGGCGCTGCTGGGCGTGGCGCTGACGGTGGTGGTGCTGGGCCTGTTCGCGGTGGATGTGGACGGGCTCTATTCCGGGCCCATGTCGCTGTATGTGACCTTCAAGCAGGGCCGCCATCTTGCCCATCTGCACTATGACTGGTTCGAGTACCTGCTCTATGTGATCGGCCTGCACCTGGCGGCGGTGGCGTTCTATTACGTCCACAAGCGCCACAACCTGGTGACCCCGATGATCACGGGCAAGGCGCACATCGAAGAAGAAATGACGGGAGCGCCGCTGTGGCGCTTTGTACTGGGCGCCGCGGTGATATCGGCTTTTGTCTGGGCGGTATCCCGGGGCTTTTATATTTTCTGAACAAGGACTGGGGACATTCATGAAACGCGGAATCGCAATCGCAACCATCGGCGCCGGCATTCTTCTGGCCGCGCCCATCGCCTCCGTCGCACAAGGGCCGGCGCCCGTGACCGAACCGGGTCCGCAGACCCAGCCGATGGTGCCGCCGGCCAAGCCCGGCGTCTTTACCGCCACCAAGAAAGGCCCCACCGGCTACCACCTGGTTGTCACCGGCCACAATTTCACCAGCCGCGAAGCCATCGAACATTACCTGGCCTACCGCGCCGCCATTCTGACCCAGGAGCAGAAGAGCAGCTGGTTCACCCTGACCGAGAACCACGCCAAGGGCGACACGGTTCCGGCCACCAAGCCCGATCCGGGCGGCCTACGCTACAGCTTCCGCATGGCCTATTGGCGGCCGGTGTGGCGTTACAAGACCGCCGGTTCCCCGGCCTGGAAGACATGGAGCCCCTTTTCCGGCACCCCCTTCCCCATCACCGACCCCAAGAGCGTCAGCGATTATGAGGCCAGCGCCGATATTGTGCTGCACAAAGGCCAGATGAACGACGCCGACCCGCTGGCCTATGAGGCCGGAGCGGTAGATGATTGGCTGGTCAACCAGGTTTCGCCCCCGACATAGGAGTGCCCATGTCCATCCACCGCCGCACCTTCTCCGCCATGCTTGCCGGGCTCGGCCTGTCCAGCATCCCGGCATGGGCGCAGGCCAAGACCGTGGATGTCAGCATGGCCCAGTCGCCCAAGATGCGTTTCATTCCCGAAACGGTCACCATCAAGGCCGGCGACACCGTCAAATGGACCAATCCGCACAATATCAGCCACACCGTGACCTTCGATCCGTCCAAGGCGGCGGCAAAGGAAAATTCGGTCCTGCCCGCCGGCGTCGAGCCGTTTGATTCCGGCGCCGTTGAGGAAGAAGGCACCTTCAGCCATACCTTCACGGTCAAGGGCACGTACAAGTATGTCTGCGTCTATCACGAAGGCATGGGCATGGTCGGCACCGTCATCGTCACCTGAGAACGGTCGCCGCCTGAAAAGGAGGTCGTCATGATCCTGCAAAAACGTCTTATGGTTTGCGCCTCGGCTATCGGGCTGATGGCCGGCATGACGCCCGCATCCGCCGCGCCCTGGGTGCGCGGCTATGTGGTCGGACAATATGAGTATGCCTTCCGCTATGGCGGCCGCCCGGACTTTGCGCGCGGCGCCGAGATCGAGCCCGGCGTGGACTGCAAGCACGGGGCCTCGGTTCATTTCGCCAACGACACCCAGACCAAGATCGCGATAGCGCGCCAGAAGTATCGCAGCCAGAAGGAGATCGACTGGGTCGCCAAGCCTCCGGGTCTGGATGAAGTCCGCGCCCCGGTGCTGACGCGTTTCTGGCTGTGGGTCCGCGCGGTTTCCTAT
>JBBQBL010000306.1:0-2277 GCA_038317805.1 Micropepsales bacterium
GAGCCGCATGAAGATGCTGGCCAAGATGGCCACGGTGGAGGTGCCGCCCGACGAGCATGTCGCGCCAATCCGCATTCCCGAAGCGACTCCGGCCTCGCCGCCGCTGATCACCATGGACCGCGCCAGCGTGGGTTATGAGCCGGGCAAACCGATCCTGACCGGCATGTCCTTCCGCTTCGATCCGGAAGACCGCGTCGCGCTGCTGGGCAAGAATGGCAACGGCAAATCCACCATGGCCAAGCTCCTGGCCGGCAAGTTGCAGGTGATGGGCGGGGAGTTCACGCCGGCGCGCAAGCTGGTGATCGGCTATTTCGCCCAGCACCAGGCTGAAGAGCTGGACACCACTGTCTCGCCCATCCTGACCTTGCAGCGCATGCGTCCCAAGCTGACCTTGGAACAGGTGCGCGGCCAACTGGCCGGTTTCGGTTTTTCCGCCGACAAGCAGCAGACCCAGGTCGGCAAACTGTCGGGCGGCGAGCGGGCGCGGCTTATGCTGGCGCTGGCGACGTTGGACAAGCCCAATCTTCTTATTCTCGACGAGCCGACCAACCATCTGGACATCGACGCCCGAAACGAACTGCTGACCGCGCTGAATGATTTCGACGGCGCGGTGATCCTGGTCAGCCATGACCGCCGCCTGATCGAGGCCACCGCCGACCGGCTGCTGCTGGTGTCGGACGGCCATGTCACCCCGTTCGAAGGCGACCTGGATGATTACAGGAAATTTCTGCTCAGCGGCGACAACACCCCGACGCGCCGGGCGCCCGCCCCCGAAGTGAAAGTGAACAAGGACGAGGCCCGCCGCAGCAATGCCGAAAAGCGCCAAAACCTGAAGCCGCTGAAGGACAAGGTGAACGCGGCCGAACACCAGATCGCCGACCTGAACGCCGAGATTGCCAAGCTGGACAAGGCGCTGTCCGATCCCCTGCTATTCACCAAAGACCCCGCCAAGGCCGCATCCGTGGCCAAGAAACGCGCCGATGCCGCGCGCAAGCTGGCAACAGCGGAAAAAGCCTGGATCGCGGCCAGCGAAGCGTACGAAAACGCCAATGCTTAAAAGGGCTTGCAGGCCCAAAGGCATGCTTTAGGCTGGCGCTCCCATGACCGACGACCGATTTTATGAACGGGCTGGCCCCTTCTCGCTGGCAGACATTGCCGCCCGCATCGGCGCCGAGCCGGAAAAGGGCGCGCCCGACATCAAGCTGCGCGACGTGGCGGCGCTGGAAAGCGCCGAGCCGGGCGACATCTCGCTGTTCAGCGATTCCAAATACGCCAACGCCTTTGCCGTCACCAAGGCCAGCGTGGTCATCACCTCCGACAAGCTGGCCAAGCTGCCGCATGGCGTGACGTTGCTGGTGGTGCCCAATCCGCGCCTGGCCTTCGCCCAGGTGGGACACATCTTCTATCCCCCCGCCAAGCTGCATCCGGGCGTGCGCCGCACCGAACCGGTGCATCCGACCGCCAAGGTCGGCGAAGGTACCGAGATCGGCCCTGCCGGGGAGATCGGCACCGGCGCGGTGATCGGCGCCAATTGCTACATCGGCAACAATGTGGTGATCGGGCGCGGCGTGGTGATCGGAAATGATTGCCGCATCGGCGCCAACTGCGTCATCACCCATGCGATGATCGGCAACAGGGTGGTGATGGGTCCCAACAATTCCATCGGCAATCAGGGCTTTTCCTTCGTGCCCAGCCTGGAAGGCTTGCTGCGCGTGCCGCAATTGGGGCGGGTCGTCATCGAGGACGAGGTCGAATTCGGCTCCAACTGCACCGTGGACCGCGGCGCCATCGGCGACACCCATATCGAGCGCGGCGTGCGCTTCGACAGCCTGATCCATGTCGGCCACAATGTGCAGATCGGCCATCACAGCCTGCTGGTGGCGCAGGTCGGTATCGGCGGCTCCACCACGGTGGGGCCGATGGTCCTGATCGGCGGCCAGGTCGGCATCAGCGACCATCTCACCATTGGCGCGGGCGCAAGGCTGGCGGCGCGCTCCGGCGTCACCCGGGACATCGGCGCGGGCGAGCGGGTGGGCGGATATCCGGCGCGGCCGCTGAAACGCTGGCATCGCGAAACCGCGGTGCTGGCCAAGATGGCGCGGTCGAAGAAGGCCGAATCCGGCGAAGAACAGGACTGATCCAGCCCGATGCCGCAGCTTTCCAGCATCGTGCCCAAGCTGCACCGGCATCTGATGCCGACCCTGTTGATGATGTATGTCCTGGCTTTCCTGGACCGGGCCAATGTCGGCTTTGCGCGCGCGGGCCTGGCGGCGGATG
>JBBQBL010000307.1:0-2255 GCA_038317805.1 Micropepsales bacterium
CGCATCTATCTGGGCCCGACCATCCGGCCTTTGGCGCTCAGCGGATTGGGGGCAGGGCAGTGCAACACCTTCGCGCCCGAGCGGTGGCGTGTGGCCGCGCACAGCAAAGACAATTCCCTGTTCCATGTCATGGCGGGCGAAAGCTTCGCCCACGCCATCTACAAGACGGCGCAATTGGACGGCGCATCGCCAGACGCTTTCCTGTCGGATTTCATCCAGACAAGTTTCGGCGCGCCTGTGGTGATGACGCCGCCGCAGACGCGGCCGTTCGGCTTTGTGGTGCGGGACTTCGGCAACAACAAGGGCGGCGTGGGCTTTGTACTCTACCGCGTCACGGGCAATCGCATCGCGCTATGGCTGGCGGCGGTGCCGGGCGGCGATGCCGGATGGGCAAAGCCGCTGGTGGGATCGGTGGCGCTGTCCATGCGCTGCGCTTCGCCGGGAGCGCCCGCTTTTGCGCCGCGCGATCCGTCCTTGCCGGAAACGTCGGTGTCGCTGCGCTGTATCGACGGCCAATGCGGCGAGACTGATTTGGCCGCCGGTTATCTCAGCGTGCTGCGTCTCGGTTACGTCCACAATCTCAAGGGCGACATGTTCCTGGTCCATCCGCGCAAGGATTTCTGGCAGAACGGCGCCGAAGGGCCGGGCTTTTACCATCAGATAGGCGGCGAGAACGAAAAGCTGATGCCGGGCCGCATTAACTGACTAGCGGCTGCGGTCAGGTTCCCTGGCACGCGCGTTGCGAGGTTCTCGCCATAACAGTTTTGTCACGTCCATTTTGTTTCACATTGGGCCAGCCGGTAGTTGCCCCCTGCCGCTGGCCGTATTTCCCGGACAACCGGGTGTCTCGTTTTGGAGGGCCTATGACCATTCGCACCGTTTCTTTCACTGGCATCCTGCTGGCGGGCCTCGCCGCGCCTTGCCTGGCGCAGGAAGCCACCTTGCCACCCCATTCGCTGGACTTCGACAGGTCCGTCGAGCCGGAAAGCATCGTGATCCAGGATCTGTCCGGCGGCGTCGGCAGCCAGGATGGTGGCAGCGGCGGTAGCGGCAACGTGATCCAGATCATGCAGATCAATCCCACCGGCTCGACCAACGGCGTGTCGACCAGTTCCAGCGCGACGCGTTATGTCGCCACCAGCGGCCGCAGCCGCTGATTACTGGGCTTTGACCTGCACATAGGTGCCAGGCGCATCGCCCAGCACTTTCAGTTCGCCGTCGCCTGGCTTGCGCGCGGGAATTTTCTTGCCCGACAGCTTGCTCAGCCACCGGTCCCAATCCGGCCACCAGGAGCCGGGATGCTCAGTCGCGCCCTTGCGCCAGGCTTCGATGTCCTTGGCGCCTTTTTCGTTGGTCCAGTACTGATACTTGTTCGCCGCCGGCGGATTGATCACACCGGCGATATGGCCTGATCCGGCGATGATGAAGTGCACCGGCCCGCCGAACAGCTGGGTGGATTTGAACACCGAATTGGCCGGCGCGATGTGGTCTTCGCGCGCCGATTGCAGATAGACCGGCACCTTGACCTTGCTGAGGTCCAGCTTCACGCCGGCCATTTCCATCTTGCCGCGCGCCAGGTTGTTTTCCTTGTAGTAGTTGCGCAGGTAAGACAAATGCAGCTTCTCCGGCATGCGCGTCGTGTCGCTGTTCCAGTAGAGCAGGTCGAACGGCATGGGCTGTTTGCCAAGCAGGTAATTGCTGATCACGAATGACCAGATCAGGTCATTGGCGCGCAGCATGTTGAAGGCGCCGGCCATCTTGGAGCCGGGCAGCACGCCGCCCTCGCTGTCCATCTTGGCCTTCAGCGCTTCCAGCTGGGCCTCGTCCACGAACACCGACAGCTCGCCGGCTTCGCTGAAGTCGGTCTGGGCCGCCCAGAAGGTGGCCGAATGGATCCGGTCGTCGCCCTTGGCCGCCATGTAGGCGAGGGTAGAGGCCAGCAAGGTGCCACCGATGCAGTAGCCGACACAGTTGGGGTCTTTTACGCCGGTGGCTTTTTCCACCGCGTCCAGGGCGGCGAAGATGCCGTCCTGCATGTAATCCTCGAACCCGGCCTGGGCGAGCTTGGCATCCGGGTTCACCCAGCTGACCAGGAAGACGGTATAGCCCTGGCCCACCAGCCAGCGGACGAAGCTGTTTTCGGGCCGCAGATCGATGATGTAGAACTTGTTGATCCAGGGCGGGAAGATCAGCAGCGGCCGTTCATGCACCTGTTCGGTGACGGGATCGAACTGCAGCAGTTCGATCAGTTCGTT
>JBBQBL010000308.1:0-2228 GCA_038317805.1 Micropepsales bacterium
TCGGCAACGATATAGCCGCTGCGCATATAGGTGTTGACCACCTGTTCGCTCTTGTCGCCATCGAGCGAGAAGATTGCGGGATAGGAATCGCCGTCGCGGAATTCGAAGTAAGTAGCCTTGCCGTCGTCGAACACCCGCGACGGCACGATGCGGGGCGAGCCGTCATAGCTGTAGGCGGCATTGGCCACTTTGGGCAGCGGCGGCGGCTCGGGGGCGGCGGGCCTCGCCATCACGGTGGCGACCGCCACTTCGGGATACTGGAACCGCAAGGTATAGACGATGCTCTTGTCGCCGGATGGGGCATGCGGGCGAACGCTGAGCTCGAAGGAATAGCGGCGATAGTTGGTCACCACCGTCATGTTGGTGGTGGGCACGTCGTTCAGCGGCTTGACGAACAGCAGATTGGCGGCGCGGTTGGGGGTGATCTGCCAGCCGGCGGCATCGCCCACCGCGACATTCTCGATATGCTCGTCGGAGGCGAATTCGACAAAGGTCTGGTAGCCCATGGTGGCGTGCAGCTCCACCACCTGGGCGGGATCGTAATCCACCACATAGATGCGCGGATCGCCCGAGCCGGGACGCGGGATCAGCGCGCCCTGCGACGGCGTGGTGGCGACGAAGAAGGCGGCGCAGATCAAGGATGAAAGGACTTTTTTCATCCGCGCCTCGCTTCGCGGTTCACCGCGGGGCGGCGATACATGTCGCCGATACGCCCCGGTGCGGCGGCGACCATGGGCCCACGGCCAGCGACGGCCGCGCTAGCGGCTGCGGCGGTGCGGTCGGTGGTGACCGACGATGTTTCAAAGCGTCCGAGTTGCTCGGCCAGGCGGGCGGGGCGGGAAATCATGTCCAGCGGATTGGCGGCTGCAGCGGCAGGCGCGGCGACGGCAGTTGTGGTCGCGGTGCGGGTGGCGCCCGGCAGGCGAAAGCCGCGCGCGATCACGATGGCTGCGAACAGTGCCGCGAACTGGCTGGCGCAGAATACCAGCACTATGATGGCGGCGGTGACGCCGGTGCGTGCGTCGGCGATGCCGTTGGCTCCGATGTCCGACAGGCTTTCCATCCAGGGCTGGACGGCGTGCAGCATCAGGATGGTCAGGCTCCAGGCGCTGATCAGCCCGAAGGCGCAGGCGCCCAGCGCCCGCACCCAGCCGACGAAAAAGCCCCGCGTCTGCAAGAACAGGAACAGGGCGATGAACAGCGGCCCGGTGGCCGTGAGAAACCCGATGGCGATGGTGATGACGGCGATCAGCCCGGCGCTGGCGACGAACAGGGCGTTGGACGCCATGGTCAGCGCCTGGGATGCGGTGGCGTAATCGGCCTGGGCCTTATCGGGCACGCTCTTGGGCGGATGGGCAAAGGCGGTGGCGGTTTCGGAAAGCTGGTCATAGGCGGCCTGCAAGCCCGCCACCGGATCGGACGCCATGGCCGACCCACGCATGGGGGCGGAAATGATGCTGGCGATTTCCAGCGGCGCGCGTTCGGCCACATCGAACACCAGGGTCTGGAACAGGCTCCAGCTGGTGACCAGCGCCAGCACCGCGCCGATCTTCAGCGCGATGGTCGGCCCGTCCGCCAGCCGCGCGCCATTGCCGAACAGCAAGCGGTAACCGATCACCGCGACATAGATGGTGAGCGCCACGGTCAGCGCCGCCTGGAACGGCGAGCCGGCAGCGGTCAGGGATTCATAGCCCAGGCGGGCGAAGCTCTTGGTGTTGCAATTTACCGCCGTCAGGACATCCCGCACCACGCCCAGGTCTGTCGTGGTGGCGCAGACGCTCATGCCACGCTCCGGCCGCGGCTGTTCATGAACGCGTCGAGCCACGCGCCGGGCTCGTCGCCCAGTTTTTCGCGCAGGGCATCCAGTTGGCGCACGCTGGTTTCGGTGCCGGCCAGCACTTTCAATTCGCCCGTTAGCCCCGACAAGTCCAAACGCGCCACCACGCTGTGATCGGCTTGCTTGATGAGGAAGCAGCGCGAGGTGTCGGGCAAACTGCGCACAAGTTCAAACTCATGCTCGGACAGGCCGAAGCCGCCGATATAGTCGGATGCGCGCGCCTTGGGATTGGGGAAGAATATCTGGGTGGCGGATTGCTCGATGATGGCGGGCCCGACGCGGCTTTCCAGCGCGTCATCGGCATTCTGGGTGCAGAAGCCCACCAGCCCGTTGCGCTTGCGGATGGTTTTTTCCCAGTCCTTGATCTTGCCGACAAAGACATCGTCATCCA
>JBBQBL010000309.1:0-2164 GCA_038317805.1 Micropepsales bacterium
AGCGGTGCTTCTGCCGGATCATCCATCAAAATTCGCACGGCGTCCCCGTCCAGATCCTCATACTGACCGCTGGCAAGTGCCCATAACAGGACCGCGAGGCTGAAAAGCCCCACCAGCAACGCAGAAGCTATGATCAGCGCCATGGCTACCGTGCCTTCCCGGCGGCAAGCCGAAGCGCATTGAGTGTTACCAGCATGGACGATCCCGCCATGGTGGAGGCGGCTATCAGGGGCGTGACAAAACCCAGCGCTGCCATCGGAATTGCCGTAAGATTATAAAGCGCTGCCATGGCGAAGTTCTGCAGCACCAGGCGCCGCGCCTTGCGCGCCACGTCATGCGCTTCCAGGATCGGCATCAGATCGTTGCCGCGCAATACCATGTCGGAGGCGCGCTGGCTGATGTCGGTGGCGGTGCCCGGCGCGATCGAAACATGCGCAAGCGCCATGGCAGCGGCGTCGTTGATGCCATCGCCCACCATCAGGACGCGGTATCCCTGGGCCGACAGGGATTGAAGCCGCGCCGCCTTCTGCCCCGGGGTGAAGCCAGCATACCAATCGGTGATGCCCACCTGTGCGGCAATGCTGGCGACGATCGGCGCATTATCGCCCGAGAGCATCTCCACCCGGATATTGCGTTGCTGCAAGCCGCGAACCAGTGCAGCAGCATCGGGGCGCAATTCGTCCCGGAGCAGAAAGCCGATGGGGGCTTGGGCGCCCTGGCGATACCAGAGCTGATGCGTGTCCGCCTCGGCTCCGCACCAGGCGGCACTGCCAAGCCGCTCCATGCTGTCGCCATTGCCACATTCCAGCCCCGAGCCGGCGATCTCGCGCACGTCCGGCGCCATCGGTCCAATGCCGGCAGCGGCGGCAATGGCATGCGCCAGCGGGTGGCGGCTGGCCCGTGCAAGCCGCGCCGCGCGCGCCAGCACATCGGGCGGCACATCCTGCGCATTCTGGAGAACCGGCGCGCCCACGGTCAGCGTTCCGGTCTTGTCGAAGATCGTCATGTCGATTTGAGCCAACCGTTCCAGCGCATCGCCGGACTTGACGAAGACGCCCCGCTTGAACAGCCGCTCGGTGGCGACAATCTGAACCGCTGGAACTGCCAGGCCCAATGCGCAGGGACAGGTAATGATCAGCACCGTGATCGCACTGGTGATGGCCTGCGCCAGGCTTGCGCCCGCCACCAACCATCCGGCACATGCCAGCAGCGACAGGGAAAAGACCACCGGCACATAGGCGCGGGCGGCACGGTCCGCCAGGCGGACATGAAGGCTTTTGGCTTGTTGACCGGCCTCGAGCAACCGCGCCAGATCGGCCACCAGGGAGTTTTCGACTCCCGCCGTGGCGCGGAGGATCACGGCCGACCCCGTCACAATCGTGCCTGCCGGCACGCAAGCGCCAGGTTGCAGCATCTGGGGCAGACTTTCGCCGGTGACCAGCGACAGGTCGCACTCGGTCCCCTGGTCTTCCAGCACGCCATTGACGGGCACGCGGTCGCCGCTGGCAAGCAGCAGGCGGTCACCGGGGTTTACCTCGCGTGCCGCCACCGTGTGGACCGACCCGTCTGCAGACATCCGGCGCACCAGGAGCGATTGCAGCGCCAGAAGGTGGCGCGCCGCATCCCGTGCGCGATCGCGCAGGCGGTAATCCAGATAACGGCCGATCAGGAGCAGGAATGCCAGCATCGTGGCGGCGTCGAAATAGGTATGAATGCCGCCCTGGGCGGTCTGGTACAGGCTCAGCCCCAGCGACAGCAGCAGCGCCAGGCTTATCGGCAAGTCCATGTTGGCGCTGCGCGCCATGACCCCGCGCCAGGCTGCCAGGAAAAATGGCTGGCCCGCGTAAACCGTGGCCGGAACGGCCACCGCGCCCGCCAGCCAGAAGAATGTCTGGCGCATGCCGGCGCCCAGGTCCGCGCCGCCGTACCAGACAGAATCCGTCAGGCCCATCACGAACACCGTGGCGAAACCTGACACCGCCAGGCAGCGCAGCAGCAGTTGCCCTTCCGCTTTTTCCCCGCTCAGAGTTTCCGCCGCCTCGAAGGGTCGCGCCTCATATCCCAGGTCCCGCACCCGCCGCAGGATGACCTGCGGAGGAACCTTGCGGCTGAGCACCGCAAGCTTGCCGGTGGACAGGTTCAGCCGCGCATTTTCGACGCCGGG
>JBBQBL010000310.1:0-2161 GCA_038317805.1 Micropepsales bacterium
CTGGTGCAGGTGCCGCTGCGGGTGCCCTATTCCATGGAAGTGGTCGGCGACGAGCCGGGCCTGCGTTTTGAAGTGACGCGCGGCGGCGGCATCCTGCCGTCCTATCCGGTGGACACCAAAGACGATTTCGGCGCGCCGCCCCCGCCCAAGAATGGCCAGCACTATGTGAAAGTCAGCTACCCTACCAAGCCTGTGGGCGGCGGCATGGGGACCTATGACGGGGTCAACAAGCCCTACCTGGATTTCCAGAAGGAGTTTGTCGAGAAATACCCCAATGGCGGGCCGCGCGGCGGGCTGTTCATGGGCGATGCCGACAACCAGGCCGCCATCATTCGCGGCATGGGCGTTCCGATTCCGCCTGCGACCAACAAGGGCCATTTCCATGTCGCCAATGACGAGTTCTGGTTCATCCTGGAAGGCAAGATTGCCTATGAGGTCGAGGGCAAGGGCCTGATCGTCAGCAAGGCAGGCGATGTGGTGCTGGCGCTGCCGGGCCGCTTCCACCGCGCCGGCTGGGCGCCGGGCCAGATGGATACGCGGCTGGCTTTCAACCGCAGCCCGTCCATGCAGCACAACTATGCCGAGGATGCCAACGGGACGCAGTGATCAGGCGGTGACGGTCATTCCGTCATAACCCGGCTCGACGCCGGGCGGCAGTTCACGCCTGAGCGTGTCGTAATCCATGTCGACATGCATGTTGGTCAGGATGGCGCGTTTGGGTTTTACGCGTGCGATCCATTCCAGGGTGCGGGACAGATGCGCATGGCTGGGATGGGGCGTGCGGCGCAGGGCATCGACGATCCAGCACTCCACGCCGTCCAGCGCCGCGAAAGCGTCCTCGTCCAGCCCGTCCACGTCGGGCGAATAGGCGATAGGCCCGAAACGAAATCCCAGGCTGCGGATGCGGCCATGGTTTTGCCCGAAGGCCGCTACCTGCAGCGGCCCGCCGGGACCGGGAATCTGGAACGGCGCAAAGGGTTCGGGCAGCACATGCGCATCCACAATCGGCGGATAGTCGCGGTTGGGTGGGGTGTGGAAGATATAGCTGAACTTGCGGTTCAGGCTGTTCAGGGCAAATCCGTCTGACCACATGTCGAGCTTCTTGCCGCCTTGGCTCAGCACCAGCACGCGCAGATCGTCCATGCCGTGGGTCTGGTCGGCGTGATCGTGGGTGATCAGCACGCCGTCGAGCCGCCCGACTTTCGCGGCCAGCAACTGCTCGCGCAGGTCCGGCGAGGTATCCACCAAGGCGCGGGTTTCGCCGCCGGCCGATTTCTGCGTCACCAGGATGGAACAGCGGCTGCGGCGGTTCTTCGGATTGGCAGGATCGCAGACGCCCCAGTTGGGACCGCCCTCGCCCAGTCTCGGGACGCCACCCGACGAACCGCAGCCCAGGATGCGGACCTCAAGCATCGGGGCGCTGGACCTTGCTGAACAGGCGGAAGAAGTTTTCGGTGGTGGCGGCGGCGAGCTCGCTCGCGCTGACGCCTTTCAGTTCCGCCAGCATGTTGGCGGTATGCACCACGAAGGCCGGCTCGTTGGTCTTGCCCCGGTGCGGCACCGGTGCCAGGTATGGCGCATCGGTCTCCACCAGCAGGCGGTCCAGCGGCACGGTCTTGATGACGTCGCGCAACGCGGACGAGTTCTTGAAGGTGGCGATGCCCGAGACGGAAATATAAAGGCCCATGTCCAAAGCGGCATCGGCCAGTCTTTGGGTCCCGGTGAAGCAATGGATCAGGCCGGTGAAGGCGCCCTTGCCCATCTCGTCGCGCAAAATCTCGATGGTGTCGTCGTCGGCGTCGCGGGTATGCACGATCACCGGCAGGCCGGTCTTGCGGCCGGCGGAAATGTGGCTGCGGAAATTGGACCTCTGCTGCAAGCGCGGCGCATGTTCGTAATAATAATCCAGCCCAGTTTCGCCGATCGCCACCACCTTGGGGTGGACGGCTTCGGCGAGCAGCGCCGCTTCGTCGTCCAGCAATTCCTTTTCCGCTTCATGCGGATGCACACCGACACTGCACCAGACATGGGGAAATTTCTCCGCCACCGCCTTCACGCCGGGAAAGCGCGCCAGCTCGGTGCCGATGGAAACGCAGACATCCACGCCGGCGGCGCGGGCGCGTTCCACCACGGCGTCCACGTTGCCGGCATAATCGGGAAA
>JBBQBL010000311.1:0-2107 GCA_038317805.1 Micropepsales bacterium
ATAGCGGATTTCTGAACCGATGATACGCATCGCCTCGTTGGCATACGGGATCATACGCGGTATGCAATAGAAGTAATGGATCATGCCGGGATGGGCGCGGCCATGCACGGCGACACCGAAGCCGCCCAGCTTCTGGGCATATTCTTCGCCTTCGTCGCCAAAGGGATCGAACTGGCCGGTATGGATGAAGGCCGGCGGCAGGCCGGAAAATTCCTCGGCGCACAGCGGCGACAGCCGCACATCCGACAACTCCACCCCGTCCGGCACATACAGTTCCAGGTCGCGGCGCAGGGTTTCACTGTCCAGGAAATAGCCTTCCGCCAGCTCGCGGCGGGCGGCGGATTGGCCATGCACGTCCAGGATCGGACACAGCAGCAACTGGAACGCGATAGCGGGCGCATCGTCTTTTTCTTTGGCGGCATCGCGCGCGATACGGCACAGAACCGCCGCCAGGGTGCCGCCAGCGCTGTCGCCCGCCACCCCCAGCCGCCCCGGATCGATGCCGAAGGCCTTGGGATTTTTGGTGACGTAATTCAGCGCGGCGATGGCATCGGCCAGGCCATAGGGAAAGGGATGGGTCGGCGCCAGCCGGTAATCCACCGCGATCACCCGGCAGCCGGTTTCATTGCTGAGGCGGCGGCACAGGCCATCATGGGTTTCCAGGCTTCCGGCCACCCAGCCGCCGCCGTGGAAGAACAGGATACCCGGCAGCATACGCGCCGGTTCGCCCAGCGGCGAATAGATGCGCAAGGAAATATGGCCATCGCTGACATGCATCAGATATTCGCGCACACCGCCGATCGCTTCGGTGCCAGGCGGATCCACAAGATCGGCGAGGTTGGTCAGGGCGGCGCGGCGCTCTTCCACGTCCTCATAGCGGCCACGGCTTTGCCCGGCGGCAGCCAGCATTTCCAGGAAACGGCGGGCGTGGCGGTCCAGCGGCATCGTCAGGCCGCTTGGGCAGTAACCGAAACCAGCGAGTCCATCGCGGCGATGGTGTCGAAATTGTCCGGGGTCATGGCGCTTTGCGGAATCTCGATGTCGAACTCCGCCTCGATGGCCAGCATCAGGTTGACCATGTCCAGCGAAGTCAGGCCGGCATCGCGCAGATTGTCGGTCGAACCGGGAATGGTGGTGACCCCGCGCTTGAGCAGCATGCGGGACGCGATGGCGGTGATGCGGTCTTTGGCGGACATGAACGGGCTCCTGAAGCCGCCAATCTAAGGGCCAGCGGTAAAGCATTGGTTTCCCGCAAAACCCGTTAACCCGATGCTTACCAAGATGATCCGAGTTCATCCTTGTTTCAGACTTAAATCTTATTCTGCGGCCTGAAATTCACAGAGCGCGCCATGCTGCAGACCGTCAAGACCGCCTCCGCAATTTCTCCCGCCGAAAACATCGCCGCCCGTGCCGCACGCGCCGCGGAAGTCGCCGCCGCGCATGCCGGCGCCGTGGACGCGCAAAGCCGCTTTCCCCAGGAAGCGATGGATGCGCTGAAAGCCGAAAATCTCCTGGGCATCATGGTGCCGGCGTCGCTGGGCGGCGAGGAAGCATCCGTCGCCGATGTGGTGGACGTCTGCTACACCCTGGGACGCGCCTGTTCTTCCACCGGCATGATCTACGCCATGCACCAGGTGAAGGCGGCCTGTGTCGCCTATCACGGCATGGACAGCGCCTGGCACCGTGATTTCATGACCCGCATGGTGGCCGATCAGCTTCTGCTGGCGTCTTCCACCACCGAAGGCAAGGGCGGCGGCAATGTCCGCTCATCCGAAGCGGCCGTAGACCATGCCGATGGCCGCATCGTGTTGGTGCGCGACGCCAGTGTGATCTCCTACGGCGCCCAGGCCGATGCGGTGGTGACCACCGCGCGCCGCGCCGCCGAGTCCGATGCCAGCGATCAGGTGCTGGTGGTGTTCGAAAAGAAAAATTACGCCCTGGAAGTGACCGGTGGCTGGGACACGCTGGGCATGCGCGGCACCTGCAGCTCCGGCTTTTCGCTAAAGGCGGTGGGCAGCCCCGACCAGATCCTGCCCCAGCCTTACGGCGCCATCCACGCCCAGACCATGGTGCCTATGGCGCATTTGATGTGGTCTGCCAACTGGGC
>JBBQBL010000312.1:0-2101 GCA_038317805.1 Micropepsales bacterium
CCATTGGCGGCCAGCCGCCGGCAGGTGGTGTCATAGAGCGCCAGGCTGCCCAGCATGAAGCCGCCGCCATGGAAATAGACCAGCAGTGGGCAGGGGCCCGCACCCTTGGTGGCGCGATAGAAGCGCGCCGGGATGGGGCCATAGTCGCTGGGGATCGAAAGCTCGAAGGTCACCGCCATGGCCGGCTTTTCCGGCAACAGGGTCAGGCGCTGGGTTTCATAGGCCACGCGCAACTGCGCGGGCGACAGGTTGGTCGGCAGGTCGCCGGCGCGCTGGATGGCAAGGGCTGCCTGGGGGTGCAAGGGCATGGGGTGAGGTTAGAGGAATGTCTTTGGCAGCGCAATTTTGCTAGCATCCCAAGTCCAAATCGAAGTCCGGGGCCGGCCGGAACACAAAAACCGGCGATGGGAGAGACCATGAATTCCGGGATAGACGCCGCGCCGTTGAACCGCGGCCGCATTTTCATCGTCACCCTGATGGCGCTGTTTACGGCGGGCGCCGCCGTTTCCATGCGCGCGGCCACCGCCGTGCAGATGCAATCGGAATATCTGGCGCCCTTTGGCGCGGCGACGGCAGGCGAGCGGCTGGCCACAGCATTGGGCGCGGCCTTTCTGGGGTTCGGCATCACACTTCTTTTGGTCAGCGCCGTGCTGGCGCGCATCGGCTTTGGCCGCGCGCTGGCGGGCGCCGCCATCTTGATGACGGCCGGCTTTGCCATTGTCGCGAGCGCCGGCGTGCTGGGCATCTCCACCTACATCGCGCTTCTGATTGGCATGGTGGTGCAGGGTCTGGGCTGGGGTCTTGTCGAAACGGTGATCAATCCGCTCACCAGCGCGCTCTATCCCGAAGACCGGGTGGGGCGGCTGGGCATCCTGCATGCATGGTATCCGGCGGGCCTGGTTGGCGGCGCGTTGTTCGGTCTTGCGATCGATCATGCCGGACTGCCCTGGCGCTGGAACATGGTGCCGCTGGCGGTGCTGTGCGCGATCTTCGGCGCCCTGAGCTTGCGCGAAAAACTGCCGCCGGTCAGCGCCTCCACCGATGCGCCGGTGACGCCGGGCGAAATGCTGAAGGCGACCATTCAGAACCCCACCATATTTGTGTGGGTGATCCTGATGATGTTCACCGCCTCCACCGAATTCGCGCCCGGCCAGTGGCTGGACGTGGCGCTGACCCAGATCGTGGGCATGCGCGGCGTCCTGGTGCTGGCCTATGTCAGCGGATTGATGTTCGTGATGCGCCATTTCGCGGGGCCCCTGGTCAAGCGGCTGGGCAATATCGGGCTGCTGATTTCATCCTCCTGTTTTGCCACCGCGGGGTTGTTCGCACTGGGCAGTGCTGACAGTCCGGCGACGGTGCTTGGCGCGGCGACGGTGTGGGGCTTCGGCGTCGCCTATTTCTGGCCGACCATGCTGGCGACGGTGGCCGAGCGTTATCCCAGAAGCGGCACCATGGTGTTCGGCCTGATGGGTTCGGCGGGCGCGGCCTGCACCTATGTGGTGCTGCCCTATCTGGGCGCGGTCTATGACAAGGCCAAGCTGGCGGCGGCCGGCGGCGACGCCAACTTGGCGGCCAATGCGCAGGGCCCCCAGCTGCATGACATCCTGACGGCGGCGGCTTCGGCCTCGTTCCGCACCGCGGCGCTGATCCCGCTGTGCCTGATTGTGATCTTCATCGTCATCGCGGTGGCCGACCGGACGCGAAAAATCGCATAATTTCAAGTTCTTATAAGGCAAATAAAGCGTTAAGACGAATCGGGCGATGCTTGCGTCAACGCCGATCCGGGGAGCGCTTTGAAGACATCGTTGGCATTGCTGAGGGCGCTGCCGCTCGCGGCCTGCGTGGCGGCACCCTCGACCACGCCGTCGCAAGTCCCCGTCGCGTTCACATCGCTGGGGCTGGGCGCGGCGCCGGCGCCGCAAGTTCAGGCCGATTGGTGGAAGGCGTTCAACGACCCCCAGCTTGATCGTCTTGTGGCGCAGTTGCTCACCGGCAATCCCACCTTGCAGGGGGCCTTGGCGCGCATCCGTGCGGCCCAGGCCGAATTGTCGGTGGCGCGCACCGCGCAATATCCCAACATCAATATCGATGGCAGCGAGAC
>JBBQBL010000313.1:0-2039 GCA_038317805.1 Micropepsales bacterium
GGTTTCAGCGACAGCGCAAAGCGCCCGGCCCTGGCTTCGCGCGCCAGGAATTCCTCCAGCAGCAATGCTTGCGCGGCCACGGTCCTGGCCTTGCCGCCAAGACCCAACGACAGCGCTTCATCGCGCAGGGTGAGCAGGCAGGACGGCTCCAGCCCGACAATGGCGACACCGCCCTCTGCCAACGGCAGCACATCGTCCAGCAGCGCCGAAAGCTTGGCCTTGGCCTTGTCCACCATGCCCGCCGACAGGAAGGTGCGGCCGCAGCAATGCTGGCCATTTTCCTTGGCGACCAGGTACAGCGTGTAGCCGGCCTTCTTCAATATGCGCGCCGCGGCATGGGCGTTCTCGGATTCAAAAGTGCCATTGAACGTATCCACGAACAGGGCGGCGGCCTTGGGCGCGGCAGCGATGGCCTCTTCGCGGCTTGAGAACAGCGATGCGTCATGCGACGCCCAGAAGGTATCGTTCCGCCAGCGCGGCAGAGGGCGCTGGGCGGAGAAGCCGGTGAGCTTTTCGCTTAGCCAGGCCAGGCCCGGCAGGCGGTCGCGCAGATTGGCAAGGCCCGCGATACGGCTGACGGCATCGGCATAATCGGGCAGATGCGCCACCAGCCGATCCTTCAACGTGAAACCGTGCCGCGCTTTATAATGGGACAGAAATTCCACTTTCATTTTCGCCATGTCCACGCCGGTGGGGCATTCGCGCTTGCAGCCCTTGCAGGAGACGCACAGGTCCAGCGTGTCGTGCATCGCCTGGCTGGTCAGGGCTTCTTCGCCAAGCTGCCCCGACAGCGCCAGCCTTAAGGCATTGGCGCGGCCGCGGGTAACATGCTGCTCGTCGCGGGTGACCCGATAGCTGGGGCACATCGTGCCGGTATCGAACTTGCGGCAATGGCCGTTGTTGTTGCACATCTCCGCCGCCTTGGCGAAACCGTGCGCCGCATCGCCGCCGCTGCCGGGCGCGGAAGTTTGTTCGGTGACCGGATCGTTCTGCACGTCCCAGTCCGACCAATCCAGCGCCGTCGCCAAAGGCCGCACGGTGTAAGGCTTGTCGCTGCCCGGCGGGGGAAAGCGGAACAGGTTGCCATCGTCCATGCGGGGCGGATCGATGATCCGGTTCGGACTGAACAGACCGATAGGATCCAGATGGTTCTTGATGGCGCGGAAGGCCTCGTTGATCCTGGGCCCGAACTGCCATTCGATCCATTCGCCGCGGCATAGTCCGTCGCCATGCTCGCCGCTGAAGGCGCCCTTGTACTTGCGCACCAGAGCGCTGGCTTCTTCGGCGATGCTGCGCATCTTTCCGGCGCCGCCGCGTCGCATGTCCAGGATCGGGCGCACATGCAGGGTGCCGACGGAGGCATGGGCATACCAGGTGCCATGGGTGCCGTGGCGTTCGAACACCTCGGTCAACGCGGCGGTGTAGTCCGCCAGATGCACTAGCGGCACGGCGCAATCCTCGATGAAGCTGACGGGTTTGCCGTCGCCCTTCAGGCTCATCATGATGTTGAGGCCGGCCTTGCGCACTTCCCACAGATTCTTCTGCGGCGCATCCGCCTCCATTTCGACCACACTGCCGGGCAGACCAAGGTCGCCCATCAGCGCCACCAGGTCTTTCAGCTTCTTCACCAGCGCAGGCTTGTCCTCGCCGGCGAATTCCACCAGCAGGACCGCCTCCGGCTTGCCGATCAGCGCGGTTTCCATGGTGGGACGGAAGGCGGGATTGGACAGCGCCAATTCGATCATGATGCGGTCCACCAGCTCGACCGCGCTGGGACCCAGCTTGACGATGTGCTGGGCACTGTTCATTGCGGTGTGAAAGTTGTTGAAATTCACCACCCCCAGCACTTTATTCTTCGGCAACGGCACCAGCTTGAGAGTCAAGCCTTTGGTGAACGCCAAGGTGCCTTCCGAACCCACCAGCAGCTGCGCCAGGTTCACGCTGCCGTCACTGGTGTAGGGCCGCTCATTCTGATTGTCGAAAATGTCGAGATTGTAGCCCGCCACCCGCCGCAGCACCTTGGGCCAGTTGGTTTCGAT
>JBBQBL010000314.1:0-2026 GCA_038317805.1 Micropepsales bacterium
GGCGCGGTTTACGACCAGACGCCGAACTTTGACGCCTATCGCGCCCGCGGCGGCAAGTTCATCCTGTTCCAGGGCTGGGCGGATTCCACCATCACCCCAATGATGGACGTGGAATTCTATGAGCAGGTGGTGGCGCGCTACGGCCAGAAGAAGACCGATGACTTCCTGCGCTTCTTCGCGCTGGCAGGCATGGGCCATTGCAGCGGCGGCGAAGGCTTTTCCCATATCGGCGGCGCGACGGGGACGCCGCTTCAGAACGACGCCAACCACGACATGGTGCGGGCGCTGGAACGCTGGGTGACGGCGAAGGAGGCCCCATCGGCCTTTATCGGGGCGCATGTGAACGATGACAAAAAAATCACCGCCACACGCCCGATCTGCCGCTATCCGCTAGAGGCGCGGTACAATGGCCACGGTGACATGTTGGAGGCTGCCAACTTTACCTGCCGCCCGCCCCAATAGGGGGAACCCCGCGACCTTTTGGCCCGCTTGCATCCCGGGCAAGAGGCACTATCTCCCGCCCATGATGATGTGCCCCTCCAAAAGTCCCCGGCTTTGGCTGTTCGGCGCGCTGTTCGCGGCGGGCCTGATGCCAGCGCTTTTGGGCGCAATCGCCTAGGGATTTTAACCCGCCAAGGCGCTAAACTGCGGTCATGGCGCACGACCACACATTGCATCCCCATGGGCATTCGCACGGGCACGACCATGCGCCGGGTCATGACCATGCGCACGCACCGGCCGACACGCACGACCACGGCATCTGGACCCGCGATCACGTCTTTTTGGGCAGCGGCCATTCGCGCGCCGAAACCCGCGCCAAATGGGCCGCCATCGTCACCGCCCTGTTCATGGTGGTCGAGATCGTCTGCGGCCTTGCCTATCATTCCATGGCCCTGTTGGCGGACGGCGCGCATATGGCGACCCATGTGGGCGCGCTGGGCCTTGCGGCCGGCGCCTATTGGCTGGCACGGCGACATTCGGGCAGCGGACGCTTCACCTTCGGATCGGGCAAGTTCGGCGACCTGGCAGCCTTTTCCAGCGCCATCCTGCTGGGCGTGACGGCGCTGGCGGTGGCAGTGGAATCGGTCCAGCGCATCGTCACTCCGGTCGGTGTGCAGTATGGCGACGCGTTGCTGATCGCCTGTATCGGGCTTGCAGTGAACCTGATCAGCGCCCTGATCCTGAAGGACAATCATTCCCACGCTCCGGGTCATGATCACGCCGGCCACTCCCATGGCCATGACAACAATATGCGCGCCGCTTACGTGCATGTTCTGGCCGACGCCGCCACATCGGTGCTGGCGATCA
The DNA here is from genome assembly GCA_038317805.1 of Micropepsales bacterium. Classification (GTDB taxonomy): domain Bacteria; phylum Pseudomonadota; class Alphaproteobacteria; order Micropepsales; family Micropepsaceae; genus Rhizomicrobium. The sequence goes on from JBBQBL010000314.1 coordinate 1,309, forward strand.
TCGCGCTGGCCGCCGGCTATTATTACAACCTTGGGATTCTCGATCCTGTCTGTGGCCTGGTCGGCGCTTTGGTCATCGCCTCCTGGTCCTATGGATTGATCCGCGACAGCGCCATGGTGCTGCTGGACGCCGATGCCGACCCCAAACAGTCCGATGAAATCCGCGCCTTTCTGGAAAGCGAGCTCAAGGCGCGTATTCCCGACCTGCATCTGTGGCGGCTGGGTCCGGGCCATCGCGGCCTGATCGTGTCGCTGATTTCGCCCGACGCGATCAGCGCCGAGACCGTCAAGGCCACCCTGCGCCGCCAGTATCCGGACCTGTCCCATGTCACGGTCGAAGTGGCGGTCTGCGACGGCTGCACATGAAGTTCTGGCGGAAAAAACGCGCCCAGGCCGAACAGGCGGTCGATGAAGTCGCCATCGTGGCGACGGACCTAGCGGAAAAGACCGCCGTGATCGGGCCGACGGGAGTGCTGCTGCTGTTGGGCGCGGCGGCGGTTGGCGCGGCGGCGACCTATTACGTCACCCGCAAAAACAAAAAAGCCGATCCGGAGAGCGACGGGTAGGCGAGCGAAGCTAAGCCGCCGCCCGTGCGACCAAATAAAAAGCCGCCCCGCTAGGGGCGGGGCGGCTTCTTCAAAATCTGATCCGGCATCTTAGCGCGGAAGAAGCCCTTCGCGCTGCATGCGCTTGCGCTGCAGCTTGCGGTAGCGGCGCAC
>JBBQBL010000315.1:0-1963 GCA_038317805.1 Micropepsales bacterium
CTGGCCGATGCGCCGCTGATGCTGGGCGCCGCCACCTGTGTCGAAGACATTCTGGCGACCCTGGAAAAGGGCAAGCCGCCGGCCATCATCGCCATCGATTCCATCCAGACCTTGTGGACCGGCGCGCTGGATGCGGCGCCAGGCACCATCGCCCAGGTGCGCACCGCCAGCTTCGATCTGGTGCGCTATGCCAAGTCCTCCGGCGCGGCGCTGATCCTGGTGGGCCATGTCACCAAGGACGGCCAGATTGCGGGCCCCAAGGCGGTGGAGCATCTTGTGGATGCGGTGCTCTATTTCGAAGGCGAGCGCGGCCATCATTTCCGGGTGCTGCGCGCCACCAAGAATCGCTTCGGCGCCACCGACGAGATCGGCGTGTTCGAAATGACCGGCACGGGGCTGGCGGAAGTCGCCAACCCTAGCGCGCTGTTTCTGGGCGACCGCAAATCTGTCTCGCCCGGCACCGCGGTGTTCGCGGGGCTGGAAGGCACGCGGCCCTTGCTGTGCGAAATCCAGGCGCTGGTGTCGCCCACCTCGTACGGGACACCGCGCCGCGCCGTGGTGGGCTGGGATACCGGGCGGCTGGCCATGATTCTGGCGGTGCTGGACGCCCGCGCCGGGGTTGGAATCGGCGCTTCCGATGTCTATCTGAACGTCGCGGGCGGGCTGAAAATCGGCGAGCCCGCCGCCGACCTGGCGGCAGCCGCCGCGCTGGTGTCATCCTTTGGCGGAGTGCCTTTGCCGCGCGACTGCGTGTTTTTCGGGGAAATTTCCCTGTCCGGCGACATCCGGCCCGTGCCCCAGGCCGATGCCAGGCTGAAGGAGGCCGCCAAGCTGGGTTTCAAGACCGCTTTCGTCCCCGCCGGCACCAAGGCCGGCGCGGCGGGCCTGACGTTAACCGAGATTACCAGCGTCGCGGACCTGCTCAGATTCGCTCCTGAGCCCCAGCCCCGGCGTGCTAAACTCGAATCATGAACCTGTCGGTTTCCTTCCTCGACTGCCTGATCGTGCTGATCATCATCGTGTCGGCGGGCTATGCGGCGTGGCGCGGATTTCTTTGGGAAACCCTGACCGTCTTTGAATGGGTGGCGGCGGCCTTTGCCTGCCTCTATTTCGGCCCCTATGTGATCCCGCTGACGCGCGGCCTGGTGGACCAGCCCTGGTTGGCCTCGCTCCTGGCCTATGCCGCCGTATTCCTGGCGGTTTTCATTCCTCTGGCATTCATGAGCCATCGTTTCAGCGAAAGCGTGAAAAATTCTCCCATCGGGCCGCTGGACCGCGCCGCCGGCGTCGCCTTCGGCGTGGTGCGGGGCCTGGTGCTGGTCGGGCTGGCCTATCTGGCCTTCACCTATTTCGTGCCCATCCGCCAGCATCCCCATTGGGTGACCGAGGCGCGGCTGCTGCCGGTGGTGCAGTCCACTGCCGATGTGCTGCTATCAGTGGTTCCCGATCGTTCCCACGAGTTTGGCTATGAGCGGCATGAAGTGGTGCGCCAGGCGCCGCCGCAAGTTGAGCAAAAAACCGCCACGCCGGCCCCAGACATGTCACCCCGCCATGATCCCATGGCAGAGCTGATCCGCGAAAACGGAAAAGCCAATAGTGTCCCCAAAACCACGCGGGAACCGGTGCAGCAGAAGAGCGCAGCCAAGGCCGCGAAATCCTATGGCGCGGGCGACCGCCAGGCGCTAGACAAGCTCGTGGAGACCGGCGGAAACGGCAACCGATGACCGGCCATAGCGATCATATGTGGAACGACGATACGCTGCATGAAGAGTGCGGCGTTTTTGGCATTTTCGACCATGCCGATGCGGGCGCGCTTTCGGTGCTGGGTCTGCATGCCCTGCAGCATCGTGGCCAGGAAGCGGCCGGTATCGTCACCCATCACGAAGGCCATTTCATCGCCGAACGCCATCCCGGCCTGGTGGGCGACGCCTTCGGCCGTGGCTCGCAGGCGGCGCGCAATCTC
>JBBQBL010000316.1:0-1645 GCA_038317805.1 Micropepsales bacterium
GATCGAACGGCACGAAGTTCATCACGCCGGCGTCGAACTCCGCGATCGCCTTGACCAGTTCGTCGCTTTCCTTGCGGCCCAGCGCGAAGACGCGGTAGCCGTCCGTGGCCAGCTTGCGGGCAACCGCCAGGCCGACGCCGCGCGTACCACCACTGATCAGAACATTGCGCCTATCCATTGCGGCTCAACTTTCCGCCGGCGGTCAGTGCAATCGCCGGCACAAAACGCAGCATGGCGGGAACCTTGAAGGCCGGAAGCTTTTCGCGGCAGGCCTCCAGGATGGCCTGCTTGAAGGTGGCGTTGTCGTTGGCCACGTCGCTCAACACCACATCGGCGATGACGATAGCGCCGGTGATGGGGCTTTTGCGGCCCGAAACGCGCGACATGCGCACGCCGGGATGGCGGTTGATCACCGCCTCTACTTCCTCGGGATTAATCTTCAGACCGCCGACATTGATGATTCCGCCAGTGCGGCCCACGAAATAGAAACGCTCGCCCCGCTGCTCGATCATATCACCGGTATCCACCCAGCCATCCGTCATCAGCGCATCGTCACCGCCGACATAGGTGCTGGCAGTACGGGGCGAGCGGACATGCAACGTACCGTTTTCCAATTTCATTTCCACAGCGCCGGGACGGCCGATGTAAGCGGCGGGAAAGCCTTCCAGCCCGTCGGTGACTTCAAAGCCCACGCCGGCTTCCGTAGAGGCATAGGCATGGCCCAGGGCGGCATCGGGGAAGCGCGCCTTCAAACTGTCCAGGATGGCCTGGTCGGCGATCTCACCGGACAGGCGGACATAACGCGGGACGATGGCCGCATTGGCCGGGCTCATCAGGGCGCGGCGCCAGTGCGACGGCGTGCCGGTGAGATGGGTGACACCATGTTCCGCCAGACGCGTGAGGAAATCCGCAACGTCTTCATGGGCGTCCGACAGGATCAGCGACGCATGGCCCAGCAGGGCGCGCAACAGGATTTGCAGGCCGCCATAGCGGCGAATGTCGTAGAAGGTCCCCCAGACAATATCGTTCTGGGTGGGAGGCTGAATCGCGCCGCTCAGGCCTTCCAGGGTATGCGCCACCATCTTGGGCAGGCCGGTGGTGCCGGAGGTGAACAGAACCCATTCGGTCTTGTGCGAGGGCCGGATCGCGTCGCCCGCATCGGGCAGATGCAACCGTTCAAACCGCACGCCGTCCACCGCCAGTGCGGGATCATCGCTCACCACGACCGTGATCCCGGCGCGTTCGATGACGGACTGCAGATGTTCGGGCTTCACATCCGGCGGGGCGATGACGATGCGGGCGGCCACGCCGTCCAGCTCGATCAGCCCCAGGGCGGCGAACAACTGGTTCGAGGTGCGCAGCAGGACATTGGCGCCGGACAGGTCAGCATCCAGACAGCGGCCATGGCCGCACAGCGCCACCGACAATTCGCGCGACAGCAAGGTCGTCCCGCCGCCGGCGATGGCGTCCCGCAGGGTCTTGGGTCTCACATCAACCTTGGGCGGCATCTTGGTAGAACTTGATGAAATCGCCCATGGTGACGGGGAAATAGACGTCTTCCGACGCCGTGAAGGGGTCCACGCCCAGCTGATCTTCCAGCCGCGCCACGATGATGGCGAAGCACAGCGAATCCAGGCCCGATTCC
>JBBQBL010000317.1:0-1638 GCA_038317805.1 Micropepsales bacterium
CGCCAACAATCTCAAGAATGTCACCGCGCAAATTCCGCTGGGCACGCTGACCTGCATCACCGGCGTGTCGGGCGGTGGCAAGTCCACCCTCACCATCGAGACCCTGTTCAAGGCCGCGGCCAAGAAACTGACCCAGGCCCGCGAACAGCCAGCGCCCCATGACCGTATCGAAGGGCTGGAATATCTGGACAAGGTGATCGACATCGACCAGAGCCCGATCGGCCGCACCCCGCGCTCCAATCCGGCCACCTATACCGGTGCTTTCACCCCCATCCGCGACTGGTTCACCGAGCTGCCGGAATCCAAGGCGCGCGGCTATGCGCCCGGCCGCTTCAGCTTCAACGTCAAGGGAGGGCGCTGCGAGGCCTGCCAGGGCGACGGCGTCATCCAGATCGAGATGCACTTTCTGCCCGACGTCTATGTCCAGTGCGACGTCTGCAAGGGCAAGCGCTACAACCGCGAAACCCTGGAAGTGAAGTTCCGCGACCATTCCATTGCCGATGTGCTGGACATGACCATCGAGGCCGGCGCCGAACTGTTCAAGGCGGTTCCGTCGATAGCCGAGAAGCTGGAAACACTCAAGCGCGTAGGCCTGGGCTACATCTCCATCGGACAGCAGGCCACGACGCTCTCAGGCGGCGAGGCCCAGCGCGTCAAGCTGTCCAAGGAATTGTCGCGCCGCGCCACCGGGCGCACGCTCTACATCCTGGACGAGCCCACCACCGGCCTGCACTTCCACGACGTCAAGAAATTGCTGGAAGTGCTGCAGGAACTGGTCGCCGCCGGCAACACCATCGTGGTGATCGAGCACAATCTGGAAGTCATCAAGATTGCCGACTGGATCGTGGATCTGGGTCCCGAAGGCGGCGATGGCGGCGGCGAGATCGTGGCCACCGGCACGCCCGAAGAGGTGGCCAAAAACCCGCGATCTTACACCGGCCAGTATCTCAAGCCGCTGCTGAAAAACCCGCCCCCGGCCAAGAGGCTGAAAGCCGCCGAATAGGCACCGCCAGGCAGCCGATCATATGGCGGCAAAGAGTCCGGCACCAAGGACGGAGAGAATAACGACAGCCCAGGAGGGTATGCTGACCGCCGTCAGCAACCCGAAGGCTGCAAGGGCCAATACAAGGTCGCCGGGGGTGTGAACGGCGGAGGCCCAGACCGGCCGGCAAAACGCCGCCAGCAGCAGCCCCACCACCACGGCGTTCACGCCGCTCAGTGCGCCCCTGACCTGTGGATGGTGCCGGACGGCTTCCCAGATGGGAAGCGCGCCGATGACCAGCAGGAAAGACGGCAGATAGATAGCCGCAAGGCACAAGGCTGCGCCCACCAGGTTGTTGGGCGCGGACGTCATCACGGCGCCCAGATAGGCCGCAAAGGAAAACAGGGGACCCGGCATAGCCTGGGCGGCGCCATAGCCTGCCAGGAAGTCGGCGCCCGATACCCACCCTGTCGGGATAACGGCCGACTGCAACAACGGCAGAACCACATGCCCGCCACCGAAGACGAGCGCACCGGACTGATAGAATGCCGAAAACACCGCGAGAGCGTGATTGTGGAGTATGCCACTGACAGATGGCAGCAATGCCAGCAGGAGAAAGAACAGTCCGAGAGCGGCAAAAGCGGTCCGTCGGTTCC
>JBBQBL010000318.1:0-1636 GCA_038317805.1 Micropepsales bacterium
GGTCGGCCAGTATCACGACAGCTTCATCCTGCGGTTCACGCCCGACGGCAAGTATCTGGGCCAGATCGGCAAGGCCAATGGCAGCAAGGGCAGCCTGGACACCGAGAATGTGCGCGGCGTCGCCCAGATCCGTTTCAAGGATAACGAAATCTTCCTGGCCGACGGTTACGGCAACAAGCGCGTGTCGGTGTGGGACGCCACCACGCTGAAGTTCAAGCGCATGTGGGGCGCTTATGGCCACAAGCCGGACGACACGCCCATCCCGCATTACGACGTGAACTCGCCGCAGTTCGGCAATCCGATGCATTGCGCCCAGCCGTCCAATGACGGGCTGGTCTATGCCTGCGACCGCACCAACAATCGCGTCCAGGTTTTCAAGACCGACGGCACCTATGTGAAGCAGTTCGCCATGGAGGTGAACACCAAGGGTGACGGCTCGATGTGGGAAATGGCCTTCAGCCGCGATCCTGCGCAGAAGTTCATGTATATCTCAGACGGCGCCAACGAGAAGATCCATGTGCTGGATCGCCAGACGATGAAGGAACTGTACTCGTTCGGCGGCGGCGGCCGCGGTCCCGGGCAGTTCTATGCGGTGCACTCCATTGTTACCGACTCCAAGGGCAACATCTACACCACCGAGACCTATCGCGGTCAGCGGGTGCAGAAGTTCGTCTACAAGGGCATGGTGAAGCTGAGCTCGCTGATCAAGCAGAAGGTCGTCAGCGGCAGCGTGATCAATGCCGGGGGTCCTGTCAGTCAGTAAGGCGGCTTTCATGGTGAGACGCATTGCTATCGGCGCCGGGCTTCTTGCGGCGCTTGCCGCACCCGGCGTGTTGCTGGTGGCTAAAGCCATGCCCCAGCCGCAGGTGGTTGCGAAGCCGCCGCCGGCCGATGGAAAATCCTTTGCCGCCATCTGCAAGTCGGGCGAGGTGGTGGACAGCCGCCCTGATCCGGCCTGGGTGGGGCAAAGTTTTGCCCGCGACAATTGCACGGCGCCGCAAATGCCGGCTCCCATCAATGGCCTGGTCGCCAGCCGCGAACAGATCGTGGCCGGCATGGCGGCGACCAAGCGCTACGCCGCCTTGTCCGACACCTATCAGCGCTGCATCCGCGATTTTGTTGCCGCCCGCCAATCCAGGGCTGATGCGGACAGGCCCGTCGCACTGGCGCTGGTGACCATTGAAAATCACCGGATACTGGTGTCCGAGAACAACAAGAAGAAAGCCAGGGATCGGATGAACGCTTCGATCATGGCGTTCAACGAATATGGCAGCGGATGTCCGGACCAATGATACGCATCACAACGCTGGCGGCGTTGCTTCTGTCTTCCGTCGCCGCCCATGCAGGCCTGATGCTGTCGGCCAATGACGGCAAGCAGATCGTCAAGGGCGACCCCACTCCGCGCACCCCCGACAGCGTGGATGTGCTGGACATGGGACATTATCCGCCCAAGGTGATCGGCAGCGTACACATTCCCGCCGCCATGATCGGCTCTCCCAATGCCATCGCGGTGGGGGCGGGCGAAAAGTTCGCCATCATCACCGCGGCGCAGAAATATGTGGATGCCGATCCGCAAAATCCCGCGCCGGACGACAAGGTGACGGTGATCGACCTGGCCGATCCCGCCCATCCCAGG
>JBBQBL010000319.1:0-1613 GCA_038317805.1 Micropepsales bacterium
TGCCGTCATTCTTGCCGGTCTTGGGATTGTACATGCCGTCAGCATTGCGGCGCAGGGCGTAATACAGCGAGACATGATCTTCGTGCTCGCGGATACCCTGCTGACCGCCGTCCTGGGCGAAGGTATTCTCGGTGTACAGCTCGCGCCAGTCGCGATAGCCGGCCAGAAGGCCGGTGGCCGACAGGCCGTCGGGCGACATGTTCAGGCGAATCTTGCCCTTGGAGAAATTGGCGTCGCCGGTCTGGTCATAGAACCAGGCGATGCGCGGGGAATGCAGGTGTTCGACCTGCTCGGTTTCCACCACGCCGTTTTGATCTTCGCCTTCAGCTTGGTGTACTGCGAGGTACTGAGGATGCGATAGGAATAATCCACCGAGATGCCGCCGCGCGCATCCTTCACCAGCTTGTCCGGCGAATAGCCGATTTCCAGCGTGGCATTGTCGTCGTTCATCGGATCCTTGTTGCCCGAGACGCGGATCACCATCGTATAGAGGCCGTCCTGCATCTTGTCGTTGGCGCGCAGGTCCAATGTGGCATTGCCATTGCCGCGCCAGGGCGCATCGCAGCCCCAGGCCCGGTACAGATTGTTGTCGATACCCTTTTCGCCATCGGGGCTGACGAAGTCGGCGGCCTTGACCTTGCCGTCCAGGTTGAAACCATCACCGATGCGGCTGGTGACCTGGGGCTGGCCCGGATCTTCCGCCGCCCAGGGGTTCACATAGGTTTCAATGCCGCGCTTGTAGCCACGATAGGCGACTGCGCGGTTCCAGATATGAAAGCGCGTCAGCACCGGCGCGCGCACCTGGTCCAGGCCTGGCGGCTTGGCGATCCAGTCAATTTCCTGCTGGCTGCGGAATTTCTGCCGCTGCACCGCGATCTTGGTGTTCACGTCATTGGCGAAATGGGTCGAGGCGCCATGCGGGCAATCGACGCCCGGCTCGATCTCGGCGCCGCGGGTGAAGTCGGCGCGGCCGCCATAACGAAAGGCATATTCATACTGGCCGACGACATAGCCGCGCACCCAGGGCGCCGCCGCTGCCGGCATTGCCGTACCCGCCATGACGGCCAGGGCCGAGGCGCAAACCATAAGACGCTTTTGCAGGATCATGGCGATCTCCCTTTGGACCGGCTTGGGTCAGGATACAATGACAGTGCCGACCATTCCCATGTCTTCGTGATAGACGCAGACGTATTTATACGTCCCTTTTGCCGTAAATGTGTGGCTGAAAGTGCCCTCTTCCTCGACCGGCCCGGAGTCGAAGGGCTCCACGCCGGCGGGCAAAGCCGCGTTTGCCTTGTTTGCGGCCTTGGACGGATCGAAGGTCACGGTGTGGGAGATGTTGTAGGGGTTGGTCCACTTCACCGTATCCCCGGCCTTGATGTTCACCGTGTCGGGGATGAAGCGCATCTTGGGCGACTGCTTCATGGTGACGTCCACCGTCTTGGCCTGGGCCCAGGCGGGCAAGGCGGCCGAAACACCGAAAGCGGCAAGAATCTGTGTGAAAGCGCGGCGATTGAACATGGACACTCCTTTAGACCGGCGGTGAAACCTGGTTGATCAAGAGATCGGACACCGCGCCCGCCTCGTAGCCCAGCGGATCGGCATCATCCATC
>JBBQBL010000320.1:0-1578 GCA_038317805.1 Micropepsales bacterium
GTCGATGGCTTCATTGCCCACCGCCATGGCCAGCGGATTGCCGCCATAGGTGGTGCCGTGGGTGCCCACGGTCATGCCCTTGGCGGCCTCGGCGGTGGCCAGCACCGCGCCGACGGGGAAACCGCCGCCCAGCGCCTTGGCCACCGTCATGATGTCGGGCGTGATGCCCAGCCAGTCATAGGCGAAGAACTTGCCGGTGCGGCCCAGGCCCGTCTGGATCTCGTCGAAGATCAGCAGAATGCCATTGTCGTCGCAAAGCTTGCGCAGGGCCTTGAGGAAATCCGGCGCCATCTGTTTGACGCCGCTTTCGCCTTGCAGGGGCTCGATGATAATGGCGGCGGTTTGCGGACCGACAACCTTCTTCACCGCCGCGATATCGCCGGCCGGAATCTGGTCGAAGCCGGGCATCTTGGGGCCGAAGCCTTCCAGATACTTCTCATTGCCGCCGGCATTGATGGCGGCATAGGTGCGGCCGTGAAAGGCGCCCTCGAAGCTGACGATGTGAAAACGTTCGGGATGGCCGCCGGCAAAGTGGTAGCGCCGCGCCATCTTGATGGCGAGTTCGATCGCCTCGGTGCCCGAATTGGTGAAGAACACCGTATCGGCGAAGGTGTTGGCGACCAGCTTTTTGGACAGGCTTTCCTGGCCCGGCACACGGTAGAGGTTGGAGGTGTGCCACAGGAGCCCCGCCTGCCTGGTCAGTGCCGCGACCAGCCGGGCATTGGCGTGGCCAAAGGCGTTGACGGCGATGCCCGCCCCGAAATCCAGGTATCGCTTGCCATCCTCGGCGAAAAGGTAGGAACCCTCGCCACGAACGAATGCGACATCCGTCCGGTTATAGGTGGGAAGCAAAGCCGGGAACACGGGACGACTCCTCTGGTTGGAAGGCGTTCCGGCTGACGTCGGACGCCTTGTTGAGGGGCGGTCCGGCTTTCGCCTAACGCCCCGGTACGGATTGAAATAAAAATACAAAGCAAGGCTGGGAAGCCCCGTTTATCTGCTTTCCGTGACGGTCCTACAACCCCGCCACCGGCCGGCATGGGCGGTATGCGGCCCCGTCGGCACCCCCGGATTCAGGGAACTATGCATTTGGCAAACCGAGCACAAGATATTGATATATCTACCTATATTTTCTGATCTCGCAGGGTTCTGGCATTTTCAGCAGCTTCATCGGCCCAAGCCGCCCAGTGTGCAGCGGTTTCCCTGCGTCCCTGCTTTGCATACATCGCCGCTTTAGCGCGCCTGTCCCTTTCCTCCGCCTCCCAATCTTGCGCCGTCTTTTCTGGGACGGGCGGCGTCGGCATTTTCGACGGGATATGGTCGCGCCATGCCCGGCTTAGCTGCGCGGGGGTGTATCGCTGCGTTAGGGCCCTAATCATCTCCAGCGCGCTATTCACCGCTTCACCGACCTCAGATCGCTTCCGGCTCATTTCTTGGCCTTTCGTTTCGGCCCCTTAGGCGGCGGCGGCGGGGCGCCGTGCATGGTGGTCAGCGACAACGGCACCGAGTTCACCTCACGCGCCATCTTGGCATGGCAGGAAGAGCGTGGCGTGGAATGGCACTACATTGCTCCCGGCA
>JBBQBL010000321.1:0-1539 GCA_038317805.1 Micropepsales bacterium
GGTGAAGTTCGGCTTCACGCTGAACGTGGCATCCCCGCGCGATCTGACGGTGGACCAGGAAACCCGTGACTGGGCCGCGCCCAGCGGGCTGGTGCATTTCACCACCGACGCGCTGGCCGCGGCCGAAGGGGTGGACTGCGTCGTCACCGACACCTGGGTTTCGATGGGCGACGACAATGCCACCAAGCGCCAGAACCTGCTCAAGCCCTTCCAGGTGAACAGCGAGCTGATGCAGCTGGCCAAGAAGGACGCCATCTTCATGCATTGCCTGCCGGCCCATCGCGGCGACGAGGTCACCGATGCGGTGATCGACGGGCCGCGCTCGGTGGTGTTCGACGAGGCCGAGAACCGCCTGCATGCCCAGAAGGCGATCCTGGCTTGGGCGCTTTCTTGAAAAGCCACCCGGCCAGCGCCATATAGCGGTTCATGCCTGACAAAATGGAACCCGCGTCGCCCTATGGCGACTTCGTCCTGCCGTTCGATATCGCCAAGGCCGGCGTGCGCGGGCGTCTGGTCCGCCTGGACGCCGCCTCGGCGCGGGCGCTGAGCGCCCATGCCCTGCCGGAAGCCGCTGCCCGTGTGGCGGGCGAGGCGGTGGCGCTGGGCGCACTGCTGGGCACCGCGCTGAAGCTGGACGGCCGCCTGACCGTCCAGACCAAGGGCGACGGTCCGCTGGATCTGATCACCGCCGATTACTACGGCGCCGATGTCGAGCCGGAAAAAGGCACTAGCGACAGCGTAGTGCCCCGGCGAGCGCGGGCTCGCGGCGTGCGCGGCTATGCCCGGCTGGACAAGACGCGCTTCGAGGCGCTGGCGGAGAAGGACTTTGCGACCCTGGCGGGCAAAGGCGTCATGGCCATCACCATCGAGCCAAAGAAAGGCGGCAAGACCTATCAGGGTATTGTCGAGCTTTCGCAGGACGGCATCGGCACTTCGGCGGAAACCTATTTCGCCCAGTCCGAGCAGCTTCCCACCGTGATCAAGCTGGCGGCTGCGCCGCTCTATGTGGCAGGCGATAAAACTCCGCAATGGCGCGCCGGCGGCATAATGCTGCAGATGACGCCGGACGCCGCCAAGGCTGGTGTGGAAAGCCGGTCCGACGACTGGGACCGGTTGTCGATCCTGCTGAAAACCGTTGAAGATCTGGAGCTGGTGGACACGTCACTGGCGCCCGAGACCTTGCTGTGGCGGCTGTTCCACGAGGACGAAGTGCGCGTGCAGCCGCCCGAGCCGGTGGTGTTCCGCTGCGACTGTGATGCCGACCGCATCACCACAGTGTTGAAAAGCAATGCGCCCGAAGAACGCGCCAGCCTGGCCGATCCCGACGGCGTCATCCGCGCCCGCTGCGAATTTTGCGGCAAGACGCACGAGATCACACCGGATTCTCTAACTTGACCCAAAGTGTCATGGCCCGCCGGAGTGCGGGCCATCCAGTTGGTGCGGCTTAAATATCAAAGATAGAACTGCGGCCAACTGGTGACGGCCAGCATGCGTCAGCTGGATGGCCCGCATTTGCGGGCCATGACATTTTAGCTGGCC
>JBBQBL010000322.1:0-1500 GCA_038317805.1 Micropepsales bacterium
GAGGGCGCAGGAAGGTCGTTGCGCCAGCCGCATCCTGTCCAGCCTGCTGCGGCGCGCTTGGCGGCGCGATGTCAGCGCCAGGGACGTCCAGCCGTTCGCCGCCACCTTCCGCCAGAGCCGCTCCGGCGGGGATGATTTCCCCTCTGCCATCGCGGTGGCCTTGCGCGACATCCTGGTATCGCCGGCTTTCCTGTTCCGGCTGGAGTTCGATCCCGCCGGCGCCAAGCCGGGCCAGACGTTCGCCGTCAATGATTTCGAGCTGGCCTCGCGGCTGTCTTTCTTCCTGTGGAGCGCGCCGCCCGACGATGCGCTGCTCAATCTCGCCGCGCACAGGCAGTTGCGCAATCGCGCCGTCCTGGACGGCCAGGTCAGGCGCATGCTGGCCGACCAGAAGTCGAACGCGCTGATCGATAATTTTGCCGGCCAATGGCTGGGCATTCGCAACAGCGACCATGACTTGGAAGGCTTCACGCCCGACACGGCGGCGTATGGCGCCTATGACAAAGCCCTGGGCGATGCCTTTGCCACCGAAGCGCGGCTGTTCCTGCAGTCCGTCATGCGGGAAAACCGCAGCGTGATGGACGCGCTGACCGCCAACTACTCCTTCCTCAATGAAAGGCTGGCGGACAATTACGGCATCGCAGGCGTGAAGGGTCCTGGATTCCGCCGTGTCACGTTCCCCGCCGGTTCACCGCGCGGCGGCATACTGGGCATGGGGGCCTTCCTGATGCCCAATTCCCACCCCGCCACCACATCGCCCGTCTATCGCGGCAAGTGGATCCTGACCTACCTGATGAACTCGCCGCCCAGCCCGCCGCCGCCGGGCGTGCCGCCGCTGGATGCCGCGCCTCAGGACGGCAAGGTCCTGACCATCCGCCAGCAGATGGAGCGCCACCGGGCCAATCCGGTCTGCGCCACCTGTCATTCGCGCATGGACCCCTATGGTTTCAGCCTCGAGAATTTCGACGTGATGGGACGTTGGCGCGACACGGACTCTGGCTCCGGCACCGCGATCGATGCCCGCGCCGACCTGGTCAGCGGCCTGAACTTCACCGGCCCGGCCGGGCTGAAGCAGAACCTGGCGGCCAGCCCGGAGGTATTTGTGGGCGCCACCATCGCGCGCATGATGACCTACGCGCTGGGCCGGCCGCTGGAAGCCCTGGATCAGCCCACGGTGCGCGGAATCGTCAACCAGACCAGGGCGGGCAACTACCGTTTTGCTGATATAGTGCTGGGCATCGTGCATTCCGCGCCGTTCCAGAAGAAACAGGTCGAGGGGGAGCCATGACACGCACGCGCATGATGCTTCTGGCCGGTATATTCCTCAGCCTGTTCGCGGGCACGGTCCAGGCGCAGCAGCCATCCGGCGACGCGCTGCTGACGGCCGTGCGGAACGGCCTCAAGGCCGATGCGATCGCGCTCGTGAAGCGGGGAGCACCCGTCAACACCGTGGACACGACCGGTGAGACGTCCTTGGCCTGGGCGGTGATGAATGGCGAT